>NZ_JAGXGF010000168.1 GCF_024636815.1 Marivirga sp.
CTTAGGGATGATGATTTTGTATTAATTGCTTATTTTAGAGCCGACCGTCCGTTAAAAAATTTAGACAAATATGGATTGGAAGGCAAGGAAGATGCCTTGCAGGAAGTTATAAATCAATTACCTTTCGGTAAAATTCAGGCTTTAGACATTTAAATAGCGCCTAATAGACAATTACTGCAAAGTTGAAGTAATTGATTGATAATCAGAATTAAATGATAATTTTTTGTATAATTAAATTTTAGAATCCATATAACTAAGATGTCATCATTTTCCAACGAACCCGTAATCCGCATTGAAAACGCTACTATCTTTCAAGAAGATAAAGCAATATTAAGTGATATTTCATTAAATATTGGTAAAGGGGAATTTGTTTACCTTATTGGTAGAACTGGAAGTGGAAAAAGCTCTTTGATGAAAACGCTTTATGCTGATTTGGATTTGCGTTTGGGTCAGATGGAAGTGGCAGGATTCAAAATAAATGGCATAAAATCAAAGCAAGTTGCACAGCTTCGCAGAAAGATTAGTGTTATATTCCAGGATTTTCAGCTCCTTGCAGATCGAACGGTAGCTGAAAACCTTTATTTCGTAATGAAAGCCACTGGCTGGAAAGAAAAGTCTAAAATGAAAACCCGTATGGCGGATGTTTTGATGGGAGTAGGATTAGGTGCGGTAGACAATAAAATGCCCCATCAGCTTTCAGGTGGGGAACAACAAAGAGTCGTAATAGCAAGAGCACTAATAAATGAACCTATCCTTTTAATAGCTGATGAGCCAACAGGAAATTTAGATCCAGAGGTTTCAGAAGGTATATTTAAACTATTTACAGACATCAATAAAAGCGGTACAGCCATATTGATGGGAACTCATGATCACAGCTTCTTAGACACGCATCCTTCCAGAGTATTAAAATGCCAGCAAGGTAAATTATTAGACTCCGATAAAGAAGATTTCGATTTTAAGAGTAATTATTAAATCAGGCTCAACCTTAAACAAAAAGCTTCATTTTTGCTTTTTGGGGTATGTATAAATCTGAATCCCGACCTGCAATACCTTCTGCAGAAGTTAAAATTGGTACCAAAGACATTGAATCCTTTCAAAATGAGACTTTAAGACCTATTATAAAACAACTTCACAGCCTTTTATTAAACCATTTTTCTAATTTGCTCTTTACCAAAAAGAGCGAATACTTTAAAATTTCAGAGAATAAGAAAGCAAATTATATTCATTCTATTTTTCAAAAAGAAATCAGATACAAGTCAGAACTGAAAGGAATGATTATTGGAAATTTGACAGTTCAAGAGTTTGATCAATACACTTCCAATTCCAGATTAATTGATAAAAGAATATATTCTATCGTAGAGGAAAGAATTTTAACCAATCAAAAAGAGCTTCAGAAACTCCCTAAATAAAGTATCCCTATCTAATTTGAAAAAAATCATTTTTCAAGAGAAGTCATATCGTTCAATTGTTCTTTATTATAGCCAGGGGTATCCTTAACAGACCTATTTTTAACTTTTCACTTTCATAGATTTCTGATATCAAACCCGTTCAATCTTACTTCTAATTTAATCTGTAATATAGAGAGCTTCATCGAAAACCCTTAATCTAACCATACCTATTAATAGGTATTTTACAGAATTGGTCTTTCATACTTAAATGTTAACCATTATATTACATATAAAAACTAAACTTAATATGTAATGAAAAAGGTTTACTTATTTCTCGCTTTCTTTTTATTCGGATTTATTTTAACAGCACAAAAACTTCCTTTCCAAGGATATTTGGAAGAATCTGGAGTTCCTGTAAATGGCACTAAAACTTTTATATTTGAACTTCCTGATTACGGATGGACTGAAACCATTGTAGGGGTACCTATTGACAATGGCATCTACAATGTAGTACTTGGTGAAATTACTTTGTTACCTGATTCAATTTTTGCAAATGTTAGTGAAACTCCATTAAGCATAACAGTAGACACTACAAATATAGGCAGCGTTACACTATACAAACCTCTTATAAATGGAACATCATTAACCAAAAATGGTGAATCTATAAAAATAAAAGATTCAACAGGCAAACTAAGGGGAGAATTATTACCGAGAGATTCAGATGGCCAGTTACGATTATATGGTGCTAATGACTCACTTAAAGTATTTTCGGGAGGAGCTTACGGAGGTAGGTTTATGTTATTTGATTCGCTTGGATTCTTAGGTGCTCAATTAAGAGTAACTAACAAGGGAAGTGGAAGTTTATATACAAATAATAGTAACCATACAAATGTGGGCTGGTTCGGAGGTTATGGCAATGATGGTTTCACACAATTAATCTCATACGACAGTGCTGAAGCCTTAAGCGGAGCTCTATTATTAGGTTCTTTTGCAGATGGAAAATACCCAGAAGTGTATTTAGAAGGTTCTGTTCAGCCAAATTTTGGCTTAGGTCGGTTTAAAGTAATTGCATTGCCAGGTGGGGAAGAAACAGCTCAATTAGAGATAAATAGGTCAAATGGTGGAGGTCAGGCTCGATTATCAATAAGTCAAGATAACGGAGGAGCCGACCCGACCGGGGTTAGTGGAAGTTTAGATTTATTTGCGGATTCTTCTCCCAATTTTCTCTTTGGATCAGCTGGATGGCAAGATCATGATTTAGCAAATATGTCAGCTTATGGTGCCATAGGTGATGGAGGTGGTTGGTATTATTCAGCTTTGGACCTCGGTGTAAGTAGAAGTAGTGACGGCTTACAAGAATTCGGGTTTCTAAATTTTCAAAATAACCAGGCTGGTGCAAGTACTAACACAGTATCGTTAAATGGAAATTTCAACGAAACAGGGGCTGGAGGAATACAAATCAGAAATAGTACAGGTGCCCCCACAATTTCATTTAATGGTGACCAAGGCTGGGGTAATTTCAATGGCAAAATTGATGTTAGAGATACTTTAGGTAATCAAAGTATAACTTTGGATGGTACAACAGGGATTGGTAGTTTTCAAAATGTTGCAGTTGGCTCTCAAACCAATGGAATAATTCATTTATATGGAGAAGACAACACTGCTATTGATAATTTAAGACTTCAACTTGAAGTTAGACCTGATGGATTTGGTTCTTCTCATGCCTTTATAGCAATGAAAGATGATAGTGTTAATACCACGATTACCTTAAATGGCTCAACTGGAGTTATTAATGCTGTAACAGTAAATCAGACTTCTGACAAACGCTACAAAAAGGGAATAACCACACTAGACAATTCATTGGAGAATACTCTTAAATTGAGGGGTGCCTCCTACTACTGGAAAGACCAAAACAAATCACAAAAGAGACAGATTGGGGTAATTGCCCAAGAAGTGGAAGAAGTATATCCGGAATTTGTACATACCAATCAAGAAGGATATAAATCAGTGAATTATGCTCAGATGACAGCAGTATTAATAGAAGCCATCAAAGAGTTAAATGCAAAAGTGGAGAATTTAGAAAAGGAAAATGAAGCCTTGACTACTGCACTTAATGAGACAAAAATATTATCTGAAAAAATTGATAAGTTGGAAAAGTTATTGTCTTTAGATAAAAAATAGCTGTAAATTAATTTTAAAATAATAATCACATTTTTTGAAATCTATGTCTATGAAACGATTTTTAATTTTTCTGGTAGCC
The DNA here is from genome assembly GCF_024636815.1 of Marivirga sp. GTDB lineage: Bacteria > Bacteroidota > Bacteroidia > Cytophagales > Cyclobacteriaceae > Marivirga. The sequence continues at coordinate 3,649 of NZ_JAGXGF010000168.1, forward strand.
ACACTATTTTTTGGAAACCAAATATTAATTGCCCAACAACAAATTCGGTATAATTATGGAAATTTTGCGGCTAAAGTAGAAAGCGGAAGTGTAAGTATGCAAGTTTCACCTTCCGTATATAGTACACAGAATTTAAAATCCGGAACCTACCAATCCCGGCAAGGATTTTTATCGGTCTTAGTTAATGGTAATGTTGAAGATTCTTTAGCTTTGGTAGATTTATATAATGCAACAAATCCTGGGGATACTGCATGGACTAACGCAGATGGTTGGCTTACATTGCCACTTAATCAATGGTATGGTGTGCAATTAAATGCAGAAGGAAGGGTCACAAGTATAGATTTAAATAATAATAATCTAAATGGAACTTTACCCCAAAGCTTTAAGAACCTAGATTCTTTAGTGAATATGTATTTCTATGTTAATCCCAATTTAGGTGGTGAATTATTCGATTTTATTAGAAACCTTCCGGCCTTGGAGAGAATATCTGCACATGATTGTAATTTCACAGGCCCTATCTACCCTGAAGCTTTTCAGCAAAGGCTAATCGAATTAAGAATATTCAATAATTTTATTTCAGATACTATTCCTCCTGAGATAGTCAATGCTCCTAGTCTAGATGAATTAAGCTTAAATGGAAACGAATTAGTTGGACAGATACCACCAGAAATAGGTCAGCTTCGGAAACTAAGGATCTTAGACTTAAGTAATAATATGCTTGAGGGAGGAATCCCTATAGCAATAGGTCAAATGGATAGTTTACAGTTTTTATATCTGGAGAATTTAAATTTGGGTGGTGAAGTGCCTATTGAAATTTTAAACTGTCCTTCCTTGATAGAATTCTGGTTTAGTGGTAACAATTTCACCGGAACATTACCTGATGTTCTTAATATGCCAAACTTCAGAGCATTGCAAGCTGGAGGAAACCGAAATCTTTTGGTTGACTTACCGGATAATTTAGGGGAGTTAACACAATTAGAATTTCTTTCTATATGGAATACTAAAGCTAATGGAGGAGCATTTCCTGAAGGAGTATATAATTTAACTAATCTTTATGGGCTGGATTTATCAGAACAGCAATTCACCGGAACCATCGATCAGAGAATTGGGAATTTAATCAACCTTAATTCACTTTATTTAAGAAATAATCTTTTAGAAGGTGCTTTCCCAATAGAAATTACTTCAGCTGGAAATTTGAACACTTTTGATATCAGCTCTAATAATTTTGATTTTATGCCTGATATTAGTGCTCTACCTAATTTACAAACAGTTAACCTATCCAATAATCAACTACAATTTGAAAGTTTAATTCCATATCTAGCAATTGTAAATTACAATTATAGCCCGCAACGCAGAATTGGCACTCCTCAGGATATTGAAGTAGCGATTGGCGCTTCTCACGATATAAGTTCTGCAATTAATGCATTTGACAGCACTAACTACCAATGGATCTTAAATGGTGATTCTTTAGCTAACGCTATTAACAATACTTTGACTATAGATAATTTTACCACTGCTAAATCAGGTCGCTATATATTGAGAGCAACACATCCTAGTTTAGTTGATTTAGTATTAAACTCAGCACCCATTAATTTAAAAATTGCTGGAGGAAAAACCAATTGGTATGTGGATAATAGAGCCGAAACTATCGCAGACTTTAGGAATTTATCTCAAGCTGTAGCAGCCACTAAAGGAGGTGATACTCTTTATATAGCCGGTTCTAATGAACCATATACTGGAGCTATAGTAGATGGTCCAAGGGTTTTTATAGGGCCTGGATATTTCTTAGAGGAAAACCCTGAAACGCAATTTAACAAACAAGCAGCTACAGTAGATTTTATTGATTTAACTGCTTCATCGGATGGAAGTGCGGTTTACGGAATATCTGCAAGATTATTAAGGCTCAACAACCAATCCTCTTCGGCCACTGATGTTTTAGAAAATGTTAATATTGTTGGTAATAACCTACAAAATTTGACTTTAATCGATAAAAATGATAGTATAAGGATACTTAGAAATATTATTGGGGACTTACAATTTGCTTCGACTACCGTTCAAAATGCCATTAGATCCTATGATAATTTTGATGTTCGGAATAATATCATAGATACGATAAGTACTTTCTTCGATATCATCTCTCCTAATAAAAACAGCTTAGGAAATATGGTATTTGATTACAATAATATTCGATTCATTAACGATAGTATTAATGGAATAAGCTTTTCTAATAGTATTGTAGGGACACAAGGAACAGGCACGAACACTTTTAGTAATAATATTGCTTATGAAGAGGGTCTTTTCACTAATTCGAGTGGTACTTTTTCTGTTGATAACGATTACATACCTATTGATGCCAGCCTAGCGCAAGGTGCTTATGCCGGAACTGATCCTTATCAATTAAGTGGTTTACCACCTGTACCATCAATTTATAATATTGTAATTGGAGCAAGATTATCAGCTAAGCTCAATGTGAAATCCAATAATGAAAATAATATTGCTCGGATAAGATATCTTTATAGAAGAAATAATCAATCAACATCCCCTTATAGTGTAAGAGGATTTACTCCTTCTACAAATTTAGAAGTTGAATTTTTACCTAATCGGTCTGGCATTGAGCCTAATCAAATTTATGATTTAGTTTTCCAGGCGGTAGATGCAACAGGGAAGCGAAGCCATAGGACTTATATCCCCTATGAAACTATTGCAGCCAACCTTTCTGGAAATGTAGTAGATATCGATAATGTAAATGTAAATGAAGGAAATGTTAGGCTATTTGCCATTAATCCTTTTGCCAATAAATATGATACCGCTGCGGTTCAGTCATTAGCAGGCAGCAGTACTTTCAATTTTGAAAATTTAATATTAGGCGACTATATCATTTTGGCTGATCCTGATGAAATCCAATATCCAAATTTGATTCCTACCTATTTAGGGAATACTTTGGATTGGCAGGTTGCTGACACTCTATTTTTACAACAAAGTATAAGTGGAATAACTATTAATGTAGAAAAGGAACCTGAACCACTAACGGAACCCGGCTCAGAAATATCCGGAATTATTGAAGAAGAATTTGAAGAAGCAGATTCTTCATTAAGATTTTTACCAAGGAAGAGAGTAAGTGGTGCCGGAGTCAGTGTAAGAAGACTTACGGGCTCCTCAAGGCCAGAAACTAGCCTCAGATTGTTGGATAATGATTATGAGTTAGTGGCTTATGTTAAAACCGATGAAAACGGTGAATTTACATTCCCTAACCTCCCTAGTGGGGATTATAGAATAAGAGTTGAATATCCGGGTGTGGAAACTGACGAAACTTCAGATATTGATTTTAATTTAAGTGGTGAACAGGGGGAAGTGGTAAGTGTAGAAGCTGTAGTTGAAGACGGAAAGATCAAAGTGACAGAAACCGGTAGAGTAACCGCCAATAATCCTGATAATTTGATGAGTTTTAGCTTTTACCCCAATCCAGTAAAAAACATATTGAATTTAAACCTGGAAAATGCTCTAGAGGCAAACCAATTGATAATATTTGACATAAAAGGGGTTATTCATAAAAAAATACAACTTCAAAATGGCCAAACTCAAATCGATTTGAATCATTTAGCAATTGGAAGTTATATTATCCGATTACAGGATGGTAAAGGAAATTATGTTATGTCTAAAATGATTAAGTATTAAGAGATTTGCTTAAGTCCTAATTTAGAAATTTATAAGGTTTAAGGGATACTCCCACTTCCTATAAAAAAAGGTCGACCGAATTTTGGTCGACCTTTTTCATAATGTTAAGTACATCAAAACATTACTTTTAAATAGGTGGTTTTTCAAAGCTCTTATGTTAATGCATTTTATACAACATTAATATTTGAGATGATATTAAATTACTAATTATCCTCAGGTCGTTTCCATCTCACAGGAGCTTCCGGCTCAGGCTGCATTTCAAATTCCTCTGTTTCCAATAATTTCAACGCTTCTTCCACCGCTTTTTCCAATTGCGCATCTCTACCTTGTAAAGCCAATTTAGGATCATCTATTACTTCAATGTCAGGCGCTACTCCCTCTCCTTCTACAGCCCATTCACCATCAGTATCATAAAATCCTCCTCTTGGAGCTACCATTCTTCCGCCATCAATAAATCTTGGCGTATCCCAGGTACCTACAAGTCCGCCCCAAGTGCGAGTCCCTACCAAAGGCCCAATATCTTTTTTCTTAAACATATAAGGCAATAAATCGCCACCAGAACCCGCTCTTTCATTAATGATCATCACTTTTGGTCCCCAAATACCTGCAATTGGTGAAGTCCATGGACGATTATCTCCGGCTTTGCTGTTGAAATAACCAATGGGTTCGCGGGTCATGATATCAATCATGTAATCTGCCGCTGAGCCACCACCATTATTTCTCTCATCTAATACCACTCCTTTTTTATCTTGCTGTGCAAAATAATAACGATTAAAGCTGGTAAAGCCAGGTCCACTGGTATTAGGAATATAAACATAAGCCAGTTTTCCGTCTGACATTTCATCTACTTTTCTTCTGTTACCTTCTACCCAATCAATATATCTTAGGCGATATTCGTTACCCACAGGCTTCACATATACTCTTTCTGATCCTGATTTTGATGCAGTGCTATTGACCATAATAGAAACCGTTCTTCCTGAAGTTTGGGCAAAATGCTCATAGATATTATCATTAGCCGTAATATTTCTACCATTTACTTCTAATATATAATCTCCTTCTTTTACCTTTTGGCCAGTTAAACCAAGAGGCGCATCAATATCTGGGTTCCAATGCTCACCATCATAAATCTTGCTGATTTTATAATAACCGTTTTCAATTTCAAAATCAGCTCCCAGCAAACCAACTGGGACCCTGTCTACATCCGGCATATCACCACCTGAAACATAGGAATGACCAATTGCCACCTCACCACTTAAAATATCCACTAAATAATTCAAATCAGTTCTGTGATGCACATGTTCAACCCATGGCTGATACCAACTATACACTTTATCCCAAGGTGCACCATGTACATTGTCCACATAAAGGAAGTCACGCATAAATCTCCAGCCTTCTTTAAAAATCTGTGCATACTCAGCTTTAGGCACCACATTTATTTTGGCTGATACTGAAATTTTATCTTCAGGCTTTACTTTTCCTTTTGTTTCACTAATATTCCAGTTCCCACCTTTTTGAAAAAGCGTATAATCACCATTTTTGGAAAGTACCATTTGACTTACACCCTCTTCAAAATCCTCCGCTTTTTCCTTTTTCACATCATAGTTATGCACTTTCAATCCTTGCTGATTAGGTATTGATTCTGCAATGAAAATTTTATGCTTCTGACCACTTTTGATAAATTGATAATTTCGTTCGGGCAGCTTTAATGAAACTATACGGTCTTGAATATTATTAAAATCAATTTTCACGACCGTTTCTTCTTCTTTTTTATCCTTTTTATCTTTTTTGTCCTTAGTATTTTCTTCCTCTGTCTTCTTTGCTTCTTCCTCATCACTTTCAGGTAAATTTGGAGCTTGACCATCAGCACTTAAAACTATTGCATACAAAGCTCTGCTTACCGAAGGATCATAAGAACTCATATCCAACCAACCTGAATTCAAACCATAATCAGTACTTGCTAAGAAATACAAATATTTCCCTGACTGATCCCACTGTGGAGAAGTAGCATCCGCTAATGGATCAGACACTTGATGTGTTTGGCCAGATTGAGTATCATAAATAAAAATAGCTTTGAAATGACTATTTTGCTGTTTTTCATAAGCAATATATCGGCTATCGGGCGACCAGTTCGGATTCATGGTCCTGTTTGGATGCGCATAGCCATCAGTATCTACTTTTTTTACTGCTCCATTTTCCAAGCTGATATACCACAAATTATAATCGGTATCCGTATAACTTATCAATTTACCGTCAGGAGACCAATCCGGAGTGAAATAGAAAGTAGGATTTTCCAGCGCATATGATTTTTGGTTTTCTCCAAATTGATTGGCAACTACTAATTGATATTCACCGCTAGCGTCTGAAAACCAGGCAATTTTATCTCCTTTCGGCGACCAAACCGGATATCTATCAGCCACACCACTACTCTGGGAAATATTTCTCCAGCTTCCCTCCTCTTTCGGAAAGGTAAAAACATCTCCTCTATGCTCAAAAATGGCTCTTTTCCCATTGGGTGAAAGATTTGGATTACTTACAGTTCCTGCGGTAACATCTTCCCATCTTTCTCTGCTAAAATTCAAATCACCCATGACATTGATTTCCAATTGTTTGCTTGATTTATCATTGGCGTTAAGCACATGTAAATAGCCGCCTTGTTCATATGCAACTTGTTCTCCGAAAGCGTCCAGGCTCTTTACATCGAATTTTTTATGAAAGGTAATTTGTTCCTCTTTTTGTGATGCTAAATCGTAACTCCAAATATTACTAACATAATCTCTTTCGGATAAGTAATAGACCTTCTGCCCTACCCAAACCGGATCAAGATGTCTTTCCTTGTCTAATTGTGGAGTTCTGGTCAATTCCTGATTCTGCAAGTTCAAAATCCAAATCGGCATGGCTTGTCCACCACGATAATTTCTCCATTCAGGATCCCATGATGTAATCGGGGTATAAGCTAAATAATTTCCATCAGGAGAAACTTCTCCATACGAAGCTCTTATATCCACCAATGGCTGAGGGAAACTACCTTCAACTGATACAGTATATAATTGAGAGGTTTTAGTAGGATGAGCCTTTCTTCCAGTTCGGAATAAAATTTCTCCTTCTGGAGTCCAAGCTTGTACATAATCTCCACCCGGATGATAGGTCAATCTTTTAGGGTTTCCGCCTTCAATGGGTATTACATAAACGTCAGTATTACCATCGTATTCAGCACTGAAAGCAACCCATTTACCATCATCAGAAAAATGAGGAGTTGATTCATAGCCTTCATTGGTCGTCAGGCGAATGGCATCACCGTCTGCTAATGGAGCTTTCCATAAATCATTGGCATAAACAAATACCACATGCTCCGCAGATAAAGTAGGCTGCCGCAAAAGCATTGTACCCTGCGCAAAAGTCTCTGCAGAAACAAAAGCCATTAAAAGGAATAGATATATTTTCTTCATAAGAACTGATTTTTTGATTTGAAAAGTAATCTAAGAAATTCGAGTGAAATATGGTAGCAGAATTACATGAGTGTAGTAGGTGTTGAGATTTTGAGGTGTAAGGGTTTTGAGGTGAGTGATTTGTTGACTTATTTGCTTTTTACAATTCTCATACTATTTCAATAACTTTGGATAAAAACTAAACCCTTTTTATATGGCATCAAATTTATCAATCATCTTCTCATTTATAATATTAATTATGAACTCGGTTAACCTTGAAAGCATGAATGAGAAAAATCCACTAGATGATAATTATCTTATAAAAAATGAAAATCATATTGTGACTTATGAATGTTTAGAGAAAGACATAAAATTTAAATTTGATTTCATAGGAGATGAAACAAATGAATTAGATGGTAAATGGCCAAAATTAGATTTTTATACGATTTGGGTAGACTATAATAATAACAATAAAATAGATTCGCTTCTTGACAGAAATTTTAGCCCTATTACTTATAAATCCGAATATTTGGTTTGTAAGTCTTTAATGTTTTCAAAAGTAAGACTTAAGCCCTGCATTTTAAATACAGAGGCAATCTGTATTAAAGAGTTTACTGCTACTAATAATTCTAAAGACAGACATGTTTACTTCGAAATGATTATTCCTAAAAATGAGTTATCACGATCAAATAAAATCAGTGTTTATTTTGAGTTTTTTGATGGAAATGGAAAAAAGTTCTCATACCCTTCAAATTCTCCTTTATTCAATGATACTTATTTAATTGATTGTGATTTAAAAATTTAACACTCTATTTCAAAATTCCCTATTTCATATAATAAATACTTTAGTTTATATTTGATTGAAAACTAAAGACCTTATGAAGACCTTAATTGTTGGCGCAAGTGGAGCAACAGGAAGACTTTTAGTCGAGCAACTACTATTTGCACGAAAAGAAGTCAAAATTCTGGTTCGCCCTTCTGCCCATATTCCTGAATTATGGCAGCACAATGAGCAAATCCATATGGTTCATAGGAATATTGCAGAAATAAATAGTGATGAAATGGCTGTCATCATTTCTGATTGTGATGCAGTGGCCTCTTGTTTGGGACACAATCTTACTTTTAAGGGCTTATTCGGAAAGCCTCGCAGACTCGTCACCAACGCGATTCAACTCATCTGTGAAGCTATTTTACAAAACAATGCTGATAAACCGATGAAATTTGTTTTGATGAATACAGTTGGCAATCAAAATAGAGATCTGAAGGAACCCATCTCTACAGCACAAAAAATTCTAATGGCCTTGATACGATTATTTATTCCTCCGCATGCAGACAATGAAAAGGCATCTGATTATTTAAGACTTCAAGTTGGCCAAGTCAATCCCAAAATTGAATGGGTGGTCGTCCGACCAGATACTTTAATTGATGAAGAACAGCTTACGGATTACAGCCTGCATCCATCCCCTACCACAAGTGCAGTTTTTAAAGCAGGAAAAACCAGCAGAATAAATGTGGCACATTTAATGTCGCAACTTATTCTAAATGATGATATTTGGAAAAAATGGAAAGGACAAATGCCAGTGATTTATAATAAGGTTGAATAGGTGCAAAACTCCATTCAATTAAATATCAATATTACATATCAAGGTTTGTTCGACCTCTTTTGTGCACTAGCATCCCAATGGGGTAATGAGGATGCAAAAATTATTGAACTTATATTATAGGAATACCATAGGTTTTATCATTTTGACAACTCGAATGGCAATGTTCTTTGTTTTCATTTTTAACCTAATCTTTTTTCTACTATATAACTAGCTCGATTAGCCTATTGCTAAACTGCCAATTAACAACTCACCCCTGATTTGTCTTTGACAAATCTTCCCCTCTCTTTTCAAAAGAGAGGGGATAAATAAAGTCCCCTTATACATTTTAGAATGATTGCTTCAGTATTATTCCCTTCTCTTTTTGAAGAGAAGGGTGGTCCGCCAGCTTTCGGATCGGGATGAGTTCGAAAATGCCTGAACAAGAAGGAGGAAATCTCATATCATCTACAAAGTTACCTCCCTTTAGGTTCAGTTCTCAGCCAAAGGCTGACCAACCTGTGGTTGGAAAGACTGTGAGGAATTGATAAAAAAGATAGAAAAATCAGGAAAGTTTACTGCTGGTACGCTAAACTTTCCGCTCTCTCCGAGCAAGACTTGTCCCGTATTCATCTCAATTATATTTGGTTTAGTGATTTCGAGGTATTTATTAAGACTATACTAAAATATTTATATAAAAGTACTTTGTATTTCAAAGTAAACATTATATTTGTTAAAAATATAAATGACATGGAAACAAGAATCGGACATTTAATCAGTTGGTTATTCGGAATTTTAGCTTTGGCAATAGGATTTGTAAACACTTTTTGGGGCAATGACCCATTTTTTGGCATATTTATAATGTTATGCTCATTAATATACTATTTACCAATTTATGGTTATATCAAAAAATTGACTGACATTACAATACCTAAGTTCACTAAAGTATTATTAGCAATCTTTATCTTATGGGCTGCATTAGGCGTTGGTGAATTATTTGACAAAATAGAATTGATGATGACTAGTTTTAATTAAAGCTGATAGCTTTAAGAGGATTTAAAAAAATTAAAAACTAAATTACTTCTATAATATCGACTAATCTCATGAAAAAGAACCTTATTATAGCTGTCCTTTCCATCCTTACTGCAGCCTCCATTATATTTGGATTTTCTCAGAAACAAAAAGCTGAAGAGCAAGAGGCTCTTACTGACAAATATTCTGATTTGATTGAAGAGTAAAGAAAGCGAGCAGAAATAGCAAATAAAATAGCAATAGAACAAAGAAAACAATTAGACCTTAATCGAGAAAGAACACAAGAAATATCAGAAAAAGCTTTAAAGGAAATCAACAAGATGCGGAAAGCAGCTGAATTAAGTCAAGAAAATCAATAATCCGAATCGTTCCCTGGTCCTAGTTTGTGCCAAAGCCACCCCAATGAGGCAATGAGGACGCTTGAAATTATCGCATTTGCAATACGGAAATAAATACCCTAGAAACATTTCAATGCAATAATTTCGTTAAATTTCAAAAAACTTTATCAACCCACGCAACCGATGGCAAACTATCTGCATCTTCTTAATGTAACCAGCAAAAATGAAAGTGTTTATCAACAAATCTAAAACGGAAGAAGACTTAATAGCAGGATGCATTAAGCAGAAAGCAAGTGCACAGCGTGCCTTGTTTGACAAATACTCCGGGAGGATGCTCGGCCTTTGCAGACGGTATGTAAAAGACGTATTGGAAGCAGAAGGTGTGATGATAATCGCCTTCACAAAAATATTCGAACGAATAGAACAATATACGGGAGAAGGAAATTTTGAAGGCTGGATGAAACGCATCATGGTAAATGAATCTTTGCAATATCTGCGGAAGCATAAAAACATGCAACTGAATATCGATATAGAAGAAGCATATCACTTGCCGAATTTGGATGCCATGGAAGACCATTTGCAAACAGAAGATTTAATGCAAATGATAGCAGAGCTTCCTGTAGGGTATAGAACGGTTTTTAACCTCTATGCCATTGAAGGCTTTTCTCATAAGGAGATAGCCGAACAGTTAAAAATTAATGAAAACACTTCCAAATCGCAGTTGAGCAGAGCAAGGGTTTACTTGCAAAAGCGCTTAGCGGAAATGGAACAAGAAATATCAATAAGTCATGGAAACTCATAAAATAGATCAATTATTCAAGCAAAAACTGGAGCGCCACAGCGAACCGGTTTCAGCCGATGCTTTTGCCAAAGTGCAAGCCCAAATGAAAGGGAAGAAGCAAAAAAAGGGATTCCCGTGGATGATAGCCGCTAGTGTTAGTATCCTTTTGGTTTTATCATTCGGATTGGTATATAATTTTAATCAGACAGAAGAACAAAATATTGCCAAAATTGAATTAAACAGTGCTCAGCTAAGCTTTTCAGGAAATGATATTATATCGAAACCGGAAATTGCTAAAGAAGTACCGGTACAAAATTCAGTTGAAAAGCGTAACAGTTCAGTACAAACTACAAAACCAACTTTAGCTAAACCAGCAATAGAAGAGTTCAACAGAATGGCCTCCATCGAAAAGGTAAATGGTTTTGAAGCTGATTTTGGAATTAATAGAATACCTGAATTAAGATTATCACCTCAAAAGCAAGAAAATAAGGTAATAGTTGAAATTCACTATGCTTATGCAGAAACTAAAAAAGAAGAGAATTTAATAGTAAAGAGTAACAAAAAGCTTAAATCACTGGCCAGTGAATTCAGTTTAGCGGACTTGAGAAGTGCAAAAAACGAATTGTTTGCTTCTGCATTTCAGTTCAATAAAAAAGAAAATAATTAACAAAGAAAAAGACACAGATATGAAAAATATACTAAAAATATCGATAATAGTTTGTTTTGGCCTTTTCAGTCAAATGGCCAGTGCAAATAGTTGGAATACCGACACTTTAAAGGTGATCCAAGCAAATGGAGAAATGGTTAAAATTATCTTGAATAATATTCAGGATAAGGAAGATGTAAAAGCTTTGAATTTGAAGAAAATACTGGAAAGCATTTCTGAAAATGCAGGAGACTTAAATGACGAAGAAGTTCTTGTAGCAGGAGAAAATGTGACGTATTTAATCAAACAATCAGGTGATTATTATTACCTGAGTGAGTTAAGTACAAAAAGTAATGATCTGTACAAAGTTCAAATCTTAGAGACTACTTCTAGAACTGAATTGGACAGAATTAAAGAAGAAGCTTCCAAGAGAGGAATTGAAATTGCTTATGAAAACCTTCAGATCATTAATGGAAGAATTGAAGCCATCACCTTAAAAGTAGATTGCAATGACGGATATTCTGGCACAGCATCTACTACGAATATGCCTGAATCCGGCATAGGCTTTATCAGAGATTATTCTGCTAATGCAGATGCACATTTTCAAATGGGTAAAATATTTACAAACGGTGATGATGATTCAGAAAATGACTGGGGTAGTGAATTTGAAAAAGATTTCAGTACGGCTTTCAATAAAGAGAAAGTGGTAGAAAAAGATAAAGACCGACTCGTTAAGCACGACCAGGATATTGAATTTTCAGTGGGTTTGAACAACTATTTAAATTCAAGCGATCAATTTCCTGATACGGACAATAAAAATTTCGCTTTGGATCCTTTAACTTCCTGGACTTACGGAATTCATTCTAATCATAAAATATCGGTTAGTCCTTATGTAAAATTCAATTTCCAATTAGGAATATTATGGAACAATTTTGCGCTGGCTGATAACAACTATCAATTTACAAAAGGCCAAGAGCAAGTAGAATTACTAGATAATGATTTATCTAGGCCAGATATTAACCCAACTAGAAGTAAATTAAACATCACTTACTTGAATTTCAACTTTGTTCCAATGTTCCACCTTGGTAAAAGCAGTGATGCCTTCAGAATTGGTGTAGGTCCTTTCGGAAGCTACAGAATTGCCAGCAAATCAAAATTCAAATATGATGATGATGGCAAGGATGTGATAAAAAACAATTTCCATATCAACAACTGGAAGTACGGCTTAAAAGCGCAAATAGGATGGAAAGGTGTAGACTTGTTTGCTACTTATGATTTGAGCCCAATCTTTATAGAAGACAGGGGACCTGAAGCAGATTACCCGCTAAGAGCGATATCGTTTGGGGTAATATTCTAAGCCTCATCCTTAATCCTTCTCCAAATGTAGAAGGAAACCGTTCTAAACGACATTATCAATAGACTAAAGGCAGCATGGAATCAAATTCATGCTGCCTTTTTTATTTAGTTCTGAGATGATTTCACCAAATCAAAACTAATTCACAAGATAAAATACAACCACTTATCTATAAAAACTTTAAGTTCATCCAATAAAAGTTAAAGTGGCTTAAGATGATACCAACTAATATTTAAATATTACTATATTTGAAGGATACAAAACTAAACCAAAAACTACATGTCAACAGAAATCATCAACATCAGTAAACAAGAAGGCAACAATCAACTGTACTTAACAGATAATGAAGGCCATTCTGGTAAAAATAATATCACAACCAATGTAAAAAAAGGCGATACGGTTACCTGGAAGCTAGTTCCCAATGGAGGAATAGACCAAATTACAGGAATTACGGCCAAACCAAATAGCCAAGATATTTTTTCTGTAAATCCAGCTCCTGTAGATCCAAATGATCCAGCTTCCGATTGGACAGGAACTGTAAGTGAAAATGCAACAGGTTCAGAATCTTATAGTATTGCGTATAAAATAGGGAATGATCCCTTTGTGGATGATCCTGAATTAGAAGTAGATGAAAAAGGGTAAGATAGCCCCATCATTATTAAAAAGTATTTTCTTCTTATGTCTTTTCTATCTTTTGAGTCATTCTTTGATAGCTCAGTATGCGGAATTTGATAGTCTTAATAAATTATTAATAAAGGATAAATTCAAAAATGATTCTGCAAAGCTTAATGTTTATGATGAAATAATAAGAAATTCTCAGTTAGATTCTAAAAAGCGTTTGAAGTATGGTTTAGAAGCCTTGAAAATAGCCAAAAAACCAAAAAATAGTATTTGGTTATACCCAATACAATATCGTCTCGGCCATATTTATAAGAAAATCGGGAATTTAGAGGACGCTTTGTTTTATTATTTAGAAGCATTAAAGCTCGCCAAAAAGCAGGAAGACATCAGACGGCAGTCTTTAATGTACAGTGCTTTAGGTACTCTTTACCGCGTAAGCGAGGATTATGATAAAGCGATAAAGTATTACAGCTTAGGAATAGAAAGCCTTCGTGACGGCAACAATAAAATAGATTCAACCAATTTGGCCAAAAGCCTAATGAATGCAGGAGAATTTTACCGAATTATCGGAAAGTATGATTCTGCATTAATCTATTTTGAAGAATCGGGTAAAATATTCCAAGAAGTAGAATTTTTAATGGGTACTGCCTATACTATAGGTAATATGGGCCTGGTTCACGCCCAAAAGGGAGAACACCGAATTGCAAAAAACAAAATGGATCTAGCTACTGTCATTCTAAGAGACATGGGTGATTTTTATCCTATAGCAGTGTACGATCTCTATATTGCGGATATTTACAAAGAAAATAATGATTTAGAACGTGCTATAGAATATGCTGAACATAGCCTTACAATAGCTCAGGAACATTCATTGAAAGAGCAAATCCGTGATGCCAATCTTAAATTATCCGAATTGTATGATGACCAAAATGATTACCAAAAAGCCTATTTTCATCAAAGCCAGTACTTAGTTTATCGCGACAGTATCAATAGTGAAGAAAAGATCAGGGAAATAGCCGATATGAGAACTGAATACGAGGTTAACCAACGAGAGGCGGAGATTCAGCTATTAAAAGCAGAGCAAAAAAATAAGTATGCCATTTTTGCTTCTATGGCTATAATCATTTTGTTGTTGGCTATACTCAGCATTTTATACTACCGCAATAGCAGAAAGAAACAAAAGCTAAATTCATTACTAGAGGAGCGAAAAGAAGAAATTGAGGCTCAGAGAGATCAACTGGAAGGCATCAATGAAACTCGTGAGAAATTCCTTTCTATTATTGCGCATGATTTGATGGGGCCTGTTAATTCCTTTAAAGGCTTATCTGCTATTATGAAAATGAGTATTTTGAATCAAGACCTTAAAGATTTACATGATATTCATGCTGTTTTTGATAAAACGATCAGTAATCTATCTACCTTATTAACTAATCTATTGGATTGGTCAGTAACGCAGCAAGGAAAAATCCCTTATCAACCTGAGAGAATTCTGCTTAAGAAATTGATCGGTGAATTGACGGATCTGTTTTTCAATATGACACAAGCAAAGAAAATAAGTTTGGAGTCGAATATTCTTGATAAATATTTTTTATGGGCAGATGTTAACAGTGTGAATACCCTATTAAGAAATTTGGTGAGTAATTCCCTTAAGTTTACCGAGGAAGGTGGAGAGATTACTTTATCGGCAGAAAAATCTAATCCTTTTATATTGATAAAAGTATCAGATAGCGGAATTGGAATGCCTCAATCTAAAATAGATTTGCTTATTGATGAAAATCATTTTGAAATCAGCAAAGGGACTAAAGGCGAAGCAGGAGTTGGCTTAGGACTTCAGTTAGTGAAAGAGTTTGTGAAAATGAATCAAGGTAAAATGGAAATTAAAAGCGAAGTAGATGAAGGCACTACTTTTTATATTTATTTACCTGATTATGATAGCCTAGCCCCCTAGCCCTCGAAGGGGGAATCAGCTCTAAAACACTTTTGTATTTTAATTTGATACTTCATTTTTCTAAAATGCGTAATACGTATCCATAAATTACTTATTTACTACTAATATCAATCCGTGCGTTCTCCCCCTTTGGGGGTCGGGGGCTACAACTCCATCGCCAAACTTTCCCATTTTTCGGTATAAGCTTCCAGTTCCTTATTCACTTTATCGAATTCTTGATTCACTTCAAAAAGCTTATCAGGATTACCATAAACATCAGGTTTCGCCAATTCTTCTTCCAGACTATTTTTATCAGATTCCAATTTCTCGATTTGAGTTTCTAATTTTGAGAGCTCTTTTTGCTTGGCTTTAAGCTCAGCATCTTCAGGCTGATGTCTCGGCTTGGTTTGTTTTTCCTTTTTTTGCTCTTTTTTTATTTCATCTTCAACTTTTTGGTCATCAGCTTTGGCTGCCTCTCTTTTGGCAAACCAATGCTGAAATTCATCATAAGTACCCGGATATTCTTTGACCTGGTAATCCTCTATCCACCAAATTTTGTTGGCTACATTCGATACGAAATATCTATTGTGGGAAACGGTGATGAATGAACCTTCATATTGCTGCAATGCTTGAATCAGAATGTTTTCTGATTGCATATCCAGATGATTAGTTGGCTCATCTAGCAGAAGAAAATTCGCATTGGAAATCATGGTTTTGGATAAAGCCACTCTGGATTTCTCGCCTCCAGACAGCACTTTGATTTTCTTGAAAACCTCTTCATCCCTGAAAAGGAAACAACCTAATAGATTTCTCAGCTCCATTTCAGTTCTGTCGCTACCTGCCTGCTTCAACTCATCCAAAATCTCATTTTGAACATTGAGAGACTCCAACTGGTGCTGAGCGAAAAATCCAAATTCCACATTATAGCCTTCTTCTCTTTTTCCTTCAATCTTCTCCTCTCCTGCTATAATTCTCAATAAAGTCGATTTACCTTTACCATTGGCACCGATCAAGGCAATCTTATCACCTCGCTCAATATGAGCGTCAGTATTTTCTAAGATTTTGATGTCTCCATAAGATTTAGAGACTTCATTCAAGCGCATAATATGCCGACCAGATTTATTATTAATATTGAAGCTGAAATTGATCGTAGCATTATTATCTACTACTGCATCCACTTTATCCATTCTATCCAAGGCTTTCACTCTGGATTGCACCTGCTTTGCCTTAGTAGCCTTTGATCGGAAACGACTGATAAATTGCTCCGTTTGCTTTATTTTCTGTTGCTGATTTTCGTAAGCATTTTGTTGCAATTCAGCTCTTAATGCTTTTTCTTCATTATAGAAATTCCAATTTCCAGCATAAACATTCAGTTGCTGTTGTTCTACCTCAACGGTCATATCAATCGTTCTATTCAAAAACTCTCTATCGTGAGAAACAATGATATAAGCTCCTTCATAGGACTTTAGATAATTCTCTATCCATTGGATAGAAGGCAAATCCAAGTGGTTGGTAGGCTCATCAAGCATCAAGAGTGATGGCTTTTCTAGCAGAAGCTTAGCGAGCATCACTCTCATTCTCCATCCACCGGAAAAAGTTTTGAGCGGTCGCTGAAGATCTTCTGTTTTAAAACCGATTCCCTCCAGAATTTCTTCCGCTTTAGCCTGCAAGCTGTAGCCCTCCATCATTTCATATTGTTCCTGTGCTTTGGTTAGCTTATCCACCAAATCATCAGAATAATCTTCTTCCATCTTCTTCAAAATGGATTCAATTTTTTCCTGTAATTTTAAAGCCTCTTTAAAAG
>NZ_JAGXGF010000169.1 GCF_024636815.1 Marivirga sp.
CTTTTCCTATCCCACCTCTAAACAGCGATTTTCTTCCTAAAAATTCCTTACAATAGCCCGCTATTGCTTCAGAATTTTTAGTTGAAACTCACTATTTACAGGCGTTCTGAATCCTAAATTAGAATCGAACTCAGGTTACTATTAAACCATCAGAAGCTTCTCCTGTCATTTTTAGTGCGGCTGATTTTATGGAAGTCTTGGAATCTACCTTTAAAAGTGGCTCGTTCAACTCTTCCAATGGTCTTTGCCAGCTTAGAAAATCAGAAATCTTATCGCTTTGATTTTGGCGATATATAGTATTTGGACCTATAGATTTTTGACCGGAAGCTAGCCCTGCTGCAAAAAATAAACTTACATTATTATTCAATTCTACGATTGGCTTGAAGACAGCCAGTGGGAAAGCATAAATCAGCGACTCTTCCTGACAGTATGCCTCAAAAACATATGGATTTCCTGTTAACTTGGCTCTTACGCTAAGAGCTCTCCTTCATCGCATATGTCAACTAGCTTTATTTCTTCATCACTAGTTTCTCGCAGTAGCACCTGACCCTCCTTCAAAAAATAAATAAACAGCCTGGCTTTTTCCTTTTGTTTAAAAACTGTTTCTTCTTTTTTAAAATACAGCACTTCAGCCTCTTCACTCAAGCGTATTACTTCATCGGTTTCCAACTTATCGAAAGGAGGAAACTTGATGATGAAATCAGCAATTTTAGAAGATGTGATATTAGCCATCTGCTTAAACTAGGGATCAAAAGTAGGTTAAAATACTGCATAAGTATTAGCACAGTATTTTAACCTATTTAAATTATTTCTTTCCTTCAATAATGGATTCGACCACCTCAGGATTCAATAAAGTCGAAGTATCGCCTAAGTTACTGGTATCGCCTTCCGCAATTTTTCGAAGTATCCTTCTCATGATCTTACCAGATCTAGTCTTAGGCAAGCCCTGAGTAAATTGAATTTTTTCAAGCTTTGCAATCGGTCCAATTTGATCCGTTATCAACTGATTAATCTCCTTTCTCAGGTTATCATGGATTCTACCTTCACCTGAATCTTTCAAAGTAATGTATCCATACAGGGCATTGCCTTTAATCTCATGAGGGAATCCTACAATTGCACTTTCTGCCACTGCTGGGTGCTCATTGATGGTATCTTCAATCGGAGCAGTTCCTAAATTATGACCCGATACAATGATTACATCATCCACACGACCAGTAATTCTATAATAACCAACCTCATCTCTTAGTGCGCCATCACCTGTGAAATATTGATTTTCATAAGCTGAAAAATAAGTGTCTTTGTATCGTTGATGATTGCCCCAAATGGTTCTTGCCATACTAGGCCATGGAAACTTAATACATAAATTACCATTAACCTGACTTCCTGTTAACTCATTACCATCGGCATCCATTAAAGTAGGTTGAACCCCAATAAAAGGAAGCGTAGCATAAGTTGGTTTGGTAGGCGTACAAAATGCTATAGGTGTAATCATAATACCACCGGTTTCAGTTTGCCACCAAGTATCTACAATTGGAGATTTCTTTTTCCCTACATTATCATCATACCAGTGCCATGCCTCCTCATTTATAGGCTCGCCAACTGTGCCTAAAACCTTTAAAGAGGATAAATCATGCTTTTCTAAATGGGAAACACCTTCTTTCGCCAAAGCTCTAATGGCTGTCGGTGCAGTATAAAACTGATTAACCTTATGTTTTTCCACAATTTCCCAGAAACGACTGAAAGTAGGGTAGTTAGGCACCCCCTCAAACATCACGGTAGTGGCACCATTACACAATGGTCCATATACAATATAACTGTGACCCGTAATCCAACCGATGTCAGCTGTACACCAGTAAACATCTGGTTCGCGGTATTGAAAGACATTTTTAAAGGTATAAGCCGTATACACCATATAGCCGGCAGTGGAATGCACCATGCCTTTTGGAGTACCCGTAGAACCTGAAGTATAAAGGATAAATAAAGGATCCTCAGCATCCATAATCTCCGGTTGGCAATCAGTAGAAGCTTCATCTAATAAAGGTTGTAACCACTGGTCGCGGTCTTGGACCATATTAATTTCAGAATTAATTCTTTTGGCTACCAATACGGTATCTACCCCTGGGCAATTTTCTACCGCATCATCTACTATACTTTTTAAATCAAGGGTTTTTGCACCTCTGTAAGAGCCATCACTGGTGATGACCATTTTACAATCGCAATCATTGATTCGAGTTGCTAAAGCATTAGCAGAAAAGCCAGCAAAGACCACAGAATGGATAGCCCCGATTCTAGCACATGCCAAAACGGACACGGCTAGTTCGGGTATCATCGGTAAGTAAATACAAACCCGATCACCTTTTTTAATACCATTATTTTTTAGAACGTTGGCAAATTTACAAACTCTTTCGTGCAGCTCTTTGTAGCTAATATGCAGCGCCTCTTCATCCGGACTATTCGGTTCAAAAATGATAGCCGTTTTATCACCTCTCGTAAATAAATGACGGTCAATGCAATTTTCTGTGATATTTAGTTTTGCTCCTTCAAACCACTTTACTTCTGGCTTAGAAAAATCCCAGCTTAAGACATTGTCCCATTTTCTTCGCCACATGAAGTGCTCCTCTGCAATCTCTTCCCAAAAAGCGCTGGGGTTTCGGACTGATTTTCTATATACCTGATAGTATTCCTCTAAGTGTTTGATGTGGTAGTTACTCATAATTGATATCTTTTAATTTTTGAATAATTCAATATTAATTTAAAAATATAAAGTAAAGCTTTATCTTTTCTTATTTGAAAATCCCAATGCGCTTATTTTCATAAACGATTTTAATTTCGTCAATAATCTGCACATCATCAATAGTTGAAGGCACATTGTATTGTTTTTCATCTGCTATGTTCCGAAGCAGCTTGCGCAAAATTTTCCCGCTTCTTGTTTTAGGTAATCTTTGGACTACTAATACCTCCTTAAAGGAAGCTACTGCCCCAATTTCTTTTCTTACCATTTCAATGCTTTCTATTCATGTAGCCTCTTCATTTACGTTTATATGTTCCGTACAGTATAGGGCTTCTGTTTCTTTTGCAACATCACCCACACATACCCGCCTAATATGAAGTTCCTGTTCGTAGACTCGAATGTTTGCCGCCAGCTTCTTTCAGATTCGCAGTCGCCCACGACACCCTTGCTCTTGGCTAACGATAAGTACTGTAACTCTCGTTCGGGACTTGCACCCTATAGCATGATGACCATGCCTGACACACAAAAAGGGCTCTAGCTTTTTGTAAGCCAGAACCCTTTTCAAGTTTCCTTGTGATTAATTATACCTACTCTTTTACTCAAATTTTAATTTTATGATAAATGTTTTGTTTTAGATTCTGACTTATCATCATTTCTTCCCATAATTTTTATTTATCATGTCTTTTTTCATCATATCCTTCATCTCTTTTGCCTTCATCATGTCCTCTTCTGTAATCATAGGACTTGGTTCATCGGTAAAGGCTGTATTGCCGCTAGACACATCAAACTGTAGTTTTTGTATGTAATCAGGTTTACCCCCGTTTATCATTTCTTTCATAGCGGTGGCATAAAACTCTCTAGCATTTTCTACACTTTTATTGCCTTCAATAATATCATGAGCAAGATTGATGGCAAGGAAATTTGCTCCTTCTAAATCACATCGGGCAGAAATCACTCCGTTTGTACGATTAGCTACCACACTTCCGTCAAAATTGGCAAGCTCGGTAAATTTTTTAGGTGGAACTTCATGGTCAATCCATTGTTGCATAACATCAGTGTGCGGCAAAGGGAAATCATGATCGAATTCCTGAGCATAAACAACAGTCTGTTTCCATTGTCCTGTTTTTTTCCACATCATCATTTCTGAGTTTTTTTCTACTGGCTCTCCATACTTTTTCTTCATACTCATCACTGCCATTTTAGAGGCATCAGACCAGCCTTCCATATCATCAGAAGTTGCCGTGTATTTTTCGATTTGAATTGCTTGTAGCTGTTCGCTGGAAGAATAAAAGGAGGTGGCGGTTACTGCAATAACGGCAATGGCTATTGCATAAATTATTTTGGTTTTCATATTACTGGTTTTTAGTTTAAAATTGAATTATTTCATAACAAAGATCACCATCGCATATATAAAAAACTTTACATAATGATTGAAAAGAGTTACATCATTCATACTTTAGAAGAATAAATATGAAGAATGAAGAAACGGATAAATAATGACAAGGAGAAGTAAAAAAAACCACCATCTGAGTCGATCCTGATTGATAAAAGTAATTCTCAATCTGCTAAAAGCCCCCTCCTAGCTTCTTTCTTGTTAACATAATCTTCAATCAAACTATATAAAACCGTGTTAAGGAATATGAAAACGATAACACTCCAAAAGCCAAAAAATACGTCTAGCCATGTAGAAGCTCCGTAACTGTGAGCCATTAGGCAAAACAATAAAAATATCTTCCTCAACTTAGCAGGCAAATAATAGCCCAACACTCCTATCAAGATCACCCAGATCGCTGAAATAATAAAGAGCCCTGAAACATGCTGCGACATAAACCAATCTCCAATCGGATTACCTTCTCTTCTTTTGCTTAAATCACCCTTCCAATAGTCAGGATTTTGAAAGAAAGTTGTGATAAAAATATCAAATATGCTTGCCCAAAGGGCTGGGATTAGTAGGAGGAGTTTGTGGTTCTTTTTCATTAGGGTTGTTGGTTTTTATGACAAAGTTAAGCATATGGCTTCGTAACGGTTTTCGAAGTGCTTTACTGTCTGCCCGCACAAAAGTTAATTAAATGTACAAAACTTTCTTTGTATCAATTCTCCCGCCATAGGCTATATGCGGTGTTACAGCATGTTTATTTTTGTACTTTTTCAGCAAATGCATTTGTAAATCCATCATCTCTCAATCCAATCTTGGTAATTATACCCTTTTCATTCTTTATAAATATCATTTCACCGTCTACCCCTTTCAAAAAAAACTGATTTTCAGATTGAGGAAAGATCTCGTGCTTTGGATGCATACCATCATTAACAAAAACTTTATCGCCTTCCACCATGACTTTGATGGTTACATGCTCATTCATTTTATAATCCCCAGCCAGCTTTTGCAGTATAAGAGAGTCAATCTTCACAATCTTTCGAGGTAAAGGGAGGGTATAATCCTTGTTAGTAAAAATAGAATGGAGACCATCAGCAATATCTTCCGAGGAAGGATTTCTATTATTGCCGAGGACAATGACTGTTAAGTCACTGTTTATATTTAAAATTGAAAAACTGTTAAAACCACTACTGTATCCTCCTAAGCTCCTGATTTCTTTAACTTTGCCTTCCTCACTCCTTTTTACCCAAAGCCCATATCCAAATCCACTTTCATTTGTGGTTAGCATATCTTGAAGCACCTTATCTTGTGAATAATTTTTCCTAATGAAGTTATTCCACAATAAAAGGTCTTCTGTCGTGGAAAGAATTCCCTGAGAAGCAAAGGTGTTAGAAGGGTCAAGATAGGGAGCATTAAACCATCCGTCTGCAAAATTGACACTATAGCCCATGGCTCTGTTCTTTACCATAGGAGTTAAATCATCCAGAGTTGTATTCTTCATGCCAACTGGTGAGCAAATATATTCCTCTAGAAGCTCTCCGAATGACTTATTTGTCACTCTTTCCAATATCAAACCCACTAAATTATAGTTTAATTTACTTTGGTGGTATTCTGATACATGATTACTACTCCATGCTATATTTTCTAAATGACCAATTATATCTTCTTTGGCAAAAAGCTGATTCTTTGGCAGCTCGTATATCAAAGGATAATCAGGAAATCCTGAAGTATGGGATAATAAGTGGTGGAGAGTTAATGAATCTGCATGGCTAAATTTAACATTTTCTAAAAACGTTATAATTGGGGTAGTTAAACTAAGCCCTTTTTTCTCAAACACTTTTAATGCGATGTATGCCGTAAATTGTTCTGTAATACTTGTTATGCAGAATACTGTCTTATTATTGATGGGGATGTTGTGCTCATAATCGGCTAAGCCATAACCTTTGTTAAAGACAACTTTCTGATCTTTAACTACCAAGGCTGTTCCGTTAAATCTGTTTAGTTCCCAGTAGCGGTTTAAAAGTTCATCCGCTCTCTTTTCCTGAGGATTCTGAGCTTGCAGCAGCGAAATAAAGCTAAAAAGTAAAATTAAGGAGAAAGAAAAAATTTGCATAGGTCGTTTTTTTTTAATTTGCTGTAACAATTCGATAGTACCACAAAACTTGTCACCAACTTAAAACATTAAAAATACTGACAATTCTATTGCTACTATATCTTTTATAATGTCCCCTTTAACCACAGGCTTTATTATACTTATTATGTAAAGCAAATTCTAAAAAGGACAAAGTTTGGTTAACGGTAACCTTATTGGATAAAAGTAGTGGATTAATTTTAAAACATCCTAAAAACCTGTCAACTTATTATAGGACGGCACCCCTAAAACCAAATAATATTCTCTCCTGCGTTTTATATTAATTCCCTGTAAAATATTATTGTTTCCTGAGTGATTTTACTGTTTCCTGATTTGGCAAAATCGTTTCCTGAGTATTTTTTAAGCTCCCTGAGTTAGTATTTTTGATCCCTGAAACTCAGGGAAGGGTTTTAGCATCTATAGCTTATTCAAA
>NZ_JAGXGF010000170.1 GCF_024636815.1 Marivirga sp.
GATAAAGCCAGAAAGTGAAAAAACACTTAATAAAGCTATCAAAATCCATTAAAATAACCTATTTTTGACCTTTTGGTAAAAACACTATGAGTAAAGAAAAAGATAACAAGAACAAAGAATATTCAGCGGGTAATATTACCGTTTTAGAAGGTTTAGAAGCAGTAAGAAAAAGACCTGCCATGTACATTGGCGATGTTGGCTTTAAAGGACTTCACCATATGATTTGGGAAGTAGTGGATAACTCCATAGATGAGGCCATGGGAGGCTATTGTACTAAAATTACTGTTGAAATTAATGAAGATAATTCAGTTACAGTAATGGATGACGGTCGTGGTATTCCTGTAGATATTCATGAAAAAGAAGGGCGTTCTGCTTTAGAGGTTGTAATGACAGTGCTTCACGCTGGTGGTAAATTCGATAAAGATTCTTATAAAGTTTCTGGTGGTTTGCACGGTGTAGGGGTTTCTTGTGTGAATGCTTTGTCTACCATGTTGAAGGCTACAATTTATAGCCGAGATGGTAAAATCTACGAGCAGGAATATTCTAAAGGATTTCCAAAAGAGCCTGTAAAGCCAGTAGGTGAAACTGATATTACTGGTACTAAAATCCAGTTTAAGCCTGATAATACTATATTCATTGAGTCTGAATTCAAATATGAAACGGTTGCTTCTCGATTAAGAGAATTGGCTTATTTGAATGCCGGAATTAAAATAAAATTACAAGATCATAGAGATAAAGACGAAGAAGGTAACTCAAAAGAAGAAAATTTCTTCTCAGAAGGTGGTCTTTTAGAGTTTGTAGAGTATTTGGACGTAAGCCGTGAAAAATTAATTCCTCAGCCTATTTATATGGAAGGGGAAAAGAATGGTGTTCCGGTTCAGGTTGCTTTAAATTATAATACTTCTTACAGTGAGAATGTGGTTTCATATGTAAACAACATTAACACCATTGAAGGAGGTACGCACGTTTCTGGTTTTAGAAGAGCTTTGACCAGAACGCTAAAAAGTTATGCTGATAAATCAGGGCTCTTAGAAAAGCAAAAAATTGAAATAACCGGTGATGATTTCCGCGAGGGATTAACGGCTATTATTTCAGTTAAAGTGCAGGAGCCTCAATTTGAAGGTCAGACGAAAACTAAATTAGGTAACTCAGATGTAATGGGTGCAGTGGAAAGCTGTGTATCTGAAACCTTACAATATTTCCTGGAGGAAAATCCTAAGGCAGCCAAAACCATTGTACAGAAAGTAATCTTAGCAGCGCAAGCAAGAAATGCAGCTAAGAAAGCCAGAGAGATGGTTCAAAGAAAGAACGTTATGACTGGTTCTGGATTGCCTGGAAAACTAGCGGATTGCTCTGAAAAAGATCCTGCATTATGCGAAATATACTTGGTTGAGGGAGATTCTGCCGGTGGTTCTGCAAAACAAGGACGAGACCGTAATTTCCAAGCTATTCTTCCTTTGAAAGGTAAAATTTTGAATGTAGAAAAAGCACAAGAGCATAAGATTTACGATAATGATGAGATTAAAAATATTTTAACGGCACTTGGTGTTCGTATTGGAACTGAGGATGATGAAAAAGCACTTAATCTTGAAAAATTAAGGTATCATAAAATCGTAATCATGACCGATGCTGATATTGATGGATCTCACATTCGTACTTTAATTCTAACACTTTTTTTCCGCTACATGCGTGAACTTATCGATCTAGGCTATATATATATAGCACAACCACCTTTATATTTAATTAAAAGAGGGAAAACAGAACGTTACGTTTTTACTGAAGATGAAAGAGTGGAAGTAGTAAAGGAAATTTCTCCTGATGGAACTGAAGGTGCTGTTCATTTACAGCGATATAAAGGTTTGGGTGAAATGAATCCTGAGCAATTATGGAATACTACCATGGATCCTAAGACTAGAAAAATGAAACAGGTATCAGTAGAATCTGCTGCTGAGGCTGATCACTTATTTAGTATGTTGATGGGAGATGAAGTTCCACCGAGAAGAGAATTCATAGAGAAAAATGCAAAATATGCTAAGATAGATATTTAAACATTTTGGATAAATCATTATTATTAAGGCCTGAGCATAAAAGTTCAGGCTTTTTTATTTTCAAAATTTAGAATATGATTAAAACTGCTGATAGAATTAAGAGTGTAGAGGAATATTATTTCAGTAAGAAGTTACAAGAAGTAAGAAGTTTGGATAGTCCTGACTTTCCTGTGATCAATCTGGGAATAGGAAGTCCTGATCTGGCGCCACATCCCACTGTTATTAAGGCTTTAAATAATGCAGCTATCAAGCCCAATGTACATGCTTATCAATCTTATAGAGGTATTCCTGAATTAAGAAATGCAATAGCAGAATATTATACTCAATATTTTAAGGTAGAATTAGATACTGAAAATGAAATCCTGCCACTGGTAGGATCCAAAGAAGGAATCATGCATATCACTCAGGCATTTGTTAATGCTGGTGATAAAGTTCTAGTTCCAAATCCGGGCTATCCTACTTATGCAGCGGTAGCTAATTTGGTTCAGGCAGATATTCAATATTATGATTTAAAAGAAGAAAATAAGTGGCAGTTAGATATTAAGGCCATTGAAAAACTGGATTTGGATAAAGTGAAGTTATTCTGGCTTAATTCGCCCCACATGCCAACAGGAGTTCAATATCCCAAAGAGACACTTCAAAAGTTAATTGAATTAGCTCAAAAGCATCAGTTTTTAATAGTGAATGATAATCCCTATTCTATGATTTTAAATCAGGATTATCAAAGTATCTTATCAATCGAGGGAGCTTTTGAAGTTGCCATTGAGCTTAATTCCTTAAGCAAATCTCATAATATGGCAGGCTGGAGATTAGGATGGTGCATGGGAAAAGCGGAATTCATTAATGCTATTTTGAAGGTGAAAAGTAATATGGACAGTGGAATGTTCAAGCCCTTACAAATAGCAGCGGCAGAGGCGCTTAAATTAAGTGAAGATTGGTTTGAAAACTTAAATGCAGTTTACACAGAAAGAAGGATACTGGCAGAACAAATTCTGAATAAAATAGGCTGTTCATTTGATGGAAATCAACAGGGATTGTTCCTGTGGGCTAAAATGCCTTCTAGCATGGTTTCATCCGAAGAGTTTGTGAATTTAATATTACATGAATATAAAGTTTTCTTAAGTCCGGGGTTTATTTTTGGTTCGCAAGGAAAAGGCTTTGTCAGAATCTCTTTATGTGCTGATGAATACCAATTTAAAACGGCCCTTGAACGCCTAAAAGATTTTAAATTATGAAGCAGATGATTAATAGCATAAGTGTATTCGGATTAGGCTTAATAGGTGGGAGTTTTGCTCTAGCTGTAAAGAATAAATTTCCGGATATCAATATTTATGGAGTAGATCAAAATCCTGATCATGCTGCAAAAGCACTGGAGTTAAATTTGATTAATGAAATCAAGTCAGCTGATGATAAAGAAGTGCTTGAATCTGATTTAATCATCTTGGCAATCCCAGTTAGCGCAATTTATGATCTGCTACCTGCCTTATTATCGAATATTTCAGAAAACACGGTGATTATTGATGGCGGTTCAACCAAAGCGGGGATTTGCCATAATGTTGGCCAACATCCGAAAAGAGCGCAGTACGTGGCAGCTCATCCTATAGCCGGAACAGAATATTCAGGACCTGAAGCCGCCTTTCCTAAGCTTTTTGAAGGAAAGAAGAATATTATCTGTGAGTATGATTTAAGCAGTGAGAAGGCTAAAAGTTATGCTAATTGGCTTTTTGAGATTGTAGGGATGAAAAATATCTTTATGGATGCAGAAAACCATGATAAACATCTGGCTTATGTTTCGCATCTTTCTCATATTAGCTCTTTTATGCTAGGCTTAACGGTTTTGAATATCGAAAAGGATGAAGAAAATATCCTTAATCTGGCAGGTAGTGGTTTTGCCAGCACAGTCCGCTTAGCTAAAAGTTCACCGGAAATGTGGGCTCCCATTTTTCAGCAAAATAAATCACATCTTAGCAAAGCATTGGATGAATATATTCTACAATTGCAGCATTTTCAGAAGCAATTAGCAGAAGGGAATAGTGCTGAGTTAAAATCCTTGATGCATAAAGCCAATGAAATTAGGAAGGTATTGAAATGAGTAAAGATAATATTCCAATAATAGATTTTTACAACAGCATTGTCTTACTACAAAAGAGAATAAAAGCCTAAGGCTTTTTTCTTTTAACCGCTATGGGCACTGAGTTTTTCACAGAGTTACACAAAGGTTAAACAACATTACCGTTTAAAGAGCTATCAACTTCTCCTTCAATTCTTTCATACCTTCCACAGCGCCCTTGGGAATAGCAGTGATCTGATTGCTTCCATAATAGTCGGGAGTGCTTGGATCCACTACATAAATAGGAACATCACAGTTTACTTCATGAATCAAGCCTGCTGCAGGATAAACTTGAAGAGAAGTCCCCACTACTAATAAGATATCTGCGGAAGCGGTAATACGCGCTGCCGGCTCCATCATAGGCACTATTTCGCCAAACCAAACGATATGCGGCCGCAATTGAGATCCTTTTTCGCATAAATCTCCTTCTTTTATTTCCCAACCCTCCAGCTCATAGACTAGATTTTCATCCACGCAGCTTCTGGCTTTTTTAATTTCGCCATGTAAATGTAAAACCTTGGATGAACCACCTCTTTCATGCAGATCATCAATGTTTTGAGTGATGATTTGTACATCATAATGGGCCTCCAGTTCGGCTAAAATTTTATGGGCTTCATTCGGTTCTGCCTCTAAAACGGCCTTTCTTCTTTGGTTGTAAAAATCTAAAACCAAGGCCTGGTCTTTCTCCCAGCCTTGAGGAGAGGCTACCTCCATTACATCATGTCCTTCCCAAAGTCCGTCTGCTCCTCTGAAAGTTGGAATTCCACTTTCTGCACTTATTCCGGCACCGGTTAAGACTACTAATTTCTTTTGCATAACTTTATATTTTGAAATGATACAATCAATATTTAATTAGTTTCGTTACAAACTTCAATATAATAAAACCTGAAAAAATGATAGCAAGAACAATTTTTATTGCCTTAATAATTTTTAGTAGTGCGGCCTGCGTGACGCAGAAAAAGTATGATGAGCTTTTAGCCGAAAAAGTAAGACTGGATGCTGAAAAAATGTCTTTAGAGGATGAGGTGGAAATGAAGATGAATGCCATTGAATCCTTAGAAGCCCAACTAGCGGAGGAGCAGGAAAAATTAGAGCAAACAAGAAAAGCTTATCAGGCTTCTCAAAGCAGTCTCGATTCTTTGCAGCAGCAATATGAAACGCTCAATGATTATTATGATAAGCTCATGAGTAGTAGCGGTAAGCTCAATAAAGATTTAGTAAACAAAGAAAAGCAGCTATTGCAAATGGAAGCTGATCTGGAAATCTCTAAGCAGCGAAATGATGAACTGGCAGCCAATTTAGCGGAGCGCGAAGAAAGAGTAGCTGAATTAGAAAAAGTTTTAGCCGATAAAGAAGCAGCCGTAAATGCCTTGAAGCAAAAAGTAAGTGAAGCTCTTCTTAATTTCAAGGAAAACGATCTGACTGTCGAAGTGAAAAACGGAAAAGTCTATGTATCCTTAGCAGAGCAGCTTTTATTTAATTCAGGCAGTACAGTAGTCGATGAGAAAGGAGTGGAGGCTTTGAAAAAACTAGCGCAAGTACTGAAAGATAATCAGGATGTGAATATAGTAGTAGAAGGCCATACAGATGATGTGCCTATTTCTGGAAATAATAAATATCTAAAAGACAACTGGGATTTAAGTGTTCTGAGAGCTACTTCTATTGTGAGGATTTTAACCAATAATGGAGCCTCACCTGAAAGAGTTACAGCAGCCGGTAAAGGAGAATTTTCACCTAAAGCAACGAATGAAAATGCAGAGGGTAGAAGAGAAAACAGAAGAACGGAAATTATTTTGACTCCTAAATTGGATGAGTTATTCCAGATATTGGAGGGGAATTAGTTTGATGTGGGGTGTAGGGTGAAGGATGATTGATGTACACCCATCATCCTTCATCCCTTATCTCCCTACTCTGTAATCGTCACTTTTTCCATCATATCTCCTTGACGGATATCGTCAATAATATCAAGGCCTTCATATACTTTCCCGAAAGCAGTGTGTTTTCCGTCTAGGTGTTGAGTATTTTGTCTACCGTGGCAGATAAAGAACTGTGAACCACCAGTGTTTTTACCGGCATGCGCCATAGATAAAACACCTTTTTCATGATATTGCTTCTCGCCATCAGTTTCACAATCGATAGAATATCCCGGGCCACCTGCACCAGTTCCATCAGGGCAACCGCCTTGCACAACGAAATCAGGAATCACTCTGTGGAATGTTAAACCATCATAAAATCCTTTATTTGCCAAATCGTGAAAGTTTTTCACAGTGTTTGGGGTGGCATCATCATAAAATTCGATTTTTAATGTGCCTTTGTTGGTTACTATTTCTGCTTTGCTCATAATTACTAATATATAGATTCTTAAACTTATTACCTTAGTTCGATCAATTGAACCTTGTCATACCGGAAAATTAAGACTTAATTTTTAAAAAAGGCTTAATTTATCCGGTATCTCCTTCAAATTTCCGAAATGACGCTTTGAAGATGTTTTGCCATGATTTAAAAGAAACTGAGGTTATTATCTCATTTCAATTCTTGTTGATCTTAGAAGGTATTTTCAATTCCGATATTTTAAATACTATTTCTTTTCCAGACCAACTCTTCAGTATCAGCCATCTCATTAATGATATTGGCGGCCTTTAAAGTATAAACCACATTTTTCAACATCTTATTACTTACCCATCCATCAGTAGCCCATTCTGTAGCATGATACCACTTTGCAGCATCTTCTTTTTAAATTTCAAAGCGCTCACTTACAATATCCACAGCATCTTCATTCTCCATAAACATGGCAGAGGAACGCTGAATTTGTCTTAGTACTCTGGAGATATCTTTAGGCCTTTCATTAATGATGTCATTGTGAGCAGCCAAAACGAAACAAGGCCAAGGCGTTACGTATTCACCAATCCTTTTCAATTCACCTCTTTCTACATAAGGCTTAGTGGTATATTTCTCCCAGTAAAACACATCGGTTTCCTGCTTTTGAAGCGAATCTAAAGCCCCTTTCAGGTTATTGATAATATGAAATTGTGATTCCTCTATCTTTTTGTCATTATTCAAAGCATCCACTATAGGCATTAAGTGAGAGCCAGAGCCAATTCTGCTAATGGCAAATTTCTTATCATAAATTTCTTTATGGTCTTTTATAGGGTTTTCTGGACCGCTATGAATGCCCCAAATCAAAGGACTTTTGACATACCCACTAATAATTTTAGCTGGAACACCTTGTAAAATACCACTTACAATTCCCTCGGTTAAAATAGCGCAAATGTCCACTTCATTATTGATTAACGCCTCTCTCATTTCGCCAGTTCCACCTTCAAATGTTTTCCATTCTATGCTTAGTCCTTCCTTTTGAATAGCTCCAGATTCAATGGCTAAATGAATAGGGGTGTTATAATGTTCGGGAACCCCACCGATTCTTATCGTTTTACTCACAATGTCATTCTTTTTTTGAGTGCACAAACATACAATCTTTCTGTTTTGAATTAATGGAAAATTTTAGGTTTTGTTTATTTTTTCAAGGGTTGTGGATTTTACTCTGAATTTGAGTTTATCATTTTAATTAAGTTGTGCCAACTTATTTTAGGACGAGTCCTAATATTACGCCCTTTCAGGGCTTGGATTCTTGCTTTATTATTTTCACAGGGCTTTACCCTGTGTTATGATATGACGTCCTTTCAGGACTTAGGGAAGGGAAAGATAAGCTACTTAACTTAAGTAAAAAGGCAAAAATTAAACAAAATAGCGTATTATTAAAAGACCACCTTATTTTTCAGGCAATTATAGCAAGTTAACTGCATAAATTTTGTAATTATTATAGGCCCGAAGGGCTGAAATATCTTTTCAAGGGTTGTGGATTTTACTCTGAATTTGAGTTTATCATTTTAATTAAGTTGTGCCAACTTATTTTAGGACGAGTCCTAATATTACGCCCTTTCAGGGCTTGGATTCTTGCTTTA
>NZ_JAGXGF010000171.1 GCF_024636815.1 Marivirga sp.
ATTAAGCAACGAAGGAAAAGTCACTCAATAGCAAATCGACAAAGAGTATGATTTATACACTAAAGATTTGCGTTTCAATTTGATTAAGAACAAAAGTGCTGAAGCTAATCAAGATGATATCAAAGTTGATAATACTGACGTGATGGAATACACCAAAAAAATGATTGCTGAGCAATTTGGTGCATACGGAATGGCAGATCAGTTGGGCGAAAATATGGACAGCTTTGCCCAAAATTATCTTCAAGGCGAAAATGGTGAAAACTACCGTAAAGTCTATGAGGAGATGCTTAATAAAAGAGTTTTGGACTTTATTAAGGACAAAATTTCTATCAAAGAAAAGAAAGTTGATTTAGATGGCTTTAAAAAGGCTGTAGATAAGAACTAAAAGCTATATTTACCGTTAATTGAAAAGTCCTTTTAAAGAAGGACTTTTTTTTTAAATTTGTACTTATAACAAAATACTTAAATGATTAATAAAGAGGAATTTAGGAAATTTGCCGTTAAAGGCGAAGGCTTATCAGGTAGTATGGTGGATTCATACGTAAAGAAGGTAGAAAATATGACCAGAGCTGTAATTGAAGAACGCCCCACCAATTTCAGGGAAATAGATGTTTTTTCCCGTTTAATCATGGATAGAATTATCTTCCTGGGGATGCAGGTGGATGATAATATTGCCAATGTAATTACTGCTCAATTATTATTCTTACAATCAGTTGATGCTAAAAAAGACATTAGTCTTTATATCAACAGCCCCGGTGGTTCGGTTTATGCTGGTTTAGGCATTTATGACACTATGCATTATATCTCTCCTGATGTAGGAACTATCTGTACTGGATTGGCTGCAAGTATGGGAGCTGTTTTATTAGCAGGTGGAGCTGAAAAGAAAAGATCAGCATTGCCCCATTCAAGAATCATGATTCACCAACCAATGAGTGGTATGCAAGGACAAGCTTCTGATATGGAAATTTCCTTGAAACAAACGCTAGCTGTTAAAGAAGATTTATATAACATCTTATCAAAGCATAGTGGAAAAACTTATAAGCAAGTAGAAAAAGATTCTGACAGGGACTTCTGGATGAGAGCGGAAGAAGCTAAGGAATATGGATTGATTGATGAAGTATTAGTGAGAAAGTAATGGCAGAAGACAAAACACAAGTAACCTGTTCTTTTTGTGGACGCAACAAAAAAGATGTTGATTTGATGATATCGGGTATACATGCGCATATTTGCGATAAGTGTATAGCTCAGGCTCAGCAAATTCTGCAAGAAGAAGTTAAAACAAAATCATCTTCTAAAGACCCGAAATTCAATCTTATTCGTCCGATCGAAATGAAAAATCATTTAGATCAGTACGTTGTAGGTCAAGATGAAGCTAAAAAGGTGATGTCAGTTGCAGTTTACAATCATTACAAAAGATTGATGCAAAAATCTACCAAAGATGATGTTACGATTGAGAAATCAAATATTATCATGGTAGGGGAGACCGGTACTGGTAAAACATATTTAGCTAAAACTTTAGCTAAGATTTTACAGGTTCCTTTTTGCATAGCTGACGCCACTGTATTAACTGAAGCAGGTTATGTGGGTGAAGATGTTGAAAGTATTCTGACAAGATTATTACAATCTGCAGACTACAATGTTGAAGCTGCCCAAAGGGGTATTGTTTACATTGATGAGATAGATAAAATTGCTCGTAAATCGGACAATCCGTCTATTACAAGAGATGTAAGTGGTGAAGGTGTTCAGCAAGCCATGCTAAAATTATTAGAAGGTACTTCAGTGAATGTTCCACCTCAAGGTGGAAGAAAGCATCCTGATCAGAAAATGATTAATGTTGATACAGAAAACATCTTATTCATTTGCGGTGGTGCTTTTGACGGAATTAGCAGAGGCATAGCTTCCAGATTGAACACAACTCCATTAGGTTTTGCTAAAGCAGATACCAGAGAAGAGGAAATTGACAAGGAAAATCTTCTACAATATATCACAGCTCAGGATCTGAAAAACTTTGGTTTGATTCCGGAGTTGATTGGTAGATTACCTGTATTGACTCATTTAGATCCTTTAAGTAAAGATACTTTAAAGTTAATACTTACTGAACCTAAAAATGCTTTGGTAAAACAGTATACTAAGCTTTTTGATATGGAAGGTATTAAATTAGTTGTTGAAGATTCTGCATTGGATTATATTGTTCAAAAAGCGGTCGAATTCAAACTAGGTGCCAGAGGGTTGAGGTCTATTTGTGAGGTAATCATGACTGATGCCATGTTCGAATTTGATGGAGAATCCTCAGGAACGGATTTGGTAATTGATAAAAAATATGCTGCTTCTAAATTCGAGAAATCGAAATATAAAAATCTTAGAGTAGCGTAAGAGATTCTAGAACCTAGATATTAGATTTTAGACAAAAAAAGGGAGATTTATCATTCGATAAATCTCCCTTTTTTTTGTGCGATTTTTTTATTGAATTTCCAGGCTTTTGCTTCCAAATTTTCTTTTTTCTACTTATAACCAGTTTGATCAGTATATTGTTAAACTGCTAACTAACAACTCACCCCTGATTTGTCTTTGACAAATCTTCCCCTCACTTTGGCAAAGAGAGGGGAGAAATCTGGTGCAGATTTTACAATGATTACTTCAACTTTTCCCTTCTCTTTTTTAAAGAGAAGGGTGGTCCGCCAGCTGGCTGACGGATCGGGATGAGTTTAAACCTGTTTTAATATACAGGAAACTGAATTAATTCTCACGTCTAGACTCTAAAATCTAAAGTCTCAAATTACGCTTTAACATTATCTTTTGGCAATCGCTTTTTATCTTTTCCTCTTTCGATATATTCAATAATTTTACCTGCAATATCTATTCCAGTTGCTTTTTCGATTCCCTCCAATCCAGGTGAAGAATTTACTTCCAGAATTAACGGCCCTCTTGAGGATTGCAACATATCTACACCTGCGATTGCTAATCCCATTGATTTAGCTGCTTTTAGTGCAGCTGCTTTTTCAGCTCTACTTAATTTAATCACGTTAGCAGAACCGCCTCTATGCAAATTCGAACGGAATTCACCTTCTTTTCCCTGCCGCTTCATTGCCCCAACTACTTCTCCATCTACTATAAATACACGAATATCAGCACCGCCAGCTTCTTTGATAAATTCTTGCATGATCACACGAGCTTTCAAGCCCTCAAAAGCTTCAATTACAGATACGGCAGCTTTTCTGGTTTCAGCTAAAACAACACCTATTCCTTGTGTGCCTTCCAACAATTTCAAAACTACAGGTGCTTTTCCTAGATGTTCAAGGATATAATCCCCCGCATTTTCAGATTGGTTAGTAAAAGCTGTTCGAGGCATTGCTAATCCTGAACGGGACAAAATTTGTAAACTTCTCAGTTTATCTCTTGAACGAGTAATCGCCAATGAATCTACTGCACTGAATGTTTTCATCATCTCAAACTGACGAACTACTGCTGTTCCATAAAAGGTTACCGATGCTCCAATTCTAGGGATAATAGCATCAATTTTCTCTAATTTCTCTCCATGATAATAAATGGAAGGACCTGCCTCATCCATTATAATATCACAACGCATGTGGTCAAGACGTATGGCTTCATGACCTTTTTGTTCAATGGCTTCTATTAGTCTTTTGGTAGAATATAAATTTTGATTTCTTGAAAGAACTGCAATTTTCATGTATGTAAATTTTATTTTTAAAAGCCAAAGTAAACTAAAAAAGATGTTATCCCTAAGCCATTGCTTCTTGTTTTCTGATTTCTTTTAAAATATTTTGAGGAATACGAACCCAATACAAATTAGGAATTGTTTTTTTTAAATTATCAAACTGCTGAAAATATCCTTTAGCTATGATATAGCCATCTTCATTACTTAAAATATTTATTTCATCAAAATCAAAGTCCCTGTCAAAGCCTGAAATGAAATATATTTCTTCTGCTGAATTTTTTGAATGAATTTTATCGTCATTACTAGAAATTCTAGCAATAGCCAGATCATATTTTAAGTCTTTCAAATTAGATAATACAGCTAAAGCGGTGGGAAAACTTCCAGCTCCCTTTCCTTTTACAAACTGCTCTCCTGAGAATTCAGCATCTACTAAAATTCCATTGTATTCATTTTCAATATTGTAAAAATCATGGCGATCATTCACTAATTGAGGTTCAACTTTAGCTTTAATTTCACCATTTAATAATAGAGCTTCTCCAACTAGTTTAAGTTTTAAACCATGTTTTTGTGCAAAGTCTATGATTTTTTTATTCAAATAATTTATACCCTGCAGTGGAATTTCATTAGGATGCACAAATATTCCAAAGGCATGATAAATCATAATGGATAATTTGAAGCGTGTATCTTCACCGCTTACATCAGAATAAGGGTCTAATTCCGCAAAGCCTAAATCTTGAGCTTCTTTTAATGCTGTATCATAATCTTGGTTTTCGCCAACCATTTTCGAAAGAATAAAATTGCAGGTTCCATTGGCAATGGCTTTGATGGATTTTATTTGATCTGATTTGAAATGCTGATCAAGCAACCTTAAAATAGGAACACTTCCACATACAGCTCCTTCGTAGAAAAATTTCACACCATGCTTTTCCCGCAATTCGAGGATTTCCTTATGATAAAGGGCTACCATTTTTTTATTTGCGCTAACTACGGATTTTCCTTTCTCAAATGCTCTTTTAACTATATAGAAAGCCTCTTCTGGATCATTTATCAATTCAATAATGATATCTAATTCACTATTCTCAAGAATATCTTCCGATTTGCTAGTAAGGATGCCATCAGATAATTTTATCTCTCTTTTTTTATGGATGTTTTTAACCGCTATTTTTTCTATGGATATGCCATATTTTTTATTTTGTTGTAGAACTTTGTAAACTCCTGAGCCAACTACTCCTAATCCAAATAACCCTGCTTTAAATTTCTTCATGTAAAGAGTTGTTTAAATGTTTATTGATAAAATGGGAAATCTTATTTCCATCAATTAAGAATGCATCATGACCTTTAAAAGATGGAATTACTTCTAATATAGCATTTGGTATATTTTCACTCATAAATCCTTGTTCCTCTAAAGGGAAAAGGTTGTCAGAATCAATTCCAATGCATAAAGTGTTGGTTTTGATAGCGCTTAAGACTTCTTTCAAATCATCTCCTCTGGTTTCTGCTATGTTATGGGCGTCCATCATTTTGGAAAGCACTTTATAACTATTCAGACTAAACCTCCCATTAAATTTTTTGCCTTGATATTTTAAGTAGGAGGTGACTTTCCAGTCTCCCTGTTCACTTTTTCCAGCTTGGTTTATTTCAAAATCATCATAGCTTCTATAGCTTAGCATGGCTATACTTCGAGCCAGGGATAAAGCTTTTTGCTTCTCCTCATTGGTTCCATTTTCACCCAGTTCAATAGCTTGTCTCTGCAAATCATTAAAGGCAATTCCCCAAGCGGAATGCTTAGCATTTGAAGCTACTAGAATCTGATTTTCAATCACGTCAGGTTCTAGGACAGACCATTCTAAAGCTTGTTGTCCACCGAGTGAGCCTCCAATCAGGTAATTTATCTTTGAAATTTTTAAAGCTTTTCTCAATCCTATAAAAGCCCGGACTACATCTCTATTATTTATTTCGGGAAATTTATCACCATAAACTGTTCCAGTATCAGGATTTATAGAGTCAGGTCCGGTACTTCCATAACAGGAGCCCAGCATATTAGCACAGATGACGGTATGCTTTTCTAGATCAATAAATCCACCATTTTCAAGAAAAAGGGAAGCCCACCAGTCTTTAACAGTGGCGCTTCCTGTAAAAGCATGACAAACCCAAACCACTTCCTTATCTTCTGAAATTTCTCCTAAAACTTCATAATATAGAGAGGCAGCGTTTAAAGTTTGTCCACTTTCCAATTGAAAATGATGTTGTAATTTATGCTGTGGCATAACTCTCTTCTTGGATTTTTTGAAAAGATTGTGTGAAATCACCTATAATATCATCAATGTGCTCAATGCCTATAGAAACCCGTAAAAGATTCGGGCTTATACCTGCAGATAATTGTTCATCATCTGATAATTGCTGATGTGTGGTAGCAGAAGGCTGAATAATCAAAGTTTTAGCATCACCTACATTTGCCAAATGACTTACCAATTTCAGATTATCTACAAAGCCTTTAGTCTCTTCCTTATCTCCTTTGAGAGTAAAGGATAAAACGCCTCCATAACCATTATGAAGATATTTCTTGGCCAGATGATAATATTTGCTACTTTCTAATCCCGGGTAATTCACTTTTTCAACCAATGGATGCTTTTCTAACCAATAGGCCAATTTCAAGGCATTATCTACTGTTCTTTGCACTCTCAAAGAAAGCGTTTCTAAACCTTGCAAAAGTAGGAAGCTATTAAACGGGCTTAGAGCCGGTCCGAAATCTCTTAATCCTTCTACTCTAGCTCTAATGGCATAAGCAATATTAGGAAGTCCTAGTGGATTCCCCTCTCCAAAAGTTTCCCAGAAATTTAATCCGTGGTAACCTTCAGAGGGCTCGGAAAACTGAGGGAATTTACCATTACCCCAATTGTAATTTCCAGCATCTGTAATAACTCCACCTACTGAAGTACCATGTCCTCCTATCCATTTTGTGGCAGACTCTACCACAATGTTTGCTCCATGTTCAATAGGTCTAAATAAATATCCACCAGCACCAAAAGTATTATCAACAATTAGTGGTAAGTCATGTTTTTTAGCCAAAGCAGCAATTGCTTCAAAATCAGGAATATTGAAAGTTGGATTCCCAATAGTTTCCAAATAAATAGCTTTGGTGTTTTCATCTATTAAAGCCTCATAGGATTCTACTTCTTCATCTGGTGTAAACCTTGCTTCAACTCCCAATCTTTTAAATGATACTTTAAATTGAATATAAGTACCACCATAAAGATATTTGGAAGAAACAAAGTTGTCTCCTGCTTCCAGGATGTTATTCAATGCAATGAACTGCGCTGCTTGACCAGAAGCGACTGAAACTGCTGCCACGCCACCTTCAAGAGCTGCAATTCTTTTCTCAAATACATCATTAGTCGGGTTCATAATTCGTGAATAGATATTGCCGAATTCTTTTAAACCGAATAAGTTAGCACCATGCTCTGAGTTATTGAAAACATAGCTAGTAGTCTGATAAATCGGTACTGCTCTAGAGTTAGTGGTTGGGTCAGGCTCTTGGCCTGCATGCAATTGTAATGTTTCGAATTTTTGTGTAGTTGACATAA
>NZ_JAGXGF010000014.1 GCF_024636815.1 Marivirga sp.
ATTGTATTCAGAGCCCGAAAGTTTTTCGGATTTGGTGGAGACGCTTTTTGAGAGGGGGGAGTGAGTTGAGATTGCTTTCTTTTTACTACCATTTAATACCCCTACAATCTCTTTGAGAGTATAGCCCTCACAGATTTACATCCGCAGAAAAAAATAATTTTTAACCTGTTGGCGCAAGCTTCCCAGCTTGTGCCTACTTCTTAATAGAAGCACGAGCTAGGAAATTAAAAGGGGGCTTGAAGGTTAAGAGGGTGTGTCTTGAAAAACTTACGACATTTACATCACAAATGAAATGACGCAAATATGTCAATGACTCGTCAGAAGGATTATGACTTAAAGTTCTTAGTTTTAGAAAAATTTAAATCTATGAACAATATCGGTCAAATCATTTTAGAAGGAAGAAAGAGAAAAGGCTTAAGCCAAGAAGAATTAGCGGAGAAAGCAAATGTTAATCTGAGAACAATTCAACGAATCGAAAAAGATAAAAATGAGCCTAGAGGTAGAACGCTCAATTTAATTTGTGAAGTTTTGGAAATAGAAAGCCAGAGTCTAATTCAAAGTGAAAAGAAAAGTCTAATAGTCCAGAAAGTGGTAAATCTTTTTTTTCTACTAATTTTAAATTTAGCTCTTATGTCTATTATTGGTTTCCTTACGCTAGACTCAAATGCCAATCTAAATAGTAGATTTGGAGCACTACTCTTAGGTGTTTTTATTCCGCTCTCCATTGTTTATCTAACCTCAAAAATGAAAAGCACAGAAAGAATGCTAAAATTTGGAACAGGATTTATTGTTTACCCATTACTTTCACTGATTTTTCAAGGCTTACCATTAAGCCTTACAACAGGCTTGATTCCATCCTCACTAGTTTTTATCAGTATTTTATATTTTGGAAATGAAATAAGCAGAGCTGGAAAATCACTTAGTGATTCTCCACAAACTCCTCAATAATTTTCGGAAAATGCTGATGCTCTAATTGTTGAACTTTTGCGGATAATTGTTTGGCTCCCATTTGAGGGGAGATATCACATTTAGCCTGGAAAATGATACGTCCTTCATCATAGTTATCATTAACTAAATGAATGGTGATACCGCTTTCGGTTTCTTTGTTCAAAATTACTGATTCATGTACATGGTTTCCGTACATTCCCTTGCCGCCATATTTTGGTAATAAAGCTGGGTGAATATTGATTATTTTTTCTGAATATTCAGCAACAATTTTAGGCGCAATTTTTAATAAAAACCCAGCTAAAACAATAAAATCAACTTCTTTTGATTTCAAATATTGAAGAATAACCTCAGGATTTTCGAAATCCTCTTTAGTAAAATATTTTGATGGAATATGAGCTTTTTCGGCTCTCTCTATTGCACCAGCATTTTCATTATTAGTAATGACACAAGCTATATTGATAGTCTTATGGTTTTTAAAATAATGAATAATTTTTTCGGCATTGCTACCAGAGCCTGAGGCTAAAATAGCTATATTTTTAGGCTCGGTCATGATTTAATCAATTCCTTCCTTTTTAATATTGTTTCCACAAATTTCTTCTCGTTTTCTGTTTTAAATACTTTGTAGGGGAGATAAACAAATTGAGCTTTTGAAAGCACTAATGTAAATGCATTTTTTCCCACTTTAGCT
Organism: Marivirga sp.; assembly: GCF_024636815.1. Taxonomy (GTDB): domain Bacteria; phylum Bacteroidota; class Bacteroidia; order Cytophagales; family Cyclobacteriaceae; genus Marivirga. Next base: position 1,637 of record NZ_JAGXGF010000014.1, read on the forward strand.
GATTTTATTTGATCCCATTTTATGGGCATACCTTGTTTGGCATTCAATTTAATTAAAATTTGCTGAGAACTGATTTCATAAGAAAGTCGCTCAAACAATATTTTGTACTGATCTAATTGCGTTACACCCGCAAACTGAATCACCCAAAAAAGGAAATACAATAATAAGGCAATAAATGAGCCAATGAACCACCAAATATTGGGGATCCAGGCATAGCCAGAACATATTGCAAGTGCAATTAAAAACACCCACCATTGTTCTTTCACAATGTTTTTCAAACCAGTTTTGATGTATGTGCCGTTATCCAGCTTATATTTTTTTGTTTTAACTAGCATTTCTGCAATTCAATTTTCTAAAGTAAATTTTTAACTAAGCCCTATTTGGGTTTGCAAATATATCTCATTTTTATGGTTTCAAGAAACCGCTTTCAAACTGATGTCTAAACTTTTATAAGAATGGGTTAAAGCACCCACTGAAATAAAGTTAACGCCCGTCTCAGCAATCTTAACAATAGTGGATTCAGTTATGCCTCCTGAAGCTTCTGTTTGACATTTATCTCCAATCAAATCAATCGCTTTTTTCATTTGATCCACACTCATATTATCTAGCATAATAACATCCACTCCACCAACTTCCAAGGCTTCTTTTACTTCCTCAATATTGCGAGTTTCAACCTCAATTCTTAAATCAAGATTGTTTTCTTTCAAATACTTTTTCGTTGCAGTAACTGAAGCCGTAATGCCACCTGCAAAATCATTATGATTATCTTTCAACATAATCATATCAAATAATCCAAATCGATGGTTTTTGCCTCCACCAATTTCAACTGCCCATTTTTCCGCCAATCTGAAATTTGGAGTTGTCTTGCGGGTATCCAGCAATTTTGTGGAAGTATGCGCAATCATCTGACTCAGGTTGTGAGTATAAGTTGCTATTCCGCTCATTCTTTGAAGACAATTCAGTACCAAACGCTCTGCAGTTAAGATAGAAGAAGCTTCACCATGAACTTTCAATCCGATATCACCCTTTTTTACAGTTTCTCCATCCCTTTTGAGGATTTCGAGTTTTAAGTTTTGGTCAACAGCATTGAAAATATATTCGACCATTTTTACTCCAGCCAAAATACCATCATCTTTAATGATGAGCTGTGCAGTATTTTGAGTTCCTCTCGGAATAGAGGCTAAAGAAGAATGATCTCCATCTCGAATATCTTCTTCCAGAGCACTTTTAATAAATTTATGAATATTCTCTTCGGTTAAATATTGGTAAGCCAAGATTATTACTTTTAGATTCTACCACAAAGTTACGGTGATATCGGTATTTATAATGCAATCAGGGCTATTATTTTAAGGAACGGTTTAGAAGTGGCTTTTTTTAAAATGGCTTCAGGCCAAAAACTAAAAAAGCTACCTCCTAAGAAGTAGCTTTTGTGGAGCATAACGGATTCGAACCGTTGACCCCCACGCTGCCAGCGTGGTGCTCTAGCCAGCTGAGCTAATGCCCCATTTCTAAAATAGACGGTTAACAATTGACAAAATGTAATTCTCAACGGCTTGCAAAGCTATGGAAAAAATCCATTTCTAAAAATACCTTCTGGCTTTCCTGAATTTTTTAGTATAGTAATCGGTATAAATATTGGCTTCAACTACGCCCACACTTGAAGAGGCGTGAATAAAGCGAACATCATTTTTGCCTCTAACTTCGGTTACCAAGCCTGCATGTGTAATTCTTCTTCGCCTTTTTCCCATGGCAAAAAATACCACATCTCCTTTTTCTAGTTTTCTAAATTTTACTTTTTTCCCAGTCTTTGCCTGATCTCGAGAAACTCTGGGAATGTTTATATCTGCAGATTTGAAACTAACGAAGAGTAATCCTGAACAATCCATTCCAGAGCGGTTAACACCACCCCATTTATAGGGGGTTCCTGTGTATGAGCGAGCGGTTTGAATTATGGTGTCTAACTTTCTTTCCCTCAGTTTTCTTTTCTTTACCGTCATGCATCCTGAAAGGAAAAACACAATCAGTAAGAATAAAATCAGTTGGATGGAATATATTTTCCTAAATTTGTGTTGGAGCATAATTCTAAGTCAGAAATCAAATAATTCATGGATACAGTTACAAATCAAAGCATTTTTGAGGAATTGGTAAGCATAGTAGGGGCAAAAAATGCCTTTTTGCAAGATGAGGATAAATATAAATATTCTCACGATGAAACCGAGGATTATTCCTTCATGCCCGATGTGGTGCTAAAACCTTCAACTCCAGAAGAAATCAGTGCCATTATGAAAAAGTGCAATGAACACCTTATTCCAGTTACCCCACGAGGTGGCGGAACAGGATTAAGTGGTGGAGCCCTTCCCACCAAAAAAGGTGTGGTCATCAGCATGGAGAAGTTTAATACCATAATATCTATAGATGAATTGAATTTACAAGCTACTGTTGAGCCTGGAGTTATAACGGAAGTTTTCCAAAATGCTGTTAAAGAAAAGGGTTTATTTTATCCACCTGACCCATCAAGTAGAGGAACCTGCTTTTTGGGAGGAAACTTAGCAGAAAATGCTGGGGGTCCAAAAGCTGTGAAATATGGCGTTACCCGTGATTATGTTCTGAATATGCAAGTGGTTTTACCGAATGGTGAAATCATATGGACTGCAGCCAATGTATTGAAAAATAGTACAGGCTATAATTTAACCCAGTTGATGTGCGGAAGTGAGGGCACTTTGGGGATTATCACAAAAATAGTTTTCAAATTAAGACCTTTTCCAAGAAAAGATGTGACCTTACTAGCTCCTTTTACTAGCAATGAGGAAGCTTGCCGTGCAATCGCTGCTATTTTTAAAGCTGGAGTTGCACCTTCGGGTATGGAGTTTATGGAACGAGACGCTATCGTAAAAACACAAGATTACCTTAAAAATGAAATGGGTGAAAATGTTAGCGTTGATTTACCTGAGCATGTAAAAGCACATTTATTAATTGAGCTTGATGGAAATGATGAAGAAGTCATGATGAATGAAGCTGAAATCATTTTAAATGTATTGGAAGATTTTGACACTGGTGGAGAAGTGCTTTTTGCCGATACCCAAGCCAGAAAAGACGAACTTTGGAAATTAAGAAGAAATGTTAGTCCCGCAGTAAATTCCTATTCACTCACAAAAGCGGAAGATGTTGTCGTTCCAAGAGGAACCCTCCCGTCCTTAATTGTTTTTATAAAAGAAGTAGGTGAAAAATATGGCTTTAATTCTGTTTGCTATGGTCATGCTGGTGATGGAAACCTCCATATCAATATCATGAAAGAAAACTTGAGTGATGATTATTGGAATAAAGAAGTGAATGATGGTATAGGTGAAATCTTTGAAGAGGTTGTTCGCCTTGGCGGTACACTATCTGGTGAGCACGGAATCGGAATTGCTAAAAGACCTTATATGCAAATGGCCATGGGAGATGTAAAACTGAACCTGATGAGAGGCATTAAAAAAGTATTCGACCCGAACAATATATTAAATGCCGAAAAAATATTTTAACAATTTTAGAACAAGAACGAAACTTTTGCGTTTTTCGGTAGTATTACTTTTAATACTGCGTGTAAAATACTAAAGAGTGGACAATTTACTTTCTTCTATTAAAATTGAGCTAAACCCTCATCTTTTCCAAAAAGACCCTGAATCTTCAGAGTTAGGAAGGAAAATACTTGCGCAATCATTGCAAATGATTGATGATATGGGCTTAGAAAGCTTTACCTTCGGGAAATTAGCCAAGGCTCTATGCACAACTGAAAGTTCTATATACCGCTACTTTGAAAGTAAGCATAAACTATTACTATATTTTTACAATTGGTATTGGAGCTGGATAGATCTCCAATTGGCCTTTCAAACCCATAATTTAGCTAGTGCAGATCTAAAATTAGAACGTGCCATTGAGGTAATTTGTAAACCTGACGCAGAAGGGCAAGGCATCAACACGCTCAATTTTCAGCAACTTGTCAATATTGTAATATCGGAATCTTCAAAAGCTTATTTAACCAAAGAAGTTGATACAGAGAATAAGTATGGCTTATTCTTAACTTTTAAGAAGGTTTCAAGGCGATTGGCTGATATTATGCTGGAAATAAATCCTGGCTTTGGTCATGCCAATACTTTGGCATCTACCAGTATAGTAGGTATTTTACATCAGCAATATTTTGCAGTGCATATGCCCTCTTTGTCTGATGTTCAGTCGGATAAAGATGAACTATCAAATATTTTTTATCAGATAATATTAAAAAACCTAAAGAACTAAAATGGCTGACAATTATAAAGTCCATCCTTTCAAAAGGTTTATTGACCTGCTAAGGCCCGAAAAAAGTTTTGTATTTACGATATACATTTATGCTGTTTTTGCGGGTTTGATTAGCTTGTCCCTCCCGTTGGGTATTCAAGCAATCATTAACCTCATTATGGGTGGGCAGGTTAGTACTTCATGGATAATTTTGGTCTTCTTAGTGATTTTGGGAATCATTATAAATGGAGTTTTGCAGGTAAGGCAACTTACTATCAATGAAGTCTTACAGCAAAAAATATTCACCCGGGCTTCCTTTGAGTTTGCCTACAGAATTCCGAGGTTTAAAATGGATCAGGTAAAGCACTCCTATTTACCTGAGTTAATCAATCGCTTCTTTGACACTATGTCTGTTCAAAAGGGGCTTTCTAAAATCCTGATTGATTTTTCAACTTCATTTTTTCAAATTATTTTTGCATTAATATTAGTTTCGTTTTATCACCCTTTCTTTATCATTTTTTCTTTCTTTTTGATCTTATTGATTTTTCTAATAGTAAGATTAACCGGTCCAAAAGGGCTTAAAACCAGTATTAGGGAATCTAATTATAAGTACGAAACCGCTCATTGGTTGGAAGAACTTGCCCGAAATGTGGAAAGTTTTAAAATGGCGGAAGATTCAAAACTACCTCTTGAAAAAAATGACAAGAACACAGAAAATTATGTAAAAGCAAGGAGGTCGCATTTTGATGTTATTATCAATCAATTTTCATTAATGATTGGTTTTAAAGCCTTTGTTGCCGCTGGCTTATTATTGATTGGTGGGTTTTTAGTAATAGAACAACAAATGAACATCGGGCAGTTTGTTGCTGCTGAAATTATAGTAATACTTATAATCAATTCTGTAGAAAAAATGATTTTTACTATAGAATCCATTTATGATGTCCTTACTGCTGTGGAAAAAATAGCTGTAGTAACGGATAAGCCATTAGAAGAATTTTTATCAGGAAGCCATTCTTTAATTAAATCAGATGGAATGGCTATAAAATTAAAGGACATTAATCTAAAGGAAGAAGATACTGGTCATGTATTCCTTAAGGACATTGATCTAGATATTAAAGAAGGTGAAAAAATTGGAATAGCTGGCACCTCAAATGCTGGTAAATCTATATTACTACAATTAATTTCCGGATGGTATAATGATTACAAGGGTAATATTATGTTTAATGGAACTGCCTTAAGAGATTTGAATATTTCAGAGGTTAGAAGAAATATAGGTGACTGTATGAGCTTTGGAGGAATTTTTCAAGGCACTATTGAAGAGAACATTAGTATAGGCTCACCTATGAGTGATATGAAAGAAATTCAAGAAGCTACCAAAATTACAGGGCTTGATGAATATATGAATAGCGAACCACTGGGTTTTCAGAAAATGCTCTTCCCCGGTGATAGAACATTTCCAAAGAAAATAAAACAACAGATTTTGTGGACAAGAGGAATCCTTGGTAATAAAACACTTATTCTTTGGGAGGATATTTTTGGAATGATTTCTCAAGACAGAAAACATGAATTTACAAATTACTTGTGCCGAAAAGATAATCCGCAAACTGTTATGATGGTGAGTAATGACATGAGAATATTAGAAAACTGTGATAGGGTAATTGGAATGGAAAATGGTGAAATCCTTTATGATATTACAGGAAAAGGAGCTAAAAATCATGATTGGTTTGAAAAAATATGCTTAAATAAAAATGCTTAACATAAGTCCATATTCTATAAAAGATAAGGTCAATACTAACAAGTATCGATCCTTTGCTCTATTCAAAGAAATTAGGGCTGATAAAATTTTAAAGCGCCTACTCATTATTTTCTTCCTACTATTTCTGGGTGTTTCTTTTTTACCATGGACTCAAAATATACGTGGAAATGGACAAGTTACGGCTCTTTCCCCTTCTCATCGTCCACAGGAACTTAATTCTATGATCGATGGTAGAATTGAAGAATGGTATGTTCAAGAAGGTGATAGGGTAGAAAAAGGGGATACAATACTATTTATAAGAGAAATTAAAGATCAATATTTCGACCCTCAATTACTAGAGAGAACACAGGAGCAAATAACCGCCAAAAGACAATCTTTAGGTTTTTATCAGGAAAAAATTGAGGCGTTAGGTAGTCAAATAAACGCCATTGAAGATAATAGAGGTCTTAAATTGAGCCAAGCTAAAAATTATCTAAGGCAAGCAGAATTAAAAATTCAAGCCGATAGCATTGATTATGAGGCTGCTCAAATCAATTTAAACATTGCAGAAAAACAATTAACTCGGCAGAGAGAACTGTATGATGAAGGCTTAAAATCTCTGACCGATTTAGAAATGAGGACTAACAAATTTCAGGAGTCTCTAGCCAAAAAAATCAGTATGGAAAGCAAACTGCTCAGCAGTAGAAACCAATACTTAAATGCCAAGATTGAGTTGAATTCAATTTACAATGAGTATACTGATAAATTCCAAAAAGCTCGATCTGATTTGTTTTCTACTCGCTCAATGCTACAAGATGCCGAAGCCGAAGTTGTTAAAATGGAAAATCAATTAACCAATTACCAAGTTCGCTTTGGTTTTTATTATGTTCGAGCGCCACAAAATGGCTACATTACTCGAGCTGTAAGTACTGGAATTGGTGAAAACATTAAAGCAGGAGAGTCTTTGGTTTCGATTATGCCTGCAGATATTGATTATGCGGTGGAAATGTACATTATGCCTAGGGACCTACCTTTATTTAATGTAGGTAATGAAGTAAGATTAATATTTGACGGCTGGCCTTCCATCGTTTTCTCAGGTTGGCCTATCATTACCTATGGAACTTTTGGGGGTGAAGTCGTTGCTATAGATCGTTTTATTAGCCCAAATGGAAAATATAGAGTTTTAATTGCTCAAGACCCAGAGGAGCCTGAATGGCCAGAAGCTTTGCGAGTTGGCGGAGGAACAAGTGGTTTAGCGCTATTGGATATTGTGCCTGTTTGGTATGAAATCTGGCGACAAATCAATGGTTTCCCACCAAATTTCTATACTCCTGAGAATACAGGACAATCTAGTGAAGAAAACAAATTTGAAGGAAAAACTAGAAAATGATTATTAAATTTAAACATATAATCATTTCATTAAGCTGCCTGTTTTTATTTAACGATTCACTACAGGCTCAGGAAGCCTTGATTTCTGACCAACTAAGCGAACAGGAATTCCTTTCTTTGGTGATGGAAAACCACCCTTTAATTCAACAGGCTCAAAATCTACGAGAAATGGGAGATTTTGCTGTTTTGGCAGCAAAAGGAAATTTTGATCCGGAACTTTTTTCTAAAAATAAGCAAAAGTATTACGACCAAAAAAATTACTATCAATATAGTGAATCAGGAATCCGTTTGCCCACGAGAGCGGGAATTACAATTCAAGGTGGATATGATTGGACCGATGGAGAATATTTAAGTGATGAATCCCAATTGCCCGCTGCAGGACTTGGATATCTGGGAGTGAGTGTGCCTGTTTTGCAGGGTTTATTTATTGATGACAGAAGAGCCGCACTTCAAAAAGCTTTTGTAGATAGAAAGGCCTTCGAAAATGAAGCCCAGCTTCTGCTTATTGATATTTTACTAGAAGCTAGCAATTACTATTGGCAGTTTGCCAAGTTCCAATATCAAAAAAGAGTAATTGAAGATGCTATTGAACTGGCTACTGATAATTTTGAAAACTATAAAACATCCTATGAGCAAGGAGACAAACCCGCTATAGATACTTTAGAAGCATCAATTCAACTGCAAAATTTAACTATTCAAAATCAGCAATTAGAAGTTGGCTTAGCCAATGCCAAACTGAACTTATTTTCATTTCTATGGGGGCAAGAGCAGCCATTAGAAGAGTCTGAATTAAAAGCTTCCGCTATCAACAATATTTCTCAAAACAAAATAGACAGCCTCAGGGCTAGTCTACCAATCTTTATTCAAGAACATCCTGCAATTAGGGAAAGTGAATTTAAAATTCAGAGACTTCAAATTGAAAATCGTTTAAGAAGAGAAAAGCTAAAACCTAAATTAAATTTAGAATACAATCTCTTACAAGATCCTGCTGGAAACATCAATGAAATCCGTGGTTTGGACAATTACAAATGGGGATTAAATTTTAGTGTGCCATTATTTTTGAGGCAATCGAGAGGCGAGTTAAAAATGAATGAAATCAAATTGGAGAACACCAATTTTGAATTGCAACAGAAGCAATTATCCATTCGCAATAAAGCCAGACAATACGAAAACACATTTGAAAATATTGCCCAACAGTTGGATACTTATCTAAATATTGTGACCCAGTACGAAAGTTTATTGAAGGCAGAATTAAGAAAATTTGAAATAGGAGAAAGCAGCATTTTCTTAATTAACTACCGTCAGATGAGCTTGGTCAATGCCCGTATGAAATACATAGAACTTCAGGCTAAATACAGATTATATTATCGCCAATGGTTACACAGTTTGGGTGCTACGCCTGAATTATGGGTGAATCAATAAGCAAGAAAAAATATTAACTATCTTCGCAGCATTTGTGGCATAACTGGAGTATTTGCTTTTAATGAAATTGGCAGGTTTAACATACCCAATATTTCTTTGGCTACGGAAACTATAGTAGATAAACAACTAAACCTTTATAAATAAACCTAATCCTTAGAGTGGAAAAATAAAGTCGTTTCTTTTATCATTTTATCGAACGGGAGTTAAATGACTAAGGATTTCCAACTGTTTTTTATCCGCAATCAGATGGTTATAGTTGCTCCAGAATGACTCATTATATTCATATTTTTTTGATAACAAATCTTCGGTTTTTTGGATGGTGGCAGATTCTTGGAGTGGTTCCAATTGCTCTTTCAGGCCAGTAACTAAAAAATTGGATGTATAATCATAAACTACTTTAGCATTTTTACTCTCAGCAGTCCATATACCATCAATAATAATTGCACTTAGCACTTGTTTGTTTTTGTAATCTTTAAATTTAACCACAATATCATTTTTTCTTCTATAGTTTTTGTAGCGAACGATTTGGTCATCAATTTTTCCCCAACCTTTATTGCGAACTTTATTAGCTCCTCGTTCTGACAGCTTTGCATGAATCTCTAAAAAAGATAAATCTTCTGAATCGAGATACAGTTTGCCTTTATACTCACCATCTTTTGAATCGTTATAGAAACGAATTACATATACCCACTTATCGGAATAACTTTCTAATCCTATATATTCAAATTCTTGTTCAGTGAGTTTGAATTTTAACGGTCTGTAGAGTATGAAATGGGGGTTGGTAGCATCTTTTGTATTTTCAAATTCATCCATGCTTTTTCTGGCCTGATTAACCGCTATTTTAATGTCTTCATTTAAAAAGAGTGATCCAAAATGTTGAATGCTTAAATCCGCTTCAAAAAATCTTCCCCACTTGTCATTTTGTGCTCCATACTCACGATAAAATGCACTTAATTGAAGACTATCTTGCCAATGATTACTGTCAAATATTTTTAGGGCTTTCGTTACTGAATCTTTTGCATTGAACATACTAGGAGTTACCCTTATCTCCTTTAACACCATCTCATTATTACTTAACCTAAAGGTATCAAGCTCCATTGTTTGACTAATGGCGGTCATGAATGTTCCCTCACCGACATGGGAAATTAGTAATGAATCTGATTCTGAATCGAGATTGATTTTGAAGTAGCCATCGAGATTTGTGATCGTGCCCCTTGCCTCATTTGATTTCAAACGAACTGTGGCATAGGGCACTGCTTCATTATTCTCTGAAATCACAACACCTTGAACCGTAAATTGACCATTGGCATATTTAGGTATTAATAATCCGATCAGAATGATAACGGTAATTTTTCCTATTGAGAACATATATTATTTAAATATTACAATTAATAGTAACTTATTTGATTAGTAAAAATTGCGAGGCACAATATAATTTATCAAATGCGCCTAAACAATTAGGAGAAAAGAAATAAATTAATGTCTTATAATTACATAAATCCACAACAGATGTTTTAGTAAAACAAACTAAACTTATCTGCTCATCATCATATAACAAAGTGAATGCATATAGTCATTTTCTGTTTTGAGCTTCCTTCATAAAACCCTGTTACCAATCGAATAAATTTTGATTATCTTCGCAGCATGTGCGGCATAACTGGAGTATTTGCATTTAATGAAATTGGCAGGTTCAACCTTCCTAATATTTCCCTGGCTACGGAAACCTTAGAACATCGTGGTCCCGATTTTCAAAAAGTTTTTGTGGGTGATTTTGTGGCACTCGGCCATAGACGTTTATCTATTATTGACTTAAACCCTCAGGCAAATCAACCCATGTCAGCTGAAGATGGGCGTTTTCAATTAGTCTTCAATGGCGAAATTTACAATTACAAAAGCCTGCGACAGGATCTTGTTGGCAAGGGCGTAGGTTTTGAAACAGAATCTGATACCGAAGTTCTACTTAAATTATTGATTCATGAAGGGAGAGATGGCCTTAATAAACTGAATGGCTTTTTTGCATTTGCTTTTTATGACCAGCAAAAGGAAGAAATCTTAGTCGCTCGTGACCGATATGGCATCAAACCACTTTATTATTTGGAAGATGAAGATCGTTTCATATTTGCCAGCGAACTTAAAGCCATCCTAAAATTCGGAATTGAAAAAGAAGTAGATACCAATTCGCTTTATACTTATCTGCAATTAAACTATGTTCCTTCTCCTATGAGCATGGTAAAAGGTGTTAAAAAATTGATGCCAGGTCAATATGCAATGGTCAAAAAGAAATCAGTACAAATCAACTCCTATTATGAGTTGAAAAGCACTTTTGAAAATCCTTTTCAAGGCACTTATGAAGATGCTCAAAGCCAACTAAAAACCTTAATGGAAAAAGCAGTTGAGCGAAGATTGGTTGCAGATGTTCCCTTGGGCACTTTTTTAAGCGGGGGAGTTGATTCTTCTATTATTTCAGCTTTAGCTGCTAAAAAAGTAGAAGGTTTGCATACTTTCTCCATTGGATATAAAGGAAATTCATTTTTTGATGAGACTGAATATGCCAATGCTGTGGCGAAACACATTGGCTCCAAGCATCAAGTGTTTTCACTAAGCTTAGATGATTTATATGGCTACTTACCCAAAATGCTCAAAAGTCTTTCAGAACCCTTTGCTGACAGTTCTGCTTTGCCTGTTTATGCTTTAAGTCAATTGACGAAAGAAAATGTTACAGTCGCCTTATCGGGAGATGGAGCAGACGAATTATTTGCCGGCTATAACAAACATGCCGCTTTGTACCGACTATGGCACCCGGGAGCAAAGGAAAAATTAGTAAATGCCTTAGGGCCATTGTGGAATCTATTACCCAAGTCCAGAAACAATCCTATTGGTAATTTAACCAGACAATTAAAGAAATTTGCTGATGCATCTCGAATCGATATCCAATCTCAATATTGGCTATTTGCAAGTTTACAAACAACCAGAAAAGCAACAGACTTACTATCTAATGCTGTTTTAGAAAACATTGATTTTGAAGCCTTTGATTCATGGAAAGATCAATTGCTTTCAACGCTCAATTCAACTTCCATCAATCAGTCTTTGCAACTCGATCAGGAGTTGGTTTTGCAAGGCGATATGTTACAGAAAGTAGACTTAATGAGTATGCAACATGCTTTAGAAGTTAGGGTTCCATTTCTAGATCATGAATTAGTAGCTTTTGCTAACAGTCTCCCAGAAGAATTCAAAGTAAATGGCAAAAGAAAAAAAATGCTTTTGCAAGATACCTTCAGAGATATTTTACCTGATAAAATTTATAATCGCCCGAAGCACGGCTTTGAAGTCCCCCTTTTAGACTGGCTGCGAAAAGACTTAAAACAGGACATAGAAAATAATTGGCTGGATAAAGAGCGAATTGAAAAGCAAGAGGTTTTTGACTGGGAAGGCGTTAAGGCTCTAAAAAAGAAATTATATTCAAGTAATCCAGAAGATAGCCATGCTCACATTTGGGCCCTGATCGTTTTTCAAGAATGGTGGGAGGAGTATATGAACTGATTTCTAAGCTAACTCGTGGATGGACTTTTGGCAAAAGCGAAAACCCTTTGTGTTCTCGTATAATTTGTGATTAAAAAACCAGCTTTTTTAGAGGTCATATAATTAACGTGACTCCTTGTACTCAACTACTCCTCCCTCTTATTTAATATTCCGCCATTTTCGTTTAACTTTGTTTTTTAGGATAAAAACTGATTTGAAATTCAATGTCTGAAAAGATAAAAGCATTAAAAGCTGAGATATCAGCAGCCACGGCTAAAACTCAAGATGAGTTAGAGGCTTATAGATTAAAATTTATCAGTCGCAAAAGTGTGTTAGGTGATCTTTTTGCCGACATCAAAAATATAGCTCCGGAAGACCGTAAAGCTTATGGACAGGAAGTGAACGAAGTAAAGCAATTAGCAGAAGAAAAATTTAAAGAGCTCATTGCCGGATTGGAAAGTTCAGATTCAGGTAGTAAATCCACGGCCCCAATTGACTTGACTCTTCCTCCCAATATTAATTTAGGAACTGTTCATCCTTTGACTTACATCCACAACCGCATAGTGGAGATTTTCCAAAAAATAGGTTTTAATGTAGCGGATGGTCCAGAAATAGAAGATGATTTCCACAATTTCACCGCTTTGAATTTCCCAGAAAATCACCCCGCTCGTGAAATGCAGGATACTTTCTTTATTGAAAGCAATCCGGATATAGCTTTGAGAACGCATACTTCTTCTGTGCAAATCAGAATAATGGAAAACCAGAAACCTCCATTTAGAACTTTAGCGCCAGGAAGAGTCTTCAGAAATGAAGCCATTTCAGCTCGTGCTCATTGCTTTTTCCATCAAGTGGAAGGCTTTTTTGTGGACAAAAATGTTGGATTGGTGGATTTAAAACAGACTTTATATTATTTCGCAAAAGAGCTTTTCGGACAGGATACCAAAGTTCGTTTCCGCCCTTCTTATTTTCCTTTTACAGAACCAAGTGCGGAAATGGATATTTCTTGTAATATCTGCAAAGGCGAAGGCTGTAATGTTTGCAAATATTCCGGTTGGGTAGAAATTTTAGGTTCGGGAATGATAGACCCGAATGTGTTAGAAAATTGTGGAATAGATTCAGAAGAATATTCAGGCTTTGCTTTCGGTATGGGAATAGAAAGAATTGCCATGCTTAAATTTCAGGTTAATGATTTGCGTTTATATTCAGAAAATGATGTGCGCTTTTTAAATCAATTTAAGCATTTGAGTTAATCAAAATCGATTCAGAAAATTATGAAATTGAAAGACATCAAAAGCATAGGAATAGTAGGAGCAGGAACCATGGGTTCCGGTATTGCTCAAATGAGTGCTATGGCCGGTTACCAAACTATCATATTTGATATTCAAGAAGCTGCCTTGGATAAAGCCAAAACTGCTGTTACCAAAAATCTCGAAAAAGGAATTGAAAAAGGCAAAGTAACTCAGGAACAAAAGGGGGCTTGTCTTCAAAACATTAGTTTCCTTTCTAATTTGGAGGGACTGAAAGCAGATGTTATCATTGAAGCAGTTGTGGAAAAACTGCAAGTAAAAATTGATATCTTCAGTCAGTTGGAAAAAATTAATTCCAAAAATACGATTTTAGCAACTAATACTTCCTCCATTCCTATCACACAAATTGGTGCTGGGCTTCAAAACCCTGAAAGATTGGTTGGCATGCACTTTTTCAATCCTGCCCACATTATGAAATTAGTAGAGGTTATTTCTGGAGCTGCTACAAATCCTGAAATTGCAGAAACCACCAAGGCGTTGGCAGAAAAAATGGGTAAAAAAGCTGTGATGGCAAAAGATTCGCCTGGTTTCATCGTTAATCGTGTGGCTCGGCATTTTTATGTAGAGTCCTTAAAGATAGCGGAAGAAAATGTAGCCGATTTCGAGCAAATTGACAGATTAGTGGAAAGTTCGGGGTTTAAAATGGGCCCTTTTAGGTTAATGGATTTAATAGGTGTGGATACTAACTTTTCAGTAACCAAGTCTATGTTTGAATCCTTTTACTATGACAGCAAGTTCAGACCAAGCAGAATACAACAACAAAAAGTGGATGCCGGACACCACGGAAGAAAAAGCGGCAAAGGTTTTTATGACTATAATTAAGAAATTATCTTTTCTATTAATTTTCCCTCTAGTAATGCTTTTAGGCTGTGCGGAAGAAAATCCGGAGGTTTTTGTGGATGAATTACCTCTACCAGATCCTTTTCAATTATCTCTCAATCTGGATTTGGTAAGCTACCAAAGTTTGCAATTTGAAAAAAATGTTGTTTTACCAGATGTTGGTTTAAAAGGTGTAATAGTAGTTAAAAGAGCAGAAAATGATTATGCTGCTTTTGAAAGAACCTGTCCTTATGAGCCGGAAAAAGAATGTTCTATCATTTCCATGAATGCAGGCCAACAATATTTGGAATGTGAATGTGGAAATTCATTTTATAATTTAAGTGGTTACCCTACCAATAGCCCTTCTCCCAGAAAATTAAGGGAATATTTTACCAGTCTTTCTGGAAGAAATTTATATATCGACAATACTATAGTGAATAGTCAGAATAGGTAGAAGTATCTTTTTCCTAAATAGGCACGAGAACGAGCTGAAAAACTCGCGTTATCTCAGATTTTTATACCTTTTCGCGCTAGTGCAAGCCTCTCAGCTCGTACCTTAGTTTTTTATCTCCAATCTATAATTCTTAAATCAATTCTTTCCATTAATTTTAAGCTATGGAAAAAATGAACTGGCTAAAATTACTGAACCCAAATCGTCTAGGTCAAAACACCAATACCAACCAATCCTCTGCACGATCGTTTTTCGAGCAAGATTACGATAGAATAATATTTTCTCATCCTTTCCGAAGGTTACAGGATAAAACTCAGGTAGTTCCTTTACCCGAGGAAGATTTTGTGCATACAAGACTAACACACAGCCTGGAAGTCAGTAGTGTTGGAAGATCATTAGGTAAAAAAGTGGGCGAATCCATAGTTGAAAAATATCCTGAACTTCAAGATTCTGGCTTTTCATCATTTGATTTTGGCGCTATAGTTGCAGCCGCTTCTCTAGCACATGACATCGGAAACCCTCCTTTTGGTCATTCAGGGGAAGACGCTATCTCGGCATTTTTCAAAAACACTTCATTAGGAAAATGGATTCAATCTGAAGTTTCAGTTGAAGAATGGGAAGATTTGACTCATTTTGAGGGAAATGCTCAGGGATTTCGATTGTTTAACAGACCCGATAATCAAGGTATAAAATTAACCTATAGTACTTTGGCTGCATTTAGTAAATATCCAAGAACTGCCCATCTTTTTGAAAAAGACAGTAGCCGAAAGAGCCAGAAAAAATATGGATTCTTCCAAACGGAAAAAAATTATTTTGAAGAATTAGCCAATGAATTGGGGTTGATACGTCTTTCCAATGAAATGAGTTGGGTTCGCCATCCACTCACTTTTTTGGTGGAAGCTGCAGATGATATTTGCTATCATGTAATTGATTTAGAAGATGGCTGCCGCTTAGGGTGGGTTCCTTATGAGCAAGCCCGTGATTTACTAGCCAATGTTTTAGGAGATTCCTATTTGCCAGAAAAACTGGAAAAAACAAAAGGTAAAAATGAGAAGATTGCTTATTTACGAGCACTTTGTATTAATAAACTGATCAATGAGTGTGCTGAAGTTTTCATGGAAAATGAGGATGATATTCTCACAGGAAAATTTGATTCTGCCTTAATGAGTCAAGTTCCTTCAAAAAGAGTTTTAAGGGACATTATTGAGGTGTCTATTCAGAAAATATACCGCTCTCATTTAGTTTTACAAACAGAAGTAGTAGGTCATAGAGTTCTAGAAGGCTTATTGGAAGAGTTTTTAGGAGCTGCGATTGCTCAAAAAGGCATAGAAGAATCCAGCAAAAAAGATTTAACTGTTTTCAGATTACTTCCTGAAACCTATCAGGAGTTAATTACTGATACAGCTAGTCTTTATGAAATCAGTTTATTATGTATAGATTACATAAGTGGAATGACGGATCGATATGCCATTAATCTTTATAGAAAACTAAAAGGAATCAGCCTACCTGGAATGAAATAGGCAAAAAAATTAACCACAAAAGAGCCAAAAGAAAACAAAAGATGAATTGACTATTCATTTCACATCATGAAAACTGCGTTTTCGTGTTTTTGATTCTTGATCATGTCACTATTAAACATGATAAAAAAGTAATCTGTTTTTGCTGGTTTTATCTCAGTGGACTTAGTGAATGTCATTGTGTCACTTTGTGGTTAACATCAAATGCCTTTGGCATTATAAAAGTTACTTTTCTAAAGTGTAGAATAAATCCAGACTTTCCGCGGCATTTTCATTTACAAAATAATCCGCTACCGTAATAGATTTTACCAAAGCATTATCTGCCTGGTCTAATTTATTACGATTTACTCTGTTTAAAAATTCATAAGGAATTCTTAGTAAAGGCGCTGGAAGACGATATTGTAAGTTAAGAATATCGAATTTGGTGATTTTCTTAACTGATTGACGGTTTTTCTCATGATAATCCATCACTTTATCATTACCAGCAATACCATTAGCTTCCACTTTAGAAAATATGCTTTTGCAAAGTATTTCCAATTCAGGAGCAAAATATTCCCGAACATGCCAGGGATTACGAGTAAGGGTCATTTTTTTGTTAGGAGTAGAAATAATGGCTTTTCCTCCTGGCTTTAATACTCGATGAATTTCTTGCAAAAAGCTTTTATCATCTTTTATATGCTCAATTACCTGAAATGAAACAACTGTATCAAAGCTATTATCTTCAATCCCTGTTAAAGGTGGAATATGCATTGCTTTAAAATACGCATTTGGATATTCCTTCTGCAATTCATCAGTAAGGCTTTTATATTTATCTATGCCTGTATAATGGTCTGCCGAATTGACTAAAATTTCCAAGCCTCTTCCAGTTCCACATCCAATTTCCAATAAATCCCCTTCAATCTGAGGTTGTGCATATACATATGCTGCCAATAATCTCTGATGAATTGGATTGTCAGAAGCTATTGAATCTGAAGTAATTTCTGTTGTGGAGACTTTAGACATATTGTTCTATTAACCGACTTTTAAAGCTTTTTTAATACTTTGAAAAAATGATGGTTGCACTTTTTCCTCTTGGTGCTCAGGAAAAATCGTATCGTGAAATGTTATATTCTCCGTTTCTTTTTTAGTATAAAAAGTAGCAGAAAACATTTTTCTTTCCTCTCTATCAGGACATTCCAAAGGTTTGGTATAGCCATAATAGGAAGTGTCTTTCACCTCAAAAATTACCGCTCTGTTGAACCTGCAAGAAACTGCTTTTTTACATTTGGAAACACAATCGTTCCACATTTCTAAAGCACCATTCCATTCTGGCTTCCATCTTGGGGTTAGGTAAAGTTGAAGGTTAAGTCTTCTTTGTACATCCTTTTCCGGATGAATATTGAAATCAATATGCACATCTTCAAAAGATCCTTTTTTACCTTTTTGAATACCTACTCCAAAACCATCATTAGTGATAAAAGCATTTTTAATACCCGTTACCTTTTCAATGAATTCCAAAAATTGCGGTTTTGCAATTTCTTCCTTCAAAAGGTTGAATAGGCGAGGATATTCCTCAAACTTATCACCCTCTAACTTATTTTCATGCTTATCCTTTTTAGGCTTATTGAAAAGCTCATCTTCCGGAAAGAAATTATGGAGTTTTTCTGCAACCTCCGTTGACAAAAAGTCATCCAGGATAAGGTGGTGAAATGGTTTGGAAGAATCGAATTCCTCCTTGTACTGATCGATTTGTTCTTGACTAAAGTGCTTACTTTGAATAAGTTCCATAAAGGAATTTAAAATTTCGTGGCGCAAATATACACTTCAAATGTAGTTTGCTAACATAAAAAGTAAAATTTTTACCTGCTTATTTTTTATTTTTCATAACATCTTTCGATGAAAGTCCTTAATAGCAGGTACAAACAAACTTATTAACCCTTTTTCAAATTAAAAAGTGCCAACATTTAAGTTTTTCAAATCAAATGTTTATCGTCTCAAGGTAGGAAAAAGCATAGGAGTTTGCTTTTTATAATCTTCATATTCTTTACCAAAATGGGCTATTAACCTTTTTTCCTCATAATGAATGCCTATGATAAGGTAAATCAATATGCATATAGCATGTACTAAATTGGTGTAAGTAGGGCTAAAAATTACAAAGCCAATAACTCCTAAAATTAAGGCAGTATAAAGTGGGTGCCGCATACGAGCATAAATTCCACTGGTAATTAGGTGTTGCTTTTGTTCTGGTTTTATTCCCATAAATTCAGAGAAGCTAATAGGTCTGAAAGCCAATTTTACAAGTAAAAACCCAAATGTGGCAATGATCAAACCAATTGCTTGGCTTGTTTTATCATTAGGAAATAAATATTCAGGTCGGATAGTACTTCCTAATATAAAGATGAAAAGCACGGCAAATATTGAAAAGATGTTATAAAGCCTGCGAAAATTTAGCGGCCTCAAATTAAGCTTGTCTTTTATAAGACTTGAAGCTAATACTGAGTGTGATATGCCAAAGATTAGCCAGCCAATAATTATCGGTAAGTATTTTAAATATTCATTCATCCTTTAACCCAATTAACTTTATCATTGATAGGTGTTCTTTTACCTTCCGGCCAGAAACCCTCTTTAGGTATTCCTACATATAGAAAGCCTAATAGTTTATCCTCTTTTTCAAGGCCCAATGCTTTTTTGGCTTCTTCCATATAAGTGATTCCTCCTGAACCCCAATAACAACCCACACCATAAGCGCTTGCTGTTAATTGCATGTTTTGAACGGCTGAAGCTACTGCAGCAATTTCTTCCTCAACAGGAATACTTTGTTTTTCATCTCTTTTCATGCCTATTGCAATCACATGAGATGCCATTAATGGTTTATTTCTAAGTTTTTCCATTTTGGCTTCATCAAAATTACCTTTTATTGTTGATACTTGCTTATAAATATCTGATTGAAATTTTCCTAATTGATCTAAGCCATTTTCAGTAAAAACTATAAAGCGCCACGGTTCGGTATGCTTGTGGTTTGGAGCCCAGTTGGCATTTTCCAACATTTGCTCTATTATATTGTCATCCACTTTTTCCCCTGTGTATTGTGCAGGATAAATAGATCTTCTTGTTCTGATCAATTCGTTTATTTCTTCGATATTAAAAGTTTTCTTCATTATCTTTTTTCCATTTTTAACCTAGATTTGGAAAAAGGGTTACAGCTATGTATTTTTATTGATATTCATTTATTGATATGACAAAAATAATTTCATTTATCTCAAGAAAGGGCGGTACAGGAAAAACTACCAGCGCCATCCATTTTGCTACCATGTTGCACAGTTTAGGTTATTCTCTAGCTATGTTGGAAACTGATACTAACTATACCCTCAATACATTAAGAAAAATGGAGCTTTATAAAACAGGTGCAAAAGAATCAGCAGTTTTTCCAATTATTGGTTCTGAGGATCATAAAGCTCTAAAAGACATCGAACAATTAAAAACCAAAAATTTGGATTTTATCGTGGTAGATAGCGCAGGAAAAACCACCGATGAACATATTAAAAAATTGAGTTTGAATAGCGATTTAGTTATTGTTCCAACTAGCCTTACCCCCAACGATTTATTAGTCACCTACCAAACCGTAGAAGATATAAAACCCGCTCTTGAAGAAAATAAGCATTTAAAAATATTAGTTTTACCTAATAGAGTGCATTCCTCTACTAAAATTGAAACGGTTAAAGACGCACTTTCCGAATTAGATGCTGAAATTTTGGAAGTTAAAGTGCCTGCAAAAAATATATTTGCTAATTTCAGCACCATCTTAGCAGAAAAAGAATTTTTACCCATTACAAAAGCTATCCTGTCACATCTCTAAAATTTCATAACCATGGCAAAGAAAAAAGATACTTTAAAAGACTTAAATGAATTTATGAAAAGTCAATCAACTGGCGCTGAAGAAGGAAAAGGTGATTATTTATCAAAACAGCCTACTCGCCTGGCAGAAGTTGAAGCCTTAAAATCAGAAATTAAAAGCTTGGATAAACTACCGGAAGGAGCTTTAAATGAAGAAGAAATCACAAATTTAATTTTAAAAGTAGCTAAGAGCCATGAATTAAGTTCAAGGCAAGTCCTTTATAGAGTTTGTGAAAAGGTTTTAGCCCAGCAAGAAGATAAAGAAGGCGCTGATATTGTTTTGGAAAATCTTATTATTTACCTGCAACATCAAGATTTAATATTGGAAAAGATTAAATCGTAGGATAATATTTCTTTAATCAGTCTCAATTTATTTCACCTCTTGTTAATCGAGCCCGTTCGATCAGTACTAAATATTAATACACCAATTATAACATCTCTTCTATAAGCTATATTCTGAAGTCCGATAAACTGCATTTTAGGTTAAAAAACTAACACCCAAATTATCTTTTTTTAAGAACACATTTTTTATTAAATTCATAAAATAGAACGAAAATAATTTTATATTCGTTTTAAACAGTATTGACAATTATTAAATTGAACGAATTTAATATAGCATGTAACTCTTAAATTTTAGAAATATGAAAAATTTAATATTACTCATCGCCATAATTTTTATTAGTGTAAATCTTCAGGCCCAGCTTACCGGTGATACCTGGAAATCGGCTAAAGCAAATGGTTCTGCAGATGTAACCCTTACCTACAATTACTCAGGCAAATTTATTTACAAAGACGGGAATGAATTAGATGGTCTTTGCATAAAAATTTGGGATGAGTTTGCAAAGTATGTTTCTACAGAACATAATGTTAATTTGAATGTCAATTATCATCAACCGAATGACGCCATTGATTTTACAGAGTTTTATAACAGTGTTAAAAATGCAAAGGGCGGGGTATTTGGATTAGCAGATGTTACTATAACCGATGCTCGTAAAAAAGAGATTCAATTTAGCCCATCATTTTTCTCTAATGTTTCCATTTTATTAACCAATAAAGCTGTTAAAGATTTAAGCAATTTCAATAATATCGCAAATGATTTTTCAGGTATGACCATTATAGTACAAAAAGGAACTACCCATGAAAAAAGAGCTAAAGAATTAAAAAACAGTCAATTTCCATCATTAAAAATTGAAATCGTAAATTCTTTTGAGGCTTGTTACCAAAAGGTAAATGAAAACCCTAATTATTTCACATATCTTGATTTTTCATCTTATTTGACTGCAATTGAAAATACTAATAATATTAAGAGGCATCCGGCAGGAGATAAAACAGGAGAGGAGTTTGGTTTTATAATGCCAAAAAATAGTGATTGGGGAAATGTAATGACAGCATTTTTCAACCACAATGGTGGGTTTACTAATTCAACAGAATATAAAAAAATAGTAGCTGAAACTTTAGGTACTCATGTGGTTGCGATGTTGAATTCCATAAATAAGAATTAATTTAACTCGGAAATTTATATGAGTTTTCTGGTTAACTTCTTGTGCTGGCAATAGTAGCAATTGAAATTTCCGCTCCAGCTTTTTGGAGCGGTTGACTGCATGCTTGCAAAGTTGCACCAGTTGTTAATACATCATCTACTAGTAAAATCCGCTTATTCTTTAAATTTACTTGTGAGTTTTTTTGATGAAAAGTAGACTCAACATTATCAAACCTCTGAATTCTATGTTTTTTAGTTTGGCTTTTCCTATTTACTGATTTTTCCAATAAGGGAATAAAAGGGGCTTTAAGGCTTAAACTCATCCCTTCTGCAATCCTATAACTTTGATTATATCCTCTTTTTCTTTCTTTTTTATAATGAATAGGCACACAAGTAATCATATCCCATTTATCAGTGTAATACTGAGCCAATTCTTCACCATATATTTCCCCCAACAAAAGCCCAATCGCTTCGTTTCCTTCATATTTCAACTGGTGTAAAAGATGTTGAATTACTGTATCCTTTTGAAACCAGGCGTAAGACATAGCATATTTCAAATTGGGAATTTCAAAAAACCTTCTATGAAGTTGATTTGGCTGGTCTAGATGGAGGTTAGTCTCATTTACATTAGAAAGGCAGTGGCTGCAAACAAGATTTTCGGACTTAGATAAAGTTAAATTGCAGACACTGCAATAATTAGGAAAAAATAATGAAAGAAAATCTGACACAATTAGGGGAAAGTTTTGGTTTCGTAAGTTCACAACGGCTAACTTTGCAGGTTAATTTAAGTTATCAAAATTGATAGTGATTTTAATTTATGAATAAAGTAGAAGAATTCAACGAATATCGCGCAAAAATGAACGATAAAATCGTGGGGAGCAATAATAAAATCCTTAAGCGAATATTCAATCTTGACACTAATGCTTTTGCTGAAGGCAGTGTAGACAAAAAGACCAAAGAAATGATTGGACTTTCATCTTCCATGGTTTTACGTTGCGATGATTGTGTTCGCTATCATTTAGGAAAATGCTATGAAATGGGCGTTACGGAGGAACAAGTTTTTGAAGTATTTTCAATCGCTAATCTGATTGGCGGGACTATTGTCATCCCACATTTGCGAAGAGCCGTGGAATACTGGGAATATTTGAAGGGAAATCAGAATGATTAAAAAAGACCTTGATCTTGAACGAAAATGGCAGGCTCTTAGATTAGCCTTAAAAGATTCGGTTGGCAGAAAGCCAAAAGACTTAAACGCCATCCTTTTTTTAATAGGAGTTCAAGAGTTAGGTAAAGGACCTCATAATTTCAGCAAAGAGGAAAAACAAGATTTAATGCATATTGCAATATGCAAAGTTTTAAGTCTTTCAGGTTTTTATGAATTGGAAGGAGTTGACGAAAGCGGATGGCCACATTGGAAGAGAATTAAAAAACTTCCTCATTTTGACTTATTAGAACAAGAAAAATTGCTTAAAATGCATGTAATTGAGTATTTTGAGCAAGAAATTGGGTTAGAATTTTAATTTGATGACTTATACATGAAAATTATTTCTTATAACGTAAATGGAATAAGGGCAGCAGAAAGAAAAGGTCTCAGCCAATGGCTGAAAAACGAACAACCTGATATTTTTTGCCTTCAAGAACTAAAAGCCAATGAAGATCAAATTGATCTTTCGGTTTTCCAAGATTTAGGATACCATATCTATTTACATTCAGCTGAAAAAAAGGGATATAGTGGAGTAGGTATATTTACTAAATTAAAACCAAATAATGTCGAAATTGGCTGTGGAATGGCACAATATGATAGAGAAGGCCGTGTAATTAGAGCGGATTATAATGATTTTTCTGTAATAAGTACATATATGCCCAGCGGATCTAGCGGTGACCCTCGTCAGAATTTTAAAATGGAATGGCTGGAAGATTTTAGAAGCTATGTACAAGAATTAAAGAAGGATTTTCCCAATTTGTTAATTTGTGGTGATTATAATATTTGCCATCAGCCAATCGATATTCACGATCCCGTTCGTAATAAAAATAGTTCTGGGTTTCTACCTGAAGAACGCGAATGGATGACTAATTTCTTAAATGATGGCTTTATTGATACTTTCAGGCATTTGAATAAAGAACCCGACCAATATAGTTGGTGGAGTTATCGTTCTGCAGCAAGAGAAAGGAATAAGGGTTGGAGAATTGATTATCATATGGTAACTGAAAACCTAATTGATAAACTTCAATCAGCTGATATTTTACAGGATGTAAAACATTCTGACCATTGTCCGGTAAAAATAGAATTGGATGTTACATAAGACTGATAAAATATTGGAAATCATTGTTTTAAAATTCCCGTTACTACTCAGGTGAAGCAAAACAGCAACATAGCGGAAATTCTAAATAAGTTAAAAGCTTATAAACGCAAATACTATTTAAATAAAATAGTAAAAGGCTTTATATTCAATTTAGCTTTTTTCCTTTTTATTCTATTAATCACTAGCTGGTTGGAGTATAAATTTCAAATGGGAAGTTCTGCGAGAACTATAGTTTTTTCTATTTCCGCTATAAGTATTATCTATTTCTTGATCCGCTATATATTTATTCCTAGCTATCACTTATTAAGAAATGGAGAACATTTAAGTGATACTGAAGCTGCAAAACAGATAGGAAAATATTTTCCTGAAATTAGCGATAAATTACTGAATATCATTCAGTTAAATAATATAACTACACGTGAAAATAGTCTGATTACCGCTAGTATTAATCAGAAGTATGAAAAAATATCATTATTAAATTTTAAAGAAAGTATAAGTATTAAAAATTCAAATGCTGGCTATCTTCCTTATGTAGTCATTCCCTCTATAATTATCGGATTAATTTTAATGTTTTCCCCCAATATGATCACAGAAGGGAGCTATCGAATCATTAAATTTAATGAAGAGTTTATTCCCAAAGCGCCTTTTACTTTTTTTATTGAGAATGATGAATTAAAAGGGTTTAAAGGAGAGAATTTTAGTCTAAAAGTAAAACTAGAAGGTAATGAATTACCAAACGAGCTATTTATCAACAAAGATGGTATAAAGCAGAAGTTTGAAACCATTTCAAATAATGAATATCAGTTTGAAATAAAAAATATTCAAAAGAACTTGAATTTTAAACTTGAGGCTGCTGGTTTTAATTCTGGTACTTATCAGCTGAAAGTGTTCGAAAAACCGAGAGTTCAGGATATGAATATTTCGCTTGATTATCCTAACTACATAGGAACAAAAACAGAGAGAGTAAGTAATTCCGGTAATCTGATTGTTCCGGAAGGGACCCAGGCTAAATGGTTAATCAAAAGTAAATCAAGTGACCGTATTTCAATTGAAATGAATAAGGACACAAGTGAGTTTATAAAAATTACCGATAATACATTTAATCTATCCAAAACTCTGACCGAAAGTTCAACCTATAAATTGAACTTATTTAATGTTAAAGCAGATTATATTCAATATATAGACTATTCAATTGAAGTAATCAAAGATAAATTTCCTGATATAAATCTTAATCCCATTAATGATAGCACCTATTTTAGACAAGTGGCACTTGCCGGGGAAATAAGTGACGATTATGGATTCTCACACTTAAGAATTGTTTACAGAAAAATTCAAAATGGAGAAACAATAGAAAATGGATCAATACCTCTTTCTTTCGATAAAAAGATATTAAACCAAAAATATTTTAAGGTATGGGAAGTGGATTCTTTACTTAAAGACAGTCAAGCAAAAATAGAATACTTTGTAGAGGTTGCAGATAATGACGGAATCAATGGTGCTAAATACTCTAAAAGCTCAACCTATATTTTCCAATTACCCAATGAACGAACTATAGAAAAAGAAATTAAAAAAACTAGTCAAAACACTGAATACCAGATAGATGAGAGCATTAAATCAACTTTAGAAGCCAATAAAAAGTTGGAAGAATTAGAAGAAATTCTTAAAACCAAAAGAAATTTAGATTGGGAAGATAAGAAGTTAATTGAAGAGATATTTCAGAAACGCGAAAATAGGAGAAAGGAATTAGAAAGAATTAAAAGCGAATTAGAGAAAAACCGAGCAAAAAGAGATCGTTTTAATAAACAAGATTCCAAATTAGAAGAAAAGTCTAAGCAACTTGAAAGTTTAATGGAAGAAATGCTTCAAGATGAAAATGAAGAGTTAATGGAAAAAATTAAATCTCTTCTAGAAGAACAAAAGCAATCCGATGAATTTCGAGAGTCTATTGAGCATCTTAAAAAGCAAGAAAAAAATAAGCTAAAAGAGATGGAAAGACTTATGGAGCTTTTTAAAAGAATGGAGATTCAATATGATATGAAGCAAGTAGGGGAGAAATTTCAAGAACTTGAAAAAGAGCAGAAAGCTTTAGCAGAAGAAAACATAACAAATAAAGAGGACGCTTCCAAAATTGAAGAAGATAAATCTCAAAAGAATACAGAACAAAACGGTTTTGAATCCAAAGAAGAACAAGAAAAAGCTTTAGATGAACAAAAAAAGGTAAAAGAGAAGTTTGAAGAGCTCCAAGAAGAATTAAGAAATATTGAAAAAAGAAATCAATCATTAAAACAACCTAACCCTTTACAAGACACTAAAGAACAGGAAAGTGAGATAGATTTAAGTCAGCAAAATACTCTTCAAGAAATACAACAAAATGATAAGAGTGGGGCGAGTGAGCAACAGAAAAAATCGTCTCAAGAAATGAAAGAAATGTCGGAGATGCTATCCTCTATGCAAATAAGCATGGAAATGGAAATGTTGCAAGAAAACATCGATGATTTAAGAAATATAGTAGATAACCTATTAAAACTATCATTCAGGCAGGAAAATCTAATGAAAAGTTTCAGAGAAGTTAATCCAAGCGATCCTCGCTTTATCACATTATCTGAAAAACAACTGGCCATGCAAGACGATGCTAAAATAGTAGAAGATAGTCTTACTTCACTTTCCGAGCGTGTATTTCAATTGAAAAATTTCATTAACAAGGAATTGGATCAGATGAATGAGTCTATGGAATCAAGTGTTAAGGCCTTAAGAGAAAGAGAAAATGGTAAAGCAATAGGCGAACAACAATTTGCCATGACCTCCATGAACAACCTAGCTCTCATGCTTGATGATGTTTTAGAGCAGATGCAGATGCAAATGCAATCTTCCATGGGAATGGGTGAACAGTCACAAGGAAACCAACAAACCCCAAGTCTATCCCAAATGCAAGAGTCTATCAATCAGAAGACACAAGAACTTAGTGAGAGTCAAAAACATGGGAGGCAATTTTCTGAAAAATTAGGAGAATTGGCAAGAGAACAAGCTAAGCTAAGAGAAATGGCAGAGGAAATGGAAAAACAAATGGGGAAAGAGGTAAAAGATGGAGGGAAAGAAGATGGGGGAAATGCTGGAACTATATCAGAAGAAATGGAGAAAATAGAAGACGATTTAGTGAATAAAAGACTAGATCGCCAGTTAATCGAAAGACAACAGAAAATAGTTACCCGTTTATTAGAATCTGAAAAAGCAAGAGAAGAGCAAGAAGAAAAGGATGAGCGAAAGGGTGAAACCGCAACAGAATACGATAGCAGACACATTCCTAACGCTTTTGAAGAATATATAAAGGAGAAACAAAAGGAAATTGAGCAACTAAGAAATGTTCCGCCCAATTTCACGCCTTATTATAAGAGCGAAATAAATAAGTATTATAACCGATTAAAATCTAAAGAAAACCTAATACGATGAGTGAAATCAGTATAAGTATTCCATCTCTTAATGAGAACATCAGAATAGTTGAGAGCTTTATAGACAATGCAAAAGAGAAGTTTGATTTAAATGATGACATTTACGGCAACATCATGATCGCTGTTACTGAGTCTGTCAACAATGCCATTATTCATGGAAACGAAGGCAATAAGGACAAAAACGTTTATCTATCACTAAACATGGAAGATAACAGCATTGTTTTTAAAGTATCAGATGAAGGTAAGGGTTTTGATTATAATTCACTACCTGATCCAACTGCTCCTGAAAACATAGATAAACCTGGTGGAAGAGGGATATTCTTAATGAAAGCATTGAGTGATGAATTGAGTTTTGAAGATGATGGTAAAAAAGTCAAATTAAGTTTTTACATCAGTTAATGGAAGAAATTCATTTCTTTAAGGAAGATTGCAATTTTGATTTAAGAAAGCTTAAAAAACACAAGTCTTGGCTTAATCAATTAGCTATTGCTTATGATTATGAAATATTAGAGCTTAACTATATATTTTGCTCTGATGAATACTTGCATAAAATCAATTTAGAATATTTAAATCATGATACTTATACTGATATAATCACTTTTGATTTGCAAGAAGAGGTAGGGCAGAACATACAATCTGACATATTTATAAGCATACATAGAATAACTGAAAACGCAAAAAAACTAAATATTGCTTTCACTAAAGAATTGACAAGGGTTATGGCACATGGATTGCTACATCTTATTGGATTTAAAGACAAAACAGATTCAGAAAAGAAAGAGATGAGATTAGCAGAAGATAAGGCTTTAGAATTATTATAATAAAATTAGATGTTCCACGTGGAACATTTATAAAAAAACTTAAAGTAGAAATCTAGTGTTCCACGTGGAACACTGAACAATATAATTTATATGTTTCAAGATTACGATTTAATTGTAGTAGGAGGGGGTCATGCAGGATGCGAAGCAGCCGCGGCGGCAGCTAATATGGGTTCCAAGGTTTTGTTAGCTACAATGAATATGAACACCATCGCACAAATGTCATGTAACCCTGCCGTTGGCGGAGTAGCAAAAGGGCAAATTGTAAGAGAAATAGATGCCTTAGGCGGTTATTCTGGAATAATAGCAGATAAATCTATGATCCAATTCAGAATGTTGAATAAGTCTAAAGGGCCTGCAATGTGGAGTCCCCGATCACAAAATGATAGAATGCGCTTTGCGGAAGAATGGAGATTGCAATTAGAAAGAATTCCGAATTTAGACTTTTGGCAAGAAATGGTCTCGGGAATCATAGTCAAAAACAATAAAATCACTGGTATAGAAACCAGTATGGGTTTAAAAATCAGAGCAAAAGCTGTGGTTTTAACAAATGGAACATTCTTAAATGGTTTAATCCATATAGGAGAAAAACAATTTGGAGGAGGTCGATCAGCAGAAAGAGCCTCAAAAGGTATAACAGAACAGCTAGAGGAATTAGGTTTTGAATCCGGTAGAATGAAAACCGGAACGCCCCCTAGAGTAGATGGAAGGACAATTGATTACAGCATTATAGAAGAGCAAAAGGGAGATGTAAACCCAGAAAAGTTTTCGTTTTCTAATGAGACAAAAAGACTTAAAGAACAAAGAAGTTGCCATATAACCTATACAAACCCTTTAGTTCATGAAATATTAGAAGAGGGCTTTGAAAGGTCTCCCATGTTTAATGGTAGAATACAAGGATTAGGTCCTCGATATTGTCCTTCAATAGAGGATAAAATTAATAGATTCGCTGAGAGAAATAGACATCAAATTTTCGTAGTACCTGAAGGATGGGATACAGTAGAAGTATATGTAAATGGTTTTTCTACTTCACTCCCAGAGGATATTCAATATAAAGCAATTAGAGAAATTGAAGGTTTTAAGAATGTAAAAATGTTCAGACCAGGATATGCTATAGAATATGACTTTTTTCCACCTACACAATTAAAAAATACTCTTGAAACTAAACTTATTGAAAACTTATATTTTGCAGGGCAAATAAACGGTACTACTGGTTACGAAGAAGCCGCTTGTCAAGGATTAATGGCTGGGATTAACGCCCATTTAAAAATAAATAGTAAAGAGCCTTTTATTCTAACCAGATCAGAAGCATATATTGGAGTTTTAATTGATGACCTAATCAATAAAGGCACAGAAGAGCCATATAGGATGTTTACTTCAAGGGCTGAACATAGAATTCTACTCAGACAAGATAATGCAGATGTTAGACTGACGCCACTTGGTCATCAAATAGGTTTAGCTTCAAATGAAAGAATGAAGCATGTTGAAGAAAAACAATCTCATATAGATACATTCATAGCAAACTTAAAGTCTCATAAAGTTAAACCTAACAATGTAAATGATAATTTATCTAAGGTTAATTCAACTCCAATAAAAGAGAAAACTAATGCATATAGTATTTTAAAAAGACCTGAAATTGGCTTTAAGGAATTACAACAAATAGAAACTGAATTAAATCAGATGATTAATGGATATAGTAAAGAAGTTATAGAAGCTTCAGAGATACATATAAAGTATGAAAGCTATATTGAAAAAGAAAACCAGCTGATTGAGAAAATGAAAAACCTAGAAGATCTCAAAATAAAAGACTCTTTAGATTTTAATCAAATTCCTGCATTATCAGCTGAAGCAAAAGAAAAATTTAGAAAAGTGAGGCCACAGACATTAGGTCAAGCATCAAGGATAAGCGGGGTAACTCCTGCGGATGTCTCAATATTAATGGTTTATTTAGGACGATAGATATGTACGAAAAACTTAGCGAATGTCCCGTTTGTAGTGCCTCTAATTTAAGAAACCATATGGTTGTAAAAGACCATTCGGTTAGTAAAGAAAGCTTTAATATTATGGTTTGCGATAATTGTAATTTTCACTTTACTAATCCACGACCGGACAAAGATGAAATAGGTAAATATTATGAATCTGAAGAATATATATCGCATTCAGATAAAGCTAACTCGCCCATCAACCTTATATATAAAATTGCAAGAAAATATGCCTTAAGCACCAAAAAGAAATTGATTAATTCAGTTGCAAAGGACAAGAAGGGAAGAATATTGGATTATGGATGTGGAACGGGCTATCTACTTGAGACAATGAAATCGGATGGCTGGAAAACATTTGGAATAGAACCTAATGATAAGGCAAGAGAATTAGCTTCGCAAAAGGTAAAAGTAAAGGAAACCATTGAACAATTAGACTTAAAAAATAAGAAGTTTGATATTATAACTCTATGGCATGTTTTGGAACATATACATGATTTAAATTCTACGATAAAGACTTTAAAAACTATTCTAAAAGAAAAAGGGAAAATTATAATTGCTGTTCCTAACATTGAAAGCTACGAAGAATCAATATTTGGGGAAGAATGGGCGGCTTATGATGTCCCGCGTCATCTATACCATTTTAGTCAGGATACTATGAAAACTTTAATGCTTAAACATGGATTAAAAATCAAACAAATATATCCTATGAAATTAGATGCATATTATATCAGTTTACTGAGCAATAAATATAAATTTAAGAAAAATAAATTCCTAAGTTCTTTCATAACTGGTTATAAATCAAATACTTACGCCAATAATAATAAAAATAATTATTCAAGTCTTATTTACGTCATCAAAAAATGATTAGAAAATTAGTATCACTTTCATTTGTAATATTTATTTATGCCTGTGCAACTGTACAGAGCCCTACTGGTGGTGAAAAAGATGAAAAAGCTCCCATTCTTTACGAATCTTCACCTAAGGATCAGTCCATAAATTTTAGCGGGAATGAAATAAAACTATTCTTCAACGAATGGATGAAACTTGAACAATTAGAAAAGGAACTAATAATAACTCCTCGAGAAGATATTGAGTATGAAGCAACTCTAAAAAAACAAGAATTAATAATCACATTAGAGGAAAAACTAAAAGACTCTACCACCTATACTTTTAATTTCAGAAAAGCCTTAAAAGATATAACAGAAGGAAATTTATGGGAAAATCCTGTAATAGCATTTAGTACTGGTCCTTTTTTAGATTCCTTGGAAGTTTCAGGAACTGTAATAGATATTCACAACAATGAACCGAAGGAAGGTTTTATAGTCGGCCTATATTCAAACAATTATGACACTACAAATTTAAGAGAGGGGAAACCTGTTTATTTTACGACAACAGATAAAGAAGGTAATTATAAAATGCAAAACCTAAAAGGTGGAGAATACAAATTATATGCATTTAACGATAAGAATGATAATTTAATTAATAATTCAGAAACTGAAGCATTTGGTTTCCACTCACAGGTTATTAATCTAAAAGATAGTATAGATAAAATAGATATCAATACATACAGGAGAAATGAAGATACATTAAAGCTTAAAAAATACAGCCCTGTTGGTAAAGACTTTTTAATACAATACAATAAAGGTCTGAGCTATTATCATATTATCAATCCAAAAGATTCTAATGATCATATATACACCAACAACATTGAAAACTCTTCATATTTAAAAATATATAAAGAAAACTTTCCATTGTTAAATTATGAAACTGACTCAACAATTCTTATTGTAAATGCAACCGATTCAATTGGATCAATGAGGAGAGATACAGTTTACTTTAAAACTAGAGAGAGTAGGATATCAAATGATAGTATAAAAATTACAGAAAAACCAAATTCGACAATTAAATCAGGAAATCAAGAATTTAAAATAAAACTATCAAAACCGGTTCAAACAATAAACTATGATTCTATACAATTAAGAATTGATTCCATTCCTATTTATACATTTACTTCTTCTGATATCGAATTAAACTTTAACAAAAAAACTATAACATTAAAGACATTTCTAGAGGAAAAAAAAGTTAATAACATTATAGACAGTCTCAATAAAATTAATCAGAAGAAAAAGTCTGATACAATAGTAAATAATATAGATTCTGATAGCATAACTGTAAATGACTCATTAAACAGAGAAAAGAAAGATCAAAAAAATATGTCAAATGACAATACATTAACAATTAATGAATTAAAAGGAGCTACAAGTCAACAGGGGGCTAATGGAAAATTAAAAATATATTTAGGTAAATCGGCATTTTTAGGAATAGAAAAAGACTCAACAAATAGAACTACTATCCCACTAAGCTTTATAAAACCTGATGAGCATGGTTTAATTAAAGGTAGCGTAACAGGTGCAAAATTTTCATTTATCATAGAACTTATGAAAGAGAATTATGAAGTAGTGGATACCCTTGTTAATCAGAAAGATTATCAATTTAATTATGTTAAGCCAGGTAAATATAGATTACGACTAATAAAAGATATAAACAATAATCAATTATGGGATGCAGGAAATCCTTTTACATTAAAAAAAGAAGAGGATTATATCTACTATGATGAGATAATTACTGTTAAGGCTAACTGGGAAGTAATTGACAAAAACTTTAATTTAAGTGTGGATAATGAAGTGGATAAGGGTGGGCAAGTTGACGATTTATAAACATTAATAAACACCAACTAAGTGAAAGCTTAGGTAAGTTGATAAGTAGTAAGCATAACTCTTAAAAAGTCAGATATATTGACAACTTAATCCACACATAATTTATCAACTTACATTAAAATATTTTTATACACATTTATTAGAGAATATGTTAATTAGTTAAATCTCAAGAGTATAGAAGTTAATAAAAGAAAAAGTTATTTACATTTCATCTACAAATATCATTTAGATAAATGAAAACAGGAGTTTATCAACATATCAACAGGCCTAACAATAGATAATAGTTTATATATAATTAAATAATATAATATTATGTGTGTGGAAAAGCATACGGAATTAAGAAGCAGAGAAAAATGAAATATTGGTTATTTACATATTTATTTTTGACAACAATATTTTGCTATGGACAGGCCAATCAAAAAATCGGTTTAGCTAATGCATATTATCAAGAAGGTGAATATGAAAAAGCAATTTCAATTTATCGCGAACTAGCAGAATCGCCACAAAACATTTCCTTTATCCACAATAACTATTTAGAAATTCTGTATGCAAAGCAATACAACAAAGAGACAGAAAAGTATTTAAAGTCTGTCAATAAGATTTTTCCGAATAATATTAGCTATCAGGTAGATTTTGTGGATTTTTATATCACCATTAATGATAGTACAAAAGCAGAAAGAGCCTATAATGACATTGAAAGTCAAGTCCTCGAAAATTTAGGTAATCTTCGATCAGCAGCTCAATTTTTTATCAACAAACAACATCGCGAATATGCAGAGCGGCTTTATTTAGCAGCTCGTGAAATAATGAGGGATTCAAATGCATTTGCTATACAATTAGCCACATTATACAGATATAGCAATCAAAAAGATAAAATGGTAGATGAATATTTAAAGTATGCTATTGAAAGACCAGGGAATTTGCGATATGTAAAAAATATGCTTCAATTGTCTTTAACTGAAGAGGAAGAATTAGAATCCTTTGTCGAAAAGATAATGGAACAAATGCAAAAGACTAAAGAGATGGATATGTATTCTGATCTTTTGATTTGGGCCAATCTTCAATTAGAAAATTTTTATGGTGCCTTCGTTCAGGCTCGAGCAATAGACAAAAGAAATCAATTAGAAGGAAAAAATAGCATAGAAATTGGTGAATTAGCTTTTGAAAATAATGATTACGAAGTTGCAGAAATGATTTTTTCATATGTAGTGGATAATTATCCAAATTCAAGAAATTATATCAAGGCCAAACAGCTGATGATAAAAACTCAAGAAATAAGAATTAAGAATCACTTTCCTATAGATACTGCTGCAATAAGAAATTTAGTAACCTCATATAAAAATTTGATTCAAGAAATAGGTTTATCCCATTACACTTTAGAAGCTTATCGACAGCAAGCTTTACTTCACGCACTTTATTTGGATGAGCATAGTATAGCAATAGAAATGCTAAAAAATATCATTGAATTTCCTAATGCCGAAAATGAAATCGTAGCGCAAGCAAAATTAAATTTAGGAGATATTTATGTGATTACTGAACAACCATGGGAGTCTGTTC
>NZ_JAGXGF010000172.1 GCF_024636815.1 Marivirga sp.
CTATCCCACCTCTAAACAGCGATTTTCTTCCTAAAAATTCCTTACAATAGCCCGCTATTGCTTCAGAATTTTTAGTTGAAACTCACTATTTACAGGCGTTCTGAATCCTAAATTAGAATCGAACTCAGGTTATTAAGGTTTAAGGACGATTTTCTTCCGGGAACCCTATTTTATCTAGTAGTTTTACATAACGAGGATCATCTTTAAGCAAGAGTAAATTAGGGTCTGTTTGTAGCCAAATCAAATCAACCTCATGTCTTTTATATGATCTTTCCAGATAATAAAAAGCACTATCTGGAATGTTAAGTCCTGCATAAGCATGGGCAGTAAAGACATTGATCATTGATTCATTTTGAGCTATTCGCTCTCGAAGCTCTTTTATAAGCATATCCCGAAGAGCTGGTTGATTGAGCTTGTCATAAGTAATGGCCAAATGTGCTATCATGGAAGCATGCCTCTTGTCGGATACTTCCAGTCCTTTTTTCAAAGTTTCTTCTGCTTTTTTATGCATACCCAATGCATTGTATAAATTGCCAAAATGGTCATAATAGGCTTCTTGGTCAGGATCAATTTCAAAACCTTTTTTAATGATTTGAAGTGCTTTATCAGTTTCTCCCATATGATAATAGGCATATGCCAAATTCCAGTAAATGGTGCCTGCAAAGGAATCTGATTTAATTTCCTGTTTACACTCCTTGATTACTTTTGTAAATTTTCTCAATATCAGATCAAGATGAAAATCGATATAACCAGACCTGCTACCTTGTTCCTTTGCTTTTTCAATCAGTTTTGCAGCCTCTTTAAAATCCCACTCGAAAAAATATTTTATCAAGGCTATATTCCAAAGAAGCAGAGGATGTTCAGGGTCAATTTCTTTTGCCTTATCGAAATATGGTTTTGCTAATTTTTTAGCCTGTTTATTACTTAGATTTCCATACCAGGTGCCTTGGGTAATGTAAGAATTACCCATCCAAATATAAGCTTCTATAAATTCAGGATCACGTTGAATAGCAGCATCAAAGTGGTTTATTGCCTTTTTACTGTTTTCCAGCGACCAATTCCCTTCCAGTAAATATTTTCCACGTAGATAATTTTCATAGGCTACTGGGTTATGTGTTATGGGTTTATTAATTGAAATGATTTCTTCTTGGGAAATATAAGTGTTAAGTGCTTCAGCAATGTTTTTAGCTATGTCAGTTTGAATGGTAAATATGTTTTCGAGCTTTCGATCGTATTGCTCTGACCAAAGGTGATTATCAGTTTTACCCTCAATAAGCTGTGCATTGACTCTTATTTTCCCGTTACTTTCTTGAACACCCCCTTCTAAGACGTAGTTGACATTTAGTTCCTTTGCTATTTCTGGTATGGATTTATCAGTGTCTTTATAGCGCATTGAAGTCGTACGAGAGATTACATGCATATCTTTCAGTGCCGTCAGGTGATTAAGTACTGCCTCCATTATACCATCAGAAAAATATTGTTGATCTGGATTATTACTCATATTAGCAAAAGGGAGGACAACTATTGATTTTTCCTGAATTAATTTCTCCTCAATTTCATTTTTTTTAGTATAAAAGAAGACAAAGATTAGCGCAACTATAATGATTAAGATGGCATAGAGTTTATAATTGATCCTTTTGACTTTCTTCTCTTTTTTTATTTCAGAGGTTGAATTTTTTATTTTACCCGGAGTCGCTCCAAAGTAATCATGAAAGGCTTTACTAAAATAGGTGGGACTGTTAAACCCTACTTTATAGGCTACTTCAGCAGCAGAGAAATCTTCTTGAAGAAGTAATTTTTTGGCTTTTTGCAACCTATATTCTCTGATAAATTGGCTAATGGATTGGCCTGTTGCATTTTTCAATTTGCGGTGTACCTGAGAACGGCTTAGCCCTATAGCATCAGCTAATTCTTCTACTCCAAATTTTTCATTGCTAAGGTTAGCTTCTAGCTTTTCTTGCAGTTTGCTAATGAATGAATTACTATTATTGGAATCTGATATACTCATTTGTATATGAATATACGAGAAATTGTTGTTATTAAGAATGATTTCATTGCTGAAATCTTTAGCAGTCTTTTTCTACATTTGGCCAACCAATTCAAATACAATGATTACATGCTATTCAAATACCTTAATTTTCTGTAAAGCTTTGTAATAATTGGTGTTCAGGAAGACTGTATTGCTATTTGCATTATTTCACTAGCTTTAAATTTTATTATTTTCATGTGTATAATATTGATTTTTATTTACCACATGAAATTGATAAGGATTATCCTAAAAAGTTTAGGTTGCTTGGAGGAATGTTATATATGCTGATGAAAATTGCATCTCTTTTTATCTCTTCTAATAAAAAAAGGGGCTATCATTCCCTCAGTGATTTTTATAGCTGATGCCAAAATTGAGGTTAATCTGAAATTAAATTGAAAACACTTACAGTTACCAACCCAAAAACTATATGTGAAATAAATAAGGCGGTAAAATAGTGTGGCAAAGGTACTCTGGGAGGTTTCCGATATACATTGAAATAGGATTTCCAAACAATAATAGCTAAGACCCCACTTAATGCGCCTACAATTATAGAGTCGAAAGTGGAAATATTAAATACACCCCAATTCCATAATAAAAAATACGCAAAGCTAAATAATATCCCAATAAACAAATGTGCTATTGAGCCAGTAGTTAAAATCTTTGTTTTTTGTTCTTTTGATAAGGCTAGGTTACCCGTCATCATTAGTCCTAAAATATGTACAACTTTGGTCTTCTTTTTAGTTAAGTTTCCATATAAGTACATCACAATAGTCATAGCAATTGTTCCTACAAATCCTGATATAATTGTTAACAGGAAAATATTTAATTCCATTTTTGGTTGTTATGATTTTATATTTTTTTGGTTAAAAATTCTATGTAGTCTTAAGGAATGTAAATAGAAATTAAACATCTATTTTTCATTTTTACATAGGCAATAAATAATAAGTCAGGAAAAATCATTTTTTGGTTAAGGGGGAACACACTATATGAGACACTACCCTCAGTAATTGAAGTTTAGAAAAGAAATAGATTTCTAACTACTTTTTCCGACCCTACCATCATTAAAGATTTCTCCCGACATTATTATATTAAATTAATCTGCATGAATCGATAAAAGCTATTATGCGTCTATCAATGCATCTCGCAATGCTTTTACATGATCATGATCTGCTTTTAGTAATGATTTTTGCGCAACTACCATGTTTTTTTGGTCTGTAGTTAGATGTTCCATTTCATTCTCCAATACATCTTGATAGGCATCTTGTGCCTTATCTTCACCATTTTCACAAGAGTTAAGAACTGCTTTACGATCTTTTCCTGTGAGCGCTGCCTTTACATCCATCCAGGTACGAAAGAATTTTCCTGAAGCTTTAGTACCTTCGGCTTTTTCACCGCCCATTGTATTTACTTCTCTAATTAATTCTTGCTTACATTTTTCACTAGTTGAAATAAATTGTGTAAACATGATTTGTAATTCTTCTTCCTCGCTTATTTCTGATGCAGTTTCATAACCTTCTATTCTGTCATTGTTGATAGTGATCAGCGAGTTTAAAGCGTCAATTGCTTTGTCATTTTCCATTATGGTTCTTTTTAAATTGTTATAAACTTTATTAAAAAAGGTGGTTTAGTAATCATTGTCCTCAGGACTGTTAGGTAAAGGGTGCTCTTTGTTTTGATTTTTGTCGTCTTTCTTTTTATTAATTTGAGTAATCTCACCTGACATATCCATATGTTCACCTTCTTTAAACTTCATTTTTGATTCACCTTCTTTCATGTAATAGCCATTGCTCATTATGACTGTTCCATTTATAAGCTTTACGTCTTCATTTAAAGGAGTCATTTCACCATTTTTCACCTTCATTACTTTTCCATCTTGGAATATGTAACCATTTGGATGGCTTTTTTTACCTTCATCATCTTTGTAGTTAGATTTATCTATGGTAGTAATCTCACCAGACATATCCATATGTTCGTCTTCTTTAAACATCATTTTAGATTCGTCTTTTTTCATATAATAGCCGTCACTCATAATGACTGTTCCATTACTGAGCGTGGTGTCATTTTCTACTCGAGTGAATTCTCCTTTTTTCACCATCATTAGATCTCCATTCTGAAGCATGAAACCATCTGGATGATTCGGGTTTTCGATGTCTGAGTAATACTTTTTTTCCGACTGAAATCCTGCTCTATTTGCGGGTTCAGTTTGTGCATAAGCACCAGCGGTGATCATGATTGTTGCGATTGATAATAGGATTTTTTTCATTATTTTGTTTTTTAAGGTTCGTTTAATTTTTAATTAAATATTGTCACTTTTATTTTGACATTCAATTGCGTGATCAAGATGCTTGCGGAGGTTAGGTAAAGTAGCCCTTGCCCAATTTTTTATCTCGCTATCATTAATGTTTTCTGCTGCTTGTTCAAATGCTTTAATTGCATCTTGATGTTCATCTACCATTTTATCGGCATAAGCTTCGTCAAAATCATTTCCTGATTTTTCATTTAAATTGGTGTAGGCATCATTAGAATCATCAGATGGAGTGCTTGGAATGCTTATATTTTTACTTTTAGCAAGTATATTTAAATCATTTTGTGATTTACTATGTGCTTCCTCCATCATTCTTCCTAATTCCTTAATATATGTCGCACTTCCATTTTGCTGTGCCAGTTGTCCTAAATGAATTTCTTTTAAGTTTATTTCGGCAGCTTCGACAAGGAATTCTGCATCTTCTTCCTGTTTGTTATTATCAAATTTTTCATCATTAAGTTCTTCAGCAGAAGCTTTGCTTCCTTGCTGGTTTTGATTATTGTCGCATGCTGCAAACAGCAAAATAGAGGCAACCAATGTTACCTGAAGCAATGTTCCTTTTATATAGTGGTTCTTTTTCATTTTGTTTTATTAAAGGGTTGATATATTGTTTATAATAGAATTCCTAAATGTGAACTTCCTCTGCTTTGTTATTACGCCAATTATCTTGGAGATATTGAGCATCTTCTTCATATACGAGCTTGAATAACAATTAAAGGTCACTAACTTTTAATAGATTAATTTACACTATCTTGGAAATGCTTTATAGGATTCACACATTATAAATCAAATAAAGGATTTTGACTATTTAACTGTTAATTGTCAGTTTAAAGAGTTCGGAATGTACAGGACACTTATTAAGATATAAGATTTGCCAGTTGTCGATTCAAATAACATTGAAGATGGTTTTTCAGATAAAGCTATAGACTTAGGCAACGCTTAATTTAAAAGTGGAATGACAATAAAAGTCATTCCACATCTATGTACATTAGAAATTCTATATGTGAATTTCTTCTACTTTATTAGTACGCCAATCATTTTTTAAGTACTTGGCATCTTCTTCATTATGAATCTGAACACCTAAAACTATGTCTCCTTTCTTGATTCCTGCTTCATAAATATTAGCGCTTGCTCGAGAAAATCCAGAATCTACGAGTGCAGCGATTATTCCTCCTGGAATTCCGCTTGCTCCTGAACCTGAAATGCCGGAGGATATGGGCCCCACTAAAATTATTACATTTCCACGTTCAATAACACTTCTTCCATTAGATCCTATTACATCTGCAATGGTACTATCATTGCTGACAATAGTTGAGTCATAAGTAGCATTTTTAATCGTGTAGGTTCCAAATTCAGTGTGTTTGTGATTACCTGAAAATTGTTTCTTCAGCGTATCGCCTGACATTACTATATTGATTTCATCTTTTGTATAACCTTTTTCTTGTAATGTCTTATAAGCATTTTCTGTACTCTCACGGTCGTGAAACATTCCTGTTAACATATCTTGGTTCGTAGATATGTTAATAGATTTTTGATTTCTATTTTCCATCATTTCAATTCTATTTACATTGTGAGTAATTTATTATAGGTTGATAATTGTATTATAAAGATCAATACCTCATAATAAATTATGTTACACAATTCTTGAAATCCTTTATAGGATTCCCACATTGATTTTAAGAGAAAAGTCGTTTTTTTTAATAATTTGATAAGCTTATTCAGAGCAAGTAAGCTATAAATCTGCTAATTCATGTTACCGTATTTAAAGTATAAACGAGAGCCATTATTTCTTATGGTTCCATTTCAACATCCTTTAATGTAGTTTTTTTATTGTTCGTTATTTTTTCAATTATAGCTATGTCACCAGTAGTTTCTAAAATTATGAAATCTATTCCATCTAAAGTAGAAAATCCATTTTGTAGAGCAGCAGTATAAAATTCCTCAATGGTTATTCTTTCTTTTTTCATAGATTGGTAGTTAAAATCACCTTTATAGAAGATTAGAGAAGGCTTGCTGGTAATTAAAGATTTCACTGCTTTTACCCTGACAGATAACCAGGTAAACAAGTATTGAAATCCAATAAAAAGTGTAAATACCACTACTCCATCTGCAAGTGGGATATTTTGATAAAGCGTAACACTTGCGAGTACTGATCATAATGCAATGGCAACGACAAAATCAAAGGCATTCATCTTTGATAAGGTTCTTTTACCGGAAACCCTCAATATAATTACCATAGTGATATAAGCCAATGGGGTGACACAGATTATGCTTAAGATGTTGTCCCAGCTATTGAACCAAATATTTTCCATTTATTTTCTTAATTAATGGAGTTGTTCATTTTTTGATAAAATATTTTTGCAAGGTTTATAGTTTTTGAACTTTACTTTATACGCTTTCCTCTTCTTCATTTTCAAGTCGTTCTTCAACTTCTGCTTCCTCACTAGAATTTGTATCTTCCATGCCTTCAGTATTATCGCTATCAGGTTCATAATTTAAACCAATCAGAATTGGAAAATGGTCTGATCCTATGTTTTCAAGTTTCTGTAGAGTCATCAGTCCAAATTCCTTAGAATATAAAATATGATCCAGTGGATAACGAAGCAGTGGAAAAGAAACATGATAGGTGTTGTGTAATCCTCTACCTTCCCTAGGATCGACTAATCCACTATAACTTCTGAAAAGCTTTGAAGTATCAGACCACGCAACATCATTCATGTCACCTGCAACTATAGTTGGATTTTCTGATTCCCTGATTTTTTTGCCAATTATAAGTATTTCTGTATCACTTTCATAAGTATCGGAACCTGGTCTTGGAGGTTCAGGGTGAACTCCATAAAAATCTATAACGGTTCCTGATGCTAAGGTGATTTTGGTGAAAATGGATGGAATATCATCTTGAACTAAAAAGTTTACAGTGCTTTCGGTCAGCTTAAGTTTGGATAATAGTATCATTCCATAGGTATTATCCAATGGACATTTGACTGAATATGGATAATCCACTTCAAGCTGTTTGATAGAGTTTGCCCATACTTGATTAGGTTCATTAATGAATAATATATCAGGATTAATCTTTTTGACAAGTGAATGGAAACGCTGTTTCTCCTGATTTTCCATCAGTATATTTGAAACCA
Organism: Marivirga sp.; assembly: GCF_024636815.1. Lineage (GTDB taxonomy): Bacteria > Bacteroidota > Bacteroidia > Cytophagales > Cyclobacteriaceae > Marivirga. Next base: position 7,469 of record NZ_JAGXGF010000172.1, read on the forward strand.
TAAGGGTAAAACTATTTTCCACATTAGGGTCATTGCTATCTTTCGCCTGAGTTTTATGAAGAGGCGTATAAACCACCACAAATTTAAGCTGATAGACTAAAGAGATTATGAGAAGTAATAATAATGGTGCCTTGTAGATCCATTTGAGTTTTATATAAATAAATGCAAGAATTATTGATATTAAAGCTAAAACAGCAATCTGAATTCTAGGGAATTCAAAAATTCTTATCCACCATTCTGCTTTGTTAATCAGCGGTAATCCTGTGACTATAAGGACGATGATACATAATATTAAGGTAAATATGCGCATTTATCTATTTTAAGAATTGCTGAAGCTTGTCGTTTAAATTTTCAGTTGCGAAAAAGTTTCTTCGTGCTATTTATTTCTGTCATTTTAATGTTGTTACTGGTATCGTCAAATTCCTTTTTTGATTCTTTTCTGCGTTTATTATAAAAATGCAGAAAGTTTACAATTTTTGATTTAACATCTATGGTATGCTTCGAAACAACATTTCCTATAGCAAACTGTAATAGGGTGCCAAATAGATTTTTTATAGGGTTGTGGGAACTGCCCACCACTAGTTTTTTGGAGAGAACTGCTGTTCCTAATCCAATTGCATTAGCTAAAAAATTACTTTTCAATTCTGAGGAAGAGGATACCTCATCAAATGTACTTTTGATTAAATTCAGAGGTTTTAAACTCTCGTAGGTGGTATGAAACTGTGCCCTAAGTAATCTCAACTCTTTAGCGCGTTTTTCTTCTAGTTCGCGAATTGTTACGGTCAATGCATCTGTCTCATTTTTCATTTGATTATTATTTACATTTTTAATTTACTGACGTGCCTTTGATTAAAATGACTACTGCAGCTAAGTGAAATAACCATAATGATGGTTTTTGAGCAATCAAGACCCAATACACTATAGTTTTTGCTTCAGCAAATATTTTATTAAGGAATTGCTAATAGGATATTTTATCAATTGGTCACGAAAAATGTGGAGGGGCAACGCTAAAAATGCATAGAAACCACCAATTACAAAAAATCCATAAAAGGTTTCGCCAAGTAGTTTTCCAATCCACATAGCTAAACCGATATTTAAAATTAAGAGCGACAATGCAACGGTAATAATAATAGCAAGAAACGAAACAAAGGATGAAGCAGTATCAGCTGATTTATCTATTGCTTTTAGTCTATACAATTTAATGGATTTTTTGCTATAGTCTTCTGCCTGTTTTAAAAGCGTTTCAAAGGATGTTGCATTGTCGTCCATAATTTACTTTTTAAGAGTTTTTAATTGATTTAATGAAAAATTAATATCCGGAATGTTCAACATCAGATGCTGCATTTTTAACATCTTTTTTCAAATTATCGTATTTAGCTTTTCCTTTACCCGCTAAAAATTGTACATCTTTTTTAGTAGTGTCAAATTTTTCCGAAATTGAATGTGAAAGTTCATTAAACTTTGAATTCAGCTGATCCATGTAGTTATCACTTTTATCCATGATCTGCTTGCGTGTTGCTGAACCTTTTTCCGGTGCTAATAATATACCTACTATTGTGCCAGCGGCAAGTCCTGCTAATGTTCCTAATACTGTTTTACTTTTGCTCATAATTGATTTAGTTTTGTGCCTCACCGAACTCACAAAGGGAGTGTGATGAAGCGGATTTAACGGTTCTTAATTTATTATATTGATTTATTTCCTGAGAAAACCTTTATCAGGATTGATATTAATGCTATTACTAGCAGAAGGTGAATAATTGCTCCTAGACTGTAGACAAAAAAACCTATTATCCAAATAATTATCATTACTACTGCAATTATATAAAGTATATATTTCATGAGGTTTTTTAAATATTTGTGTTCTTGGTTTTCATGCTGCTATTTTTATTCCTCTTCTATGGCTGCTTCCATATTTATTGCGTCAGCAATTTCTGATAAGGTTTCATCAGCCGCTTTTTCTTCATTAAGATTGGCTTCAAGTAATGATACTGCTTCAGTCAAACCCAATATGTTTGCAAACTGACGGAGGGTTCCATAGGAAGCAATTTCATAGTGTTCCACTTTTTGGCCAGCCGAAATAATGCCTGCATCACACATGGCACCTTCCTCACAAGACTCCATTATGTCTTCTGCTTCTTTGATTAAGCCTGCCATTGCTTCGCATTTTTTTGCACTTGCTTTTTTATCCATCGATTCAAAAACCTTTTCCACTCTGGTAATTTGATTTTCTGTTTCTTCAAGATGACTTTTTAGTGTATCAATCAAATCTTGAGATGTTGCGTTATTAATCATCTTAGGAATTGCTTTGATTAATGCTTTTTCTGCCCAATAAATGTCTTTCAATTCATCTTCAAATAATTTCATTAATTGAGAAGATTTCACGGGAGAATCTGCTATTTTTTGATTTTGCATTATTTTATATTTTTTTGGTTAATAATTTATTTGTTATTAAGATCGGTCAATACCGAATCAGAATTAACTTCAACCTCCTCTTCATAAGCTGACCAACTCATATGACCATTATCAGGACGTGTTGCTTCATCGACTTCAGCTTTTCGTTCCTCACTTAATGATTTATTGTCTTTTTGTACAGATTTTTCCGTTCTCTGCGTTCCTTTAGCTTCTTCCTTTAATAAGCCATTTGTTTGCTGAACATGCTCCAATGGATTATCAATAATTTGCCACTCTTCACCTAATTCCGGACTTTTGCCTTGATTCCATGGACCTTTACCTTTTTCACCTTTAGACATATTGAAATATTTATTACTGTATCTAGGGTCGCTTTGTAAAATTCCAGGAGGGAAGTTTGGTTTGATACTGTCTAAAGCAGCTTGAAACATTTGAAAGTGTGCCACTTCTCTTGTCATTAAATAACGCAGTGATTCTTTTACTAAAGGATCATCAGTATATTTTAGCAAGTTCTCATAAACCATCTTAGCACTAGTTTCTGCTCCAACATTTAATCGAAGATCAGCCGTTAAGTCTCCCATTCCCATAATATAGGAAGCATTCCAGGGGTTGCCCACACTATCAGTTAGAGTAGGGGTCCCGCCACTAACTAGAAAGAATTGAGGATTTGTCATGGCTTCATGTATGTAATCTTCTTTGGCGGCTTTCCCATCTAACATTTTGGTTAAATCAGATTCATCAGCAGCATTTTTTAGTTCTCCATTTACGCCTGTGAGAAGCATTTGAACAGTGGCGCCTACGATTTCAAGATGACTAAATTCTTCTGTCGCTATGTCCATCAACATATCATATTTATCAGGAGCGGCTTTTCTACAGCCAAAAGCCTGAACAAAATATTGCATGGCTGCTTTCAACTCGCCATTTGGCCCACCAAATTGTTCTAAAAGTAGTTTTGCGAAACGAACGTCAGGTTCAGAAACTCTGGCATTAAATTGTAATTCTTTGACGTGATGAAACATAGCTGTATTTTTTATGGTTTTATTATCATTTAAGGGGCTTAGTGCTCATGTATTATTAACCAAATTTAATGTTGTAAAATATGTAAAATGTTACATCAATATTGTGAAGATTTATATGATTCCCACATTCTTTTTTTAAGATAAAATCAAATAAATTTAATGATGCAAAAGTGGTCTAAGCTTGGGGTAAGTAGAAGAGTTTACGATAGGAAATGATAATAGTATGTTTTTATATTATATAGAAATGAGTTTCAATTTGTTTTAAATGGAATTTTCGATATTAAATGTAATTAAGAGTGCTCTGGTTGGTTTTTTATATAGCGCTCTGAAGTATGGAGGGTAGTTGTAATAATTGATCTTTTGATTTTTTAAAGGAGGCACTTTTATTATTTGATATTATTAAAAAAACTGACTTCATTTTAAGCAAAAATTAATGATGTTTAAAGGAATATTTTTATTTCCATCTGAGAAAAGTATTTTGACTTAATGTACTTTAAAATTTCAGATTTATTACTTTGTTTATCTTGAATTTCGGCTATACATCTGAACCCTATAAATGGGTGCTCGGTTTTATATGTCACAATTTGATTTATATTTGTTTTCCAATTAAGCAAATTAGTATTAACCTGAGTTCGACTCTAATTTGTAAATTCAGATTTTCATATAATTCAATAGACAAGGCGTCTTTGAGAAGATATAGCGGGCTATATCGAGGGAAGATAACGCAGTATATTGGATTATATGGAAAAGCTTTTCCTATC
>NZ_JAGXGF010000173.1 GCF_024636815.1 Marivirga sp.
TTCCGGTGTTATGGGAACCGCTGAGTTATGGTTGGATGGTGATCAACTTACAGTCACAATCCAAGCTTCAGGTTTAGAGCCTGATATGTTGCACCCGCAACACATTCATGGTTTTACAGCAAATAATGCAAATGCAACCTGCCCCCCGATGTCAGCTGATTCTGATGGCGATGGTCTGATTGAATTGGGCGAAGGCCTTCCTTTTTATGGACCGGTATTATTACCATTGATGCCTTTTCCAATGGCAGAAAATGGAACCATTGATTATACTGAAACATTTACCGTAGAAGGTGATGTGCTGCCGATTCAAAACAACTCAATTGTACTTCATGGTATGACGGTTGATGGGCTGTATGTGGCCACATTGCCCGTAGCTTGTGGAGCAATTATGCCAAAGCGTGGTAGATAAACTGTAAATTATGTCTAGTCCTAAATAAGCGATACAGTTTTACTAGGATACAAATTTTAGATAGCACTGAGAATTTTCTTGGTGCTATTTTTCATTTTATAGGTTGGTCATAATGAAGCACAACGCCACTGTATGAATTCATGGCGTTTTAAAAGTACAAAAATTTCAGTTTACTAATTAGTCAATCCTGCGGGTTGATGGACTATCCACAAAGAGCCAAAGGAAAAACAACCTACTGAACAGTCATGATTTATACAGAATTTTAGCAACATTCTTTACTTTACTTCATATGTGATTTTAGCGTTTTTATTTTATTCTTAAAAAGTATCCTCTGTTGGAATAGTAACCGTCTTTTAATTTTGCACTTCTGTTCACATGCCAAACACAAGCAGCTATTGCTTATATTTGTTGTTGGCAAAGGATCGATAATCATTTTCTTTTCTTTTTCATGTAAAATGTATACTTATTTTCAAACAATAATGGTAAAACGCAATTTTAAGGTTGATAACTTGCATCTAAGCTCGATCATAAGGATGCGATCAACGAGAATTAACCCTAATCAAATGAGAATAATACCATTTTTATTGATTCTGACATTTTTTTCCTTTAATCCTCCTGCAATTAGTCAAACATTAATTAATAATTACAGTCCTCCCTATAAACTCGGGGTGTTTATCGATGGCTGCAATGGAGGCTGTGATATAGATTTTATCAGAACGGAAATTACGGCCGTTGACTTCTACAGGGATAATGAAAAAGCTGATGTCTTTCTGCTCATTAACAATAACAGATCTGGTGGCGGTGGACGACAATATCAACTGATTTTTATTAGAAAACTTAGTGATTATTGATATTTCAACATGACCAGAAAGAAAATTAGTCTCCATCTATCTCAATTTCATTTCTCCAGGCCTATATTCCACCTTTAAATTCTCCAAAATTTCTTCTTCTGTAAAAAAGACTGGCTTCAGTTTTCCTTGGGCATACAGCTTAGCCTGGTCATCATAATGATCTGATTCAGGGTGGCTGCTTTCTCCGTAAGGGATAATGGATTTGGCTTTTACCTGCTCTCCAAATTCAACTATTGAGACATAAGAATCTCCCGAATGAGCACGAATATTTAATCCTTTCAAACCTACATCAGGTAAATAGCCTTCAAAATCACCTGAGGATGCAAACATGATTCCTGTTATTGAAATCCCTCCGCTAATGGGATAACTGGTTTCAAGTGAATCGAAACTATATTGCTCAGGGTCTAGCGTGCGCTGGTGTCTGTAAATTCCACCCCAAGGCACTTTCCAAGAGCCTTTTTCATTCTCAAGTTTTTCTATGGCTTGCTCAAAAGCTACCAAATTGGGAAGCTTTGTTCCAATTCTCTGTTGGTGATAACTTTTGAAGGTCCAGATATAGAATAAGGAAGTTTCCACAGACTCACTACTACTATACTTATCCCAAGACTGCAGTAATTTCAAGGGTTCTTCAATTTTAGCAATTCTCTCTGGATCTTTTCGATTCACTTCAATCACTTCCTTCATTAAAGCTTGCAAATTTTCGTTTGCATTCTGGATATAGGTATCAAATTTAGCGGACTCGAGAGATGCAATTGTAGCATTTTGTATGGTATCCAACATATTCCTAGCCCTAATGCCTCTATTCGTATTGATCTCATAATACTTCATATAATCGGGATAATCATCTGGATTAGGATTTTCATTGGTGGTCGTTTCAAAAGGATCGTTGTTGCAGTTTTGGATGTATCCACAATCAGGGTTTAAGAGCTGTGGCAATTCCTCTAAACTATGGTAGCCTTGCCATTGACTTTTCTTCAAGCTTCCATCCACGGGGCGTTGCCAATTTAAAGAAGTATCACGCTTGGGTATGATGCCGTTATACAGATAGAATATATTTCCTTGGTCATCTGCATAGGTGATATTATGCACATTAAGTGAATTGAGGCGCAAAGCGTCCTTAAATGATTCAAGGTTTTCCGCCAGGGCCATTTGGTAAAGCTGGTTGAGCATGCCGCCTTTCTCTAGTCCCGCCAGTTTTATACTAAGTGGCTTACCACTTTCAGAATCGGATAAAATTGGGCCGTGAATTGTTTTCCGGTAAGTTATTTTTTGATATGTAAAACCTGAATCAGTCTTAATCTTCATGCTATCCTGATAAGATTCCACCTTTAAATATTCTTCTCCAAAGCTGTAAAGAGAAGAATCCTCAGGGTGATCAAACTGAATTTCATAAGTATCGGCTACATCAGGGCGATTGACTGTCCAAGCCCAACCTAAATGTTCATTATGTCCCATGACAGGAATAATTCCTGCACCATAGGCAACCACTCCATAGAAATTCAAGCCTTCCTGACTTGTCAATTGTACTTCATAGGGTTCATTATAATTGAGGTGAGGATTAGTAACCAGTATAGCATTATTTGACTTGGTTTTTCCTTTACCTAAAGCAAAAGCATTTGATCCAATACTTTTAATATCATCCATCAAATACTCTACAACCATATCGTCATTCACGCGCACTTGACCCAATCCAGGAAAGGCATTGTTTCTATATTCTGCCAAAATAAACCAAGGTTCAAAGTAAGTGAGTAATTTGGGACTTACTTCAGGATTATTTTTCAGGTAATAATTTAATCCCAGCGCATAGGCATCACACAATTTTTTAACTTTTGGATCTAAGGATTGGTATTCTTTCTTTGAGAGCCGTTCAATTTCAAATGCTTTTATCCGAACGTCATTGCTTTTTCCAGCTTCACCTTCAATTTCTGCTAATCTTCCAATAGACTGAATGAATTTCAATTCAATTTTATGAAACTGATCTTCTGCACGAGCATAAGCAAAACCAAAAATGGTACTTTCATCTGTTTTGCCTTTCACATGAGGGATTCCATAGATATCTCTATAAATGGTGACTTCGTTGGCTAGTTTTTCAGCTGTGGTAGGTTTAGAGTCTGTATTTTTACAAGCATAGCTTAGTAATAATATGAAGCTGAAAAGTAAATAATTGAGTTTTTTGTTCATGGATTTTTTTGTTGGAGAATAACTTCTAGCTAAAAGTAGTAGCCGGTTTAGAAACTGCTTTATTTTCCAGCTTGAGAATTAAAAATAAGTATTAAAAGATTCTTTATCACTATTGATCCCAATAATAGTGTTATACTGTTATTGTATACTCTATTTACCTTCATCATTTACAACAGCTTCAATAATCGGATATCTAATCTCGACATATTTATCAGTGTTAGATAAGTAAATAACAACTAAGTCCTCATTTATCCCTCTCATTATTTGAGATTTATAACCATTTGCTCCACCATTGTGACCAGCAAATAGTCGCTTTTCACCATTTATTACAGGATCGTTTATAAACCAACCAAAGCCATATCTTATTTTGTTGCTGAAGGGGGTGAAAATTGTTTCTACTCCCGTATTTGAGATCAATTGAGTTCCTCTTAGTGCTCTGTCCCATTTAAATAAATCTCCCACTGTAGAATAAATTCCAGAAGCAGAAAATGATTGCGACATATCCCAATGGGGAGCATATAAAAAGCTACTATCTTTTTGGATATAGCCTGTAGCAAAGTTTTGTTGAATAGTATCTTGAGAATAGTAATCGGTATTTCTCATGTCTAGTGGCTCAAGTATATTTTCTTCCAACAATTTGGCAAAGTCCTTATTTGTCACCTTCTCTAATATTACTCCTATTAAATAATACCCTACAACACCAGAATACTCGAATTGAGCACCTGGTTCAAAATCTAAGTTTGCCTCAGCATAATTCTGGATAAATTCTTCCTTTGTCATTGGTTTATACCTGTCTGTCAAGTTTGGGTTCGGAATACCATGAGTGTGAGTAAGTAAATGCCTGATTGTAATCTTGTCTCCAGTTTCATTTCTGAAATTTGGAAGATAAGTTGTAATCGGCACATCTAAGCTTAGCTGCCCAGTTTCAGCTAATTGCATGACTAGCATTGCTGTAAACTGCTTTGTCAGTGAGCCAATTAAAAACTTTGTATCCAGATTATTTTCAATTCCGAATGATTGATTAGCTATTCCATAAGCTTTCTGAAAGATAACTTGTCCATCTTGTCCCACTAAGACTACCCCACTTAAATTTTCTTTAGAATCTATTTCATCAAAAATTTCTGAGATCTTTTCAACCTGGCAGTATGTTGAAATGCTTGATAGGAAGAATAATATAGTTAATATAAATTTCATATTTTTAAGTGAATATGCTAACCTTGAGCTAAGAAAGGTGGAGCTTTTCAAAACACTTACCTGTCCGCCTGTGATTAACTTAGCCAAGAATAACGAACCCTCCGGAAACCACTTTCCGGCCCATGATTTTTTAGTTCCTGTGTAGCAACCCTTATTCATAATTAAATTGTTCAATGTAAATAAGACTTTTTTCGTTCTCTATTTGATAAACTCTATTTTCGGAATCAAATTTATAACTGTATTCATAAAAAGATAAAGGTTGAGAGTAATCATCTCCTACAAATGGATGAACTTTCTCCGTACCGAATATGTGTTTAAAAAAAGGCTTATAGTCAATCCTTAAAATTCCGATAGATTTGATTAAATTTAATGGGTTTCTTTTGCTCAAATCGTAATCTAAAAATTCAACATAAATTTCTGTCTCGTCTTCAATTGAAATAATATTTTGGTTTGAGTCGTAATTCAAGTTCTTTGTTTGAATATTATCTGTATTAAACCCTACTTTATAATCGGCTAATGTTTCCCCTCTGAAATTGAATTCAGATATTTTTTGGTTTTGGATGTTATACACTTCTGCAAAGTCATTTAACCAAATTACATTAAAAAAAACTTCCCCATCTCTAATTTCTTTAAGAACACGACCATTGTCGTCATACTCAAATGTGCTGAAATGACTATATTGTGGATTACCCATATTTGTGTAATTTTCTGAAATCACTCTTCCTTGTCTGTCGAAAGAATATTCCTGAATATAAATAATTTCGCTGGGGTCATTTTTTAATTTCAGAGAGTATTTAAGAGAAGTTACGTTACCTTCTGTTGTGGATTTAATTCCTTCGTCAGAGCTACATCCCAAAATTAAAAGTCCCAAAAAAATCAAAATTAAATTTTTCACAATATTTTATTTTAATGGTTGCCAACATTTGAACGCCTACACCTCATGATACACGGACCTAGTATATACTTCTAGCAATATATGTAATTCGTTCAACTTTTAAAACTACTTGTTTCAACTAAACCCTCTGTAAAAAGCTCTGTCAGCCATGGAAAGCATTTCTTTATCGCCTGTGGAGTCTCCGTAAGCATAAACCGTATCGAACTTACCCAAATCATATTTTTGCTTTATTCGAATGACTTTTTGCTTTCCTTTGCAGTTTTCTCCTGCTATTTTCCCAGTCAATTTACCATTTTGAATTTCCAATTCTGTGGCTATTAAATCAATCCCCTGGTCTTCGCACCAATAGTTAATCCAGTTCTTGGGAGAAGCGGATACTACAACTATTTGATGATCATTTTCTTTATGCCATGTCATTTTATTCAAAACTTCCGGCCTCATTTGATTGATTAAGATTTGTTGGGTAAATTTTTTACAGTGCTCTTCAAATAAAATTAAATCACAGTTTTTAAAAAACTTCTTAAATATTGCTTCCTTCCCGTTTTTGCTGCTGATCAAGTTTAATTTAAATAAAACTAAAACAGGTATCAGTGGAATAATATTTAAATAAAACTTGCTATTACCAGATAGGTATTTAAGAAAAAGCCACATGCTATCTTCTTTCGTGATCGTACCATCGAAATCAAAAAAAGCTATGGACGGTTTTGCTTTAACTTTAGACATATAACAAAATATAAAAAGATAATACCCAACCGAATAAGACCATTAACAAGAATACATCCTTATACAATATTTTAATGGGTGATCCGCTTTTCTTCTCTACCATGGTGATCTGAAGATATCTCATCAATCCGGCTATCACAAATATGCAGGTTAAAAAAAGATATTCGGATTCATATCTAGCTTGCACTACATCCGAAACGGTGTACATGATGTAGGAAACAATCATTACGGCTGAAAGCAGCGTTAAACAAGCATTAATAAAATCTAAATTATAACCTGAGGAAGATTTTCTAATGCTTTTACTCCCATTTTCAACGCAAATCAAGTCATCCCTTCGCTTTGCTAGCACAAGAAATAATGACAAGAGCAAAACCATAATTAACAACCAATGCGAAACAGGAACAGCCGATAATTCACCTCCCCCTATCACTCTCAATATAAACCCAAATGCAACGATAAAAAGATCTAAAATGGCAATATTCTTTAAGCCAAAAGAATAGGCTAAGTTCAATACTATATAGATTGAAATGCAGATAAAGAATATGAAATGAATATAATAGGCTGCCCCTAATGCAATGACAAATAACACAATGGCTATAAAAACAGCTGCTTTAATACTTATTTTTCCAGAAGCGATTGGTCTTTTTCTTTTTTCCAGATGTTTTCGATCTTCCTCTACATCAAAAACATCATTCAGGGCATAAACTGCACTAGCTGCCAATGAAAATATGATAAATCCTGCTAAAGCATGAAAAAACTTATCATTGGAGAATAGTTCTCCCGCAAAAAAGACGGGTAAAAAAACAAAAGCATTTTTTATCCAGTGACTGGGCCGAAGTAATTTTATGTATGCCAGCATCACCAAATGTTTTCAAGTTCTTCCTTATTGTACAAATGATTTCGCTCCTCAAAATTTGAATCTTTTGGTTGCTTCAATCGCAAAGGGTCTTTTGTAAACAATCGTGAAAAAAGCGCAATAGGCGTTAAAAACAAATAGAAAATAAGGCTCAGTATTATTCTTGTATTAATCCACCCTAAAATAAGAGCAAGTTTCATCCATAGCCAGTTAATTCCCTGTGTTATATTCTGAGAAAGGGCACCAAAAACTGCAATTGCAACAGCAATATATAGCAATGCTTCTAACTCAAAAAAGAGGTAAAACAACAGAAAGCCTGCAGTTATGACCAGGACATTCCTAAATTTGTCAGAATTTCCCATGTCTAAAACAATGTATAGATAAATGGTGCAATAGCAGAACTACCACCCAAAACTAAAAGCGCTCCAATCAAAATAAGGAGCATAATCACAGGTGCTAACCACCATTTCTTTCTGGCTTTAATAAAGTGCCATAAATCTGATAAAAAATCCATCTCTGTATATTTAAAAATATAAAGTTTTAATCTAAAACGTACATCTCTTTCCAGTTGTCCGTTTTTTCCCATTCAGGCTGTTCGGACTTGTCAAAAACAAATCTCCCCATCACCAAATAATCCATTTCTGTTCGCATAAAACATCGGTAAGCATCTTCGGGAGTGCAAACAATAGGCTCCCCCCTCACATTAAAGCTTGTATTCACCACCATTCCGTATCCTGTTTTGGATTTGAAAGCATTAATCAAGTTCCAATATTCATTATTTGTCTTCTTAGAAACCGTTTGGATTCTAGCAGTGAAATCCACATGTGTAATAGCAGGAACATCCGATCTCAGCCCGTATAGTTTATCCCTTATGGGAAGTGACAAATAATCTATCGGTAAATTTTTCCTCCTGGATTCTTTAATAGGCTGTACTTCCAACATATAGGGTGAGATCACTTTCTCCTCAAAGAATTCCGTAGAATCTTCCTCTAAAATGGAGGGTGCAAATGGCCGGAATGATTCTCTGTATTTTATTTTTAGATTCAACTTTTGTTGCATTTCCTCATTTCTTGGATCACCTAATATACTTCTCCCCCCTAAAGCCCTTGGCCCAAATTCCATGCGACCTTGAAACCAGCCCACAGCTGAGCCTTTAGCTAATAAATCAGCTACTGAGGAATAGAAGGAATCAGCATCTTTGATGAATGAATATTTAGCATCATATCTTTTGGCCACATGCTCAATATCCCTATCAGAATAAGACGGCCCTAAAAACGAACCATTAAGCTGGTCAACCTCCTCAGAAATAATCCGATTGTTCTTGAAATAAATATAATGGGCTATCAGGGCTGCGCCCAGAGCACCACCTGCATCTCCTGCAGCTGGCTGAATGAAGATGTCTTTGAATATTTTTTCATTCAATAGCTTACCATTTGCCACACAATTCAATGCCACACCACCTGCCAGGCACAAATAATCACTTTGGGTAATTTCTTTTGCGTGGCGAGCCATTTTAATCACAATCTCTTCTGTTACATTTTGAATGGCCAGACCCAAATCACAATGTTTCTGCTCAATTTCGGCTTCTGCTTCCCGCTTTGGTATACCAAATAGTTTTTCCCAAGCTTTATGCTTGACCATTTTTAGCCCGGTTGCATAATTGAAGTATTTTTGATTGAGCCATATAGATCCATCATCATAAATATGGATTAATTCAGACTTGATTACTTCCTCATAGTTTCTGATCTCTACATGGTCTTTTCTGCCATAGGGGGCTAATCCCATTAATTTATACTCGCCTGAATTGACCCTAAATCCTAAAAAATAAGTAAAGGAAGAATACAATAAACCCAGGGAATGAGGAAAATTTAACTCCTTTAAAATAGTGATATCCCTACCTTTTCCGTGACAAATAGAAGCGGTTGCCCACTCGCCTACACCATCAATTGTTAAAATGGCAGCATCTTCAAAATTAGATGGAAAAAAGGCACTAGCAGCATGAGACAAATGATGCTCAGGAAACAATAGCTTAAATTTTTTCTTATCGAAGGCCTCTATTTTCTTAAGCTCGTCAACTATTAATTTCTTTAAGAAAATCTTCTCTTTAAGCCAAACAGGAATAGCCATAATAAAGGATTTCAATCCTTTGGGAGCAAAGCTATAATAAGTTTCTAAAAGTCGTTCAAACTTTAAAAATGGTTTATCATAAAAGACGATGGCATCCAATTCATCTATAGTAGTAGCACATTCATCCAGGCAAAACTTTATGGCATTTGATGGGAATGAAGGATCTTGTTTCTTGCGTGTAAAACGCTCTTCTTGTGCCGCAGCTATTATGTTACCATCTTCAATAATGGCTGCTGCAGAATCATGATAAAAAGCTGATATACCTAATATTTTCACTTAAATGCTTTAAGATTGATAGTTTATTAAAAAATTTCACCTTAAAGAAGGGAGGGAAGTATAATTGGTTCTTGATATTTTACTAAATTTACTAAAACTCTTTGTATTAAAAAAATTATATTTTGATATGTGGGAATGTTTATAAGTTCTAACAAGGTTTTGTAATAAAAATAGGAGTACTTGCAGTCAAGTTAAATACAATAATGAGTAAAAGAGTACACTTTGTTGATTTCGCAAGAAGCTATGCTATCTTTTTGGCATTAACCGATCATTCATTTAATGATTTCGGCATATGGTCAACTTATGCTTTCAGCGAATACCCTTTTATAAAGCTACTCACAACATCTGCCACCCCATTATTTCTATTTCTATTTGGGATGATGCTGGAACTTATATATTTAAGAAGATTGAAAGAAAAAGGCTTATCGGCCATAAAACCCAAGTTGTTTAAAAGAAGCTTTCAATGTTATCTGGGATTTATTTTAACTTCAATTGCTGGTTTAATTGGTGGCTATCTGACGCTTAAAAGTGCTTTTGCAACTACCTTTTTTGCAGCAAATACCCATTACGGAAACATACTAAAGATTTACAGTGTACTGATCATTCTTGCTATTCCTCTTTTGCTTATTCGAAAAAAATATGGAATCTGGAGCCTTATCGCACTATCTATAGCTATTTGGTGCTTTTACCCAATTTTCAATTCTATAGATATCAATAATGGAAGTATTAATATTTTCATGTCCGCCATGTTTGGAATTGGAGAATCAGGGGGGCCAAGCGTATTGCATTCGATTAGCATAGTGAGCATTGGCATGTTATCAGCTAGTTTTATTGATTTTAAAGACAAATGGAAGTTTCCAAAATACAATGCTATTTTATTACTGATATTATTAACCATTACAGGCTTCATATTATTCATTACCCCGTGGGGAGAATTTTTGGACAAATATTTCAACAACATTTATAGAGATACAAATCACCCGATTTATTACAGTGTGGCCTTATCTTTAGCCGTAATTCATATCATAATTTTTTCAGCATTAATTCCTTTGGGCACTAAATTAAAACCATGGACAAAGCACTTATTACTCTTTGGGCGCAATTCCTTAAGTGCTTTTACTATCGCCAATATTATTTTGAATCTGATATTTTTAAGAATTGAGAATATAAGCTTTAGTTTTCTAGCCCCTTTAGGCTTTATACTAATAGTATATATTTTAATATTCATATATGAGAGGATTGATAACAAAATGAAAGCCAAGCAACTCTCTTAAAATAAATCGAAATGAACAATTATATCATAAATTAATACTAATTACGTCTAAGTATAAAAATATTACGTTCAGATTATTTAAACCTTAAAACTATTACCAATGGATATATTATACCTTTTAAATGTGCTCTGGAGAAAGAAATTGATAATAATCATTATCCCTTTGATTTCAATGGCGGCCGCTTATCTTTTTACTATGAATATAAAGCCCAGCTACCGGGCCAAATCACAAATAGCAACAGGCTTCACCACCAACGAAGGTGTTAACATATCAGATGAGAAATTTAATGTTAGGGGGGTTGATTTAAAATTCAGCAATTTAATGGCTACCATGGAATCAGGAACCATCTTCAATATGGTCTCTTATAAAATGGCAGTTGATAGAATTAACGAACTCTTGGAGTCTGATAATCTTAAATCTAATTTTACTAGAGATGAACTACTTTTGGCAGAAAGTATTTTTCAAACCCATTTAAGAAAACAAGAGACTTTTTCAGTTGATCATGAGCATTCAAAATTATTGAGAGACATCTTAAATGAATTTCAATATACATTTAGCTTCTTTCAAAATGGCTTTGATATCAAAAGAGTACCGAATACTGATTTTATCCAAGTAGCATTTGTTTCTGGAAATGCTGGAAAATCTGCTAAGGCCGTAAATATTTATTGTGATCAATTTCTAAGATACTATATAAACAACAAAAGAGAGTCGAGTAGCGAATCGGTTACTTTTTTTGAAGAATTAAAAAAGCGAAAAAAAGAGGAACTAGACGATAAAAACGAGGCACTCAAAGCATTTAAATCAAACAACAACCTTATAGGAAGCAGCACTGAGGGAGACAATCGTTCAACTCAATTATATGATTTGGAATCACAAAGAGACCAGATTAACAATAATATTTATGGATTGAGATTGCAACTTGAAGATTATAGGACCACTCTGGCTGAGAAAAACGGTGGTAACGGAAATTCATTAATCTCAAATTCAAACGAAAGGGTTTTGGAGATTAAGAAAAAAATAGATCGACTAAATGATAAATTTATAAGCTCAGGCTCTAATAATTCTGGACTTTTGGACTCGCTTAATTTATTAAGGCAACAGTATAAAGTAGAATTAACTATGATGGAAAGGGGGAATTCCGGACAAAACACCCAAGGGCTGAGTGCAGGAGAAATTAGTGACTTGATAAAAAGCACTGCAATTGAATTACGGGTCCAGGAATCAAGACGTAATGATATTAATTATAATATCAATGAAATTAGAGGAGGCTTATCAAGCTACGCCAATAATGAAGCAATTTTAAGCTCATTAGAAAGAGATGCGCAAGTAGCTTCCGATGAATACTTGGCAGCTGTGGAAAAATACAACGAAGCTCAAAATAAATTAATGGCATCAGCAGGCTCCATTAGACAAGTATACAAAGCGGCTACCCCGGCAAGTCCTGAATCTTCCAAAAGATTAATAATTATAGTATTAGCTGGTTTTGCCACATTTGGCCTTTGTATTTTTACAATAATTGTTATGGAAGTAATGGATAACAGCATCAAAACCCAAACTCAATTTGAAAGACTTACGGGCTTAAAACTTTCAGGTAGCTTAGTGAAAATTGACACTAAAAAGCTGAACTATATTAATCTGTTTACCAAAAAACAAGATGACCCGGAATTAGAGTTATTTAAGCATTTTCTAAGGAAAATCAGATACGAAATAGAAAATGATAATGCTAAAACATTTTTAATTACCAGTGCTAAGGTTGGGGTAGGAAAGACATTTGTTATTTTTTCATTAGCTTTTGTATTGAGCATGATTAAAAAAAGGGTTTTAATTATCGACACTAATTTTAAAAACAATGCCTTATCAAAATGGCTAATCACTACCAATAAAAAAACAAAATACCTTGACCAAGGCAAAACTGACAGTACTAAATTAAAAATACACACAGAAGGAGAGGGAAAGGAAAATAAAGCCCACGATGATGTTGACCTTGTACAGACCACTAAACATAAAAACATTTTCATCATAGGAAATGGGGGTAGTTATGAATCTCCTGAAGAAATATTCTTCAATAAGGATTTCAAAAGCCTTATTGATGGTTTGTCCAATAAATTTGACTACATCCTTTTAGAAGGATCAGCATTGAATGATTATTCAGATTCCAAAGAATTAGTGAAATATGTTGATAAAATTATTCCGGTATTTTCATCTACAGAAAGCATAAAACAAATGGACAAAGATTCTATAGCATATTTGAAAAAACAAAAAAATAAGCTTACCGGTTCAATTCTCAATCTAGTAGGTTATGAAAATTTAAATATCTAGGACATGATAGTAGCTAAGCTGAAACTTTTTAAGTAAAGCCTATTTATATTAACCAATGACTTAAGTCCTTATTGATTAGCTTCTGTAATAGTAGAATATCTTCCTTATAAATGTCAGTTGATATTTTATGCTTCAATTCCTTTGTCAATTTGGGTTTGGTGAGGTTTTTACTTCTCATATCATTTACCTTTTTGAAAAGGAATTTATTATCCTTTATTTTTTGGATATTTTCTTCTGATATGATTTTTTTCATTCCTCGGAAGAAAAAACTATTGGGGCCAATCAATTTATCAACTATAGGATTTTTAATAAATCCAGATTGATTATAAGTAATAGAAAAATCTATTTCGAATTCATCATCAACACCTAAAAATTGAAAGATCTCTTTATGGAGTTTCTCTGGATTTCCTTTTAACTCCTCAAACAAAAAGACTTTAATTTGGGATTCATTGAAAAGCTCAAAATACTTGGATAGATATTGACCATAAAAGCCTTCTTTTATCAAATCATTTCTCTCCCACCATATAGAATTCTTATCTAAGCAATCCTCAAAATTTTGAGTGGGTAATTTATTTTCTCTAGCCAGGTGTAAATATCTGGAATATAATCTTTCTGCAGGCTGCCTTAAAATAGCAATCAACTTAACATCAGGCATGTAATGTTTTATCCTATTAGGGGCATTTTTATGATACATATAAGTGTTTGATGTCTCTCCCTTTACTTGTTTTGGCAAAGCTTTTTCAAACAATTTCACATAATCATCAATATTAGTCACCGAACTATTATAATGATTCAGCTGAGGACTTCCTTCAAAATCCTTGGCTGAATTTAATTCATATCCAAAGAAATTAGGTTCTTTAACCGGACTTATATAAATATCAGGATGTTGCTTCAAATAATTATCCACACTAGTGGTTCCTGACTTCCCAGCACCAATTATCAGGAAATCAGGCAGGTTTGTATTTAAATTCATTTGTTTCAAAAGTTAAAAAATCAAATCTTAACGTATAGCCAGAATGTCTTAATAGGCATTACTAAATCTTACTTTAAGCTTCAGAAATTATAGACTAGATACATCTCAGTCAATATTTTCGATCTCGCAAAAGCTCGGCTTTTATTTAATTCTATAAAATTACATTATTAATCTGCACATCTCTAATTTTTCCATGTAATATTTTGTATATTTATGAAATGGATTTTACGCATATTTTTTATATAGCTTTAGCTAAATGGGATGGGCAATATGCTTCTACTGCATTTTCTATAGCTGAGGAATTTTCAAATCGACAAAAGAAGGTTTATTATGTGGAAAACCCCCTGACCTTAAAGGACATTTTCTTGAATATCCATAAAAATGAGATAATCAGAAGGCTTCCTGCATTATTCTTAGGCATAAAAAGCACTTATGAAATAAAAGAAAATTTAATTGCGGTCACGCCTTCTGCAGTTTTGCCTATCAATTGGATGCCAAGAGGCAATATGTATAGTCTTTTAAGCAAATTCAATAATAGCTTATTTCAAAAATCAATCAGCAAAATTATAAAGGAGGAAAAACTCAGAAATTATATAATCTACAATTCATTTAACCCATTTTATAATTTCAATTCTACCGCCTCAGGTCGTAAACTCTCCATTTATCAATCTGTAGATGATATCAGTCAATCAGAATATATTAAAAAACACGGAGCCTCCCTGGAAAAAACGTATGCTAAATCAGCTGATTTAATACTTACAACATCATCTCATCTTAAAAAGAAATTAAGAAAATATAATCAAAACACACATCTGGTTGCTAATGCTGCCAATGTAAGGCTGTTTAATAAGGCATTAGACGAAAATGGAAGTATAAATAAAACAGAATCAATTTTAGATGATTATAAAGCAGTAATAGGCTATGTGGGCAATATTTGCCATAGAATTAACTATAAATTGCTTTTAAATATTGCGGATAGATACCCTAAATATTTGCTTTTGATGGTCGGTCCTGTTAATGCTAATAATCCAGACCTGCAAAAGCTTAAAAAATACAAAAACGTATTCTTTACGGGTTCTAAAAAACCAACTGAACTTATTCCTTATCTAAGAAGAATGGACTGTTCTATTATTCCATTTCTTAAAAACAAGTTGACTAAAAGTATATATCCCTTGAAAATAAATGAATACTTAGCGGCTGGCCTACCTGTGATAACCACTAATTTCTCAGAAGATATTAAAAGTTTTAAAGAGGTTATATACTTAAGTGAAAATGAAGAAGAGTTTGTTCATCATATTCAAAAAGCCATTGCTGAAAATACCACCACACTCATCCAAAACAGAACCTCTTTTGTGGCTGCTAATAATTGGGAAAACAGAACTCAACAGATATTAGAAATCATTCAAAATCAAGCTTGAAATGAAAGAAGATAATAATGAAAAGCGGATTACAATAAAGGACTTTATTAGATTTTTATGCATAGCATATGTGGTTTTCATCTATTTGATAATTTTTCTTAAAATCGTATTGATAGAATGAAAATACTTGAGAAAAACATTACTGCTAATCAAATTATAAAAGTTGTTGTTCTTCTTTTATTGGCCATCCTTATCCCCTATTTGATGGTCAAAACCACTTATATAGTAGCTCCATTTATTATACTTTCTATTTTAGCTGCATTTATATTAGGATTTACCTTCTGGAATTACAGATATGGTATTTATATTTTATTTATATATGGTTCCTTTCTATTTCTTATTGATCGAATCCTAATGGCAGACATTCCTTACGGAATAGCTTTTGATTTCATTATATTATTAATCTTTATTGCACAATTAATTCAGCAAAAAGGAAAAGAAAGCTTTCAATGGAAATTTAATGAGCCGATTGTAATCATTCAATTCCTTTTTTACGCCTATTTTATTCTGCAAATCGCTAATCCGAATGCGGTTAATATTTCAGCTTGGATGGCCTCGGCTAGGTTCTTAACTATTTTCGTACTGTTCTATGTACTCATCCATTTTTTCAATTCTAAGCATCAAATAAAGATATTCAATACCCTGTGGATCACCATTGCTATGTTGGTAGCAGCCTATGGGATATTTCAGGAATATTTTGGCCTTAGAGAATTTGAATGGAGATGGATAAGAGCTGTCCCAAACCGCTATGATTTATACTTTATATGGGGCAACATGAGGAAATTCTCAATTCTATCTGACCCCTCTGCCTATGGTCTTTTCTTAGGTTTTAGTGGCTTATCAACACTTATGATGGTTTTTGGTCCCTACTCATTATCCAAAAAACTCGGGTTAATTTTCATGACCTTATTTATGTTTTTTGCTATGTCTTTTGCAGGGACAAGAACAGCTTATGCTATGGTGGCTGTAGGTGTTGTATTATTTGTTCTTATGAATTTACATAAACCAAAAATATTGGGCGCAAGCATATTTATGATTATGCTTTTTACTGTCTTAATGGTTGGCCCTTTTTATAATGCCCCGATCAACAGGATGAGGTCTACATTGAATTTCTCTGAGGATGCATCAATGAACGTACGTGATATAAAAAGAATTCGCTTGCAGAAATATGTGAAACAAAATCCTATTGGAGGCGGCATCAATACGGCCGGAAACTCTGGTTTACGATATTCCAGAGGCCATCCATTAGCAGGAACTTACGATCCTGATAGTGGATACTTACGAACTGCCCTAGAAATGGGATGGTTAGGCGTGTTTCTGGTGATTTGTTTAAATGGTGCAATTGTAATCAAAGGAATTTTAAATCACTTCCGACTTAAAAGCACACTTTTGAAAACATATAATCTGATGTATGCCATTCCATTTTTAGGTTTGTCGGTGGCTCATTTTACTCAAGATGCATTATTTCAAAAACCAATAAACATACTTGTGATTGCCACTTATGCTCTTATGATTAAACTACCTGATTTAGATGAAAACTTACAATAAAATGCTTATAAATAACTTATTAAATTCTTTTATGAAAACATTATAATAGATTAATAATCAATTACTTAAATAAAATGACATGAAAAAAACTATCTTAACCCTCGCTATCTTGATTATGGTTAGCTTAAATGCTACTTCCCAATCAATTGACTACAACAAAATTATACTTCCGAAAGGGATTTCCGACATCAGCTATGAAGAAAAACTAGTACAAATAGCATGGAATAATCATCCCTCCAATGATGAAGTAAAAAAATCTGTTGCCTTGGCCAAATACGACCTAAAAATAGGGAAATTAGATTGGCTAGATGCATTTAAAGCGTCAGCAAACTTAAATGAGTTTAATATTGATCCTTCAAGCGATATTGCAAATAGATCCTTATTTTTCCCTAGATACAACTTTAGTCTTTCTCTTCCATTAGGTCAACTTTTTACGGATCCAATGGTAACCAAAAAAAATCATATAAAAGTTGAAATGGCTGAAAGCAGAGTAAACAATGTGAAAATTCAACTTCGCAAAGAGGTTTTATCTGCGTATAATAATTACTTAATGTTTGAAGAAATTTACAAAATTCAATCTATAGCACTGGAAGATTCAGAAATGAACCACAGTATAATAGAAGAAAGCTTTAAACAAGGAGAAGAAACATATGACAAATATAGTGCAAGTAACACACAGATAAGCCAAAGAAAAATAAGTAGACTTCAAGCTTTTAATGATATGCAGAATGCAAAATTAGTCTTGGAATCTTTAATAGGTATCCCTTTAGAAGATGTGATGTAATTCTACTTTACAAAAACGAAAAAAGCTTCATTGAAACGATTTTCAATGAAGCTTTTTTATGTATAAAATTTATTGATTACACTATATATGTAAGAAACTTATCATCTATCATGGACAATTGGATCAATCTTGTTGATATTCAAAAGCTCCAATATCTACCGAACTACCTGCTGGGCGAGGGTCGTCTTTATAATCAAATATAACACCAAGCTCGTAGGTCTCATCAATACCTGCATCAATTAAAGGCGAATCACTTTTTAATCGTAATTTTCCATTTCCAACATCAACAAACCCCAGAGATTCTACATCTTGTGTGAATAAATTATTAGCTGAATCTAATTCTGCTCCTTTTGATGTCATGTCACCTCCTACGCCTGCAAAAACATTGTTCATTAGTCTTTTTACCCCTCCATCATCGTTGTAAAAAGTAAAACCGACCTCACCTATATTTACAAAAGTGTTATTCAATATGTTATGGTAACCATTTGGAATACGATAAACAAATTGACCGTGAGCTCCAAAAAACCCATTTCCTTTTGCATTAACTATCACATTGTTGAAAATATCTACATTACCCATTCCTTGGTATTGGATTCCATTTCCGGTTCCATCCATAATCAGATTATTATAGTATTGACCTGTAGAACCCTCTCCAATAAATAGTCCTTCATTATGAGCACCATGGTCTCTCAAACCAAAACCTCTAATTTGATTGTCAAAAACCTCCACATTACGGTCAGCATTTTTAATCTGAATTCCATCAAAGCCTACATTTTCAATAATATTATCAAATATTCGGATGTTTTGAATAGAATGGGAGTAAGTAACTTGACCACAGTCTTTTTCTTTTCTACCAGCGTAAAATCCATGGCCTACATATAAGCCTTCTCCTCCGGTATCATGAATATAATTATTACTAACCTCAATATCTTTCATAATCCAGGCCTGCCTTGTTTCATCTGTAAATAAATCACAGTCTTGATAAGGACTGGTTTTTATTCCGATTCCTGAAAATCCAGAATTTTCGCCTCGACCACCTGGTTCTTTACCAGCTACTTCTATTTGTGAGATCGTAAATGAATTAGTGAAATATTCCATCATAACAAAGAAACCACTTGACGTGGAAACTTTTATTCCATATTTCTCTTTGGAACCATCTCCTAATAATTTAAAATGCTTTGAATTCTGAAATTTCATTCCAAATGACCCATCAGAATCAATGGTTGCTACCCCTCCACAATTTTTTATGATCACAGGGTCAGCCATGGTGCCTACTATATTTTTAAATAATAAAGGCCCATAATTTCTACCCGACTCTAGACAGATCACATCCCCGGGTTGAATATTCAACTCTTTACCATTGGTTTCATGTTCATTCACTATGTATGTACATTCACCACAATCTAAAACTTCACTTACCTCAGGTAAGTCCACTTTATCATCAGCAATTAAGCCTTCCTCACTTACTCTTTCGCATGAAAAAAACAATCCAATAATAATCAATATTGACATTAATTGCATAACGGTCCTAAAATTTTTTTTAATTCCATTCATACTCGACATACTTTTATTATGTTAAAAAATAAAAAATGCAGATGATGATGAGATTATTCTGTTTTTAATTGATAAACTTCAATGTAGGATTCTTCGGGAATTCTTGGTGCTAAAAATTTAAACTTAAACTTATAATTCTTTACAATACACTCTTTTACTTCGTAAGAATAAAAGTTATTAAGATCAGGTATGTCTTGAAACAATATCAAATTATACTCTTCCCTCTCAATTTTTTCGCAAAAATACTTCACTTCCCTATCGAAAAATGCTACGCCTTGATGATACCATAAGGGATGATGAGTCCCTTTTTCCGTTTGATACGGCATCTCAAAGGCCAATTGTGTCAATTCTGACATGTTCAACACTTTCAATTCATTTTTAAGTTCCATCCTATTAGAGATCTCTAGAATCTTATAGATTCCAGTTGCTGTCTCTTCTGGTATTTTCACTCCTTTAAAACTTTCCAGATCAGGAACTACCCAATTGGAACGCTTCATTTTTGAAGTATCATTTTCCAAAACATAAGTGTTTTTAGAAACAACATCCTTTTCGGTGGTTTGAAAGTATGATTTTACTTTTGGTCGAATGTTTCTTACCCAGAATACATTTGACCACCAAAGCCCAACCAAGCAAACAACAAGAAATAAAGACCATATTTTATGAAACACGATTTTATTATCAAATTGAAGTAGAATAACACCTGCTATAATACTATGGTAATAAATGTTTCCATCCAATGGCGTATAACTTGTCACTTGAATAACGGAAGCTTGAAGTAAAATAAATAGTCCAACAAATAATGGAAGGACTATTTGAATATCAAAAATTGCACTCCAATTTTTGTTTATCTTGTATACTAAAATGGCAACGAGTAAAAGTAGATAAAATTTTATCCATTTAGATGCCCCTAGAAACTCATCAAACAAATCAAACAGAGTCAGGCGTGAGAAATGAGGAGATTGTCCATAATTAAACCAATATTCAAAGTTATACGATAGAAATGGTACAATTAATAATACCATGCAAACCACATAGCTCCCAGCAAAAACCAGAACACTCAAGTATTGCCTTTTCTTAATTGAAGCGAATAAAATAATGAGCCCTGAGAACAAGAGTGCGAACCCTCCCGTATCTTGTTTTGTCATAAATGATAGGCCCGCAAAAGCTGCTGCAAGAAACGAATAAAGAATCAGTTTTTTATTTTCTTCAGCAGTCACAACTTTCAATGCAAAAAGCAGGGATGCCATTTCTAACACAAATACTAAATGATTGTACCAGGGCCAAAAATTGAATAATGTATAGGATAACACAAAAATAACTAAAGCTACTATTCTAGCCCCTACATCTAGTTTTAGCTGTTTAAATATTCTGGTGAACAGATAATTTGAAATGATATTAATAAAGACTTGAACCTTAAGTAGCGTAATTACATAAGGGCCTAAAATTTTAAAGAATAATGCAGGCAGAAGCCAAAACACATAACCCACCGGAGTTCCAAAATCCCGATAAGGAATCTCGCCCATAGAAATTCGATAGGCTCCTTCCCAGGCTAAAAATAGATTTATCCGATAAGGAAATGTAAATAACAAGGGGATAAAAGGTGTTGCAATAATTATCCCCCACTCAATTATCCTCAGGGAATCATTCCGATTTAATTGGTTAAAGCTTTTCATTTTCTAGTTTGGGTTGATAGAATAAATAAAATATAAGCGATAATACTGTTGGTATAAAATAGATCAAAAATGAAATAGCCCAGATTCCGTATGGGACACCATATTGATTATCACCGAAAGCATTTTGGCTTAAATCTGTAATATATGGTGCTAAAATAACGACCAAAAGAATCATAAGTAATGAAGCCACAAGTACATACTTGTTCTTAAGAAATTCAATCCATAATTCCTGATGCTTCTCTATAATTCTCAGGCTTGATATAATCACCCATGGAAAAATCAAATACAATAATCGAATTTCATTGAAAATCCCGAAAAGAAAGGTGGTTAAAAATATGATTAAAACAGATAAAACAACAGCTTTATATGAAAATAGCCCAATAGTATCCTCTTGATTTTGATTGGTTTCAAAAGAAAAAATAAAGTGTGGCCATAAATAGGAAAATGATAAAAAACTAAAAAATATTATTTGAATAGGATTTGATAAATTCCAATTTAACCCCTGCCAAAAATCATATTCATCTGCACCTATCAACCACCTAAATGCAATCCAAATCAATAATGGAAGTGCGCTCAAAATTAACTTTCTGATTAATGGGAGCTTAGCAAAAAGTAATACAAAAAATGGTAATAACAATAAGGTTTCCCTAACGAATACCCCCAAGCAGGCTATGATTAAATAAAATACATGATTCCTATTGTAGAGAAAATAAATAGCCGATAATAAAAACAAAAAGGCCATTTGATCTTCTCTAGTGTGAATAGGAAGAGTATATGCAAATAACACAGGGACCATGCTTAGATGTAAAAACACTCCCAAAAAGGCCATAGAACTTGATTGTAATATCTTCTGTAATACCAGATACAACATGCATGAAGTAGCAATGAAAAAGAGCCAACTTAAAAATAAGTAACTCCAGTAAAATTTCTGATTTTCACTGGCATGCCCTGGAATAATCTTACTAAGATTTTTAACCACCATAGGAAAGAGCATTCGGTATTTGAAAGGTGGTTTTTCACTTAATTCCCAATCAGATAAAGTCTGGGAAGTAGATTGCAATTCTTTCGCTAATGTTTCTTTACTTTGAATATAGCCATCAAAAGCATACTGATTTAAAAAAAATAAAACAGAGCTTAAAATTGAAATAACAAATAATCTGAAATTTAACATTGGTTGGTTACGAACATATACCCGTAAACGTGAGCATGCACTTTAATGATTCATATATTTCTTAGTTAATGAATATTATTACATTGTGATTTTAATCGAAAACAATCTCTTTTATACAGAACACTAAATAATACTTATAGTAGCTCAAACTTCACTAGTTACTTATAGATATCTATTAAATATTAATTTTCTTTACTTTTTATAAACTGAAATTCCAGCTTTACAGATATAATTACTTTTAAAGGAAGTTTAATATTTTATATTTTTAAATGAAGCTGAGATAAATAGCAGAAACAATGATATAAGTATTAAATTTAGCTATCAGACTATCTAACCAATAAGCTTCATGACCAAAAAACAATCCTATTGGATCCAATCAGGAAAGTTTACTTTGCTGGAAAGGGTATCCGTCCTAATTTTTGGAGTATTTACTTTTATTCTGCTCGTAAGAATATTGGGGAAAGAGGAATATGGTGCCTGGATGTTGTTTATTTCATTAGCCACCTTGTTGGAAACCGCAAGAAATGGATTTTTTAAAAACCCACTAATCCGGTTTAGTAATACAAAAAACCAATCAGACAAAGGATTGATTCAGTCCACTTCATTGGTATTAAATATTATATTTTCCCTTGCTGTTGCATTAATACTATCATTGATAGCAATCCCTTTGGCAGAGGTATGGCAATCACCCAGCTTGGTTCAATTGCTCTATATTTTTATTCCAACCAGCTTAATTTTAGCGCTATTTTTTCATCTTGATTATATCCAAAGAGCAAATTTTCAATTCTTTGGACCTTTCTTAGGCTATTTTTTTAAAAATGGGATTTTGTTTTTTGTAGTCCTTGTCCACTTCTTTTTTGAAATTCCGCTTACTTTATTCCAATTAGGTCTTTGGTATGGGGCTTCTGCTTTAGTAGGAACGCTTGTTTCATTTATCGCAAGCAAAAGAAAGCTTAGTTTCCAAATGAACAAAAGGTGGACACGTGAACTCTTTTCTTATGGAAAATACACTTTAGGCACTAACATCAGTGCTGTTTTAATGCGAAATATTGACATTTGGATGATTGGCTGGTATCTGACCCCAGCTGCCGTGGCTGTCTATAATGTAGCTATCAGGATTGCCAACTTATTTGAAGTTCCTTCCATGGCGCTTGCCAGCATTCTTTTCCCCGAAGCTGTTCGCAGAGCAGAAGCTGATGGAGAAGCGGCTATGAAATCTTTATATGAAAAGTCTGTGGCTGTGATTTTATTGTTCAGCGTTCCCTTTGCAGTTTTTGTGATTATTTTCAGCAATCAAATTGTATCATTATTAGCCGGCTCAGAATATGCGGAAGCAGGTATGATTTTAAACATCACCATGCTTTACGGCTTATTGATTCCATTCAACAAACAAATGGGAGTAGTGTTGGATGCAGTTGGGAAAGCTAAAAGAAATATGTTTTTCGTAATGCGAAATGCAGTAATCAATACAGTTCTCAATATAATTATGATTCCATTTTATGGCGTAATGGGTGCCGCTTTTGCTACTTTAAGCACTATGGTTATAGTATTATTGATTAATCAAGTCTATTTGCATAAAAACTATGACATCTCTCTAAAAAGCATAGGTTTTTATTCTGGAGATTATGGGAAAAAGGCCTTTAAGAAAGTTTTTAAAATGAAGTAGACTACCATTGATAAATAGTTTTGTAATAAAGTCTTTTATCTTTTTCTTATTTTATACTGTCAATCGACACCCCTATAATCCTCCAGGGGATAGTTCGCATAGATTGAAATTAGTAAAACACAATAGGCTGTATACCTATTTTTCTCCATGCATAAGAAAAAATATGATTAAGTAACATAATCATATTCTAAAAATCAGATCATAGCTACTCCCCCCTTAAGCGAAGGGGGGGGGGGGGTCGAACGGATGAACTTTGAATCTTTTTGGTCAAAAACACCCAATAAAAAAACCTAATACCTCCACTGACTAAGGTCTTTGTCTATCAAGTCTTTCAGTTTCTCAGTGTCTTCTTGAAAGAAGGCATATAATTCTTTTGCAGTAGCATTACTTAATTGCAATCGGTTCATGTTTTTACCTGAGAGCCATGTCACCATTCTTTTTCTTTTTTCTTCTGTTGGGAATAATAACCTGGCTAGTGGCCTTACCATTTTTCTAATTTTATTTTCGCTTTGCAGGCTCTCATGCAACATTCTATTTTTTGGTTTGCCAGAAACATTAAACCTCAGATCATACTCGATTTCTTGATTTGGATCTACTTCTAAAAATTCAAATACCTCCTTTAAGCAATTTGCGGTATCATTCTGTAAATCTTCGTTTAGGATCACTTTTACATTTTCAAAATTATCCAGGAAAGCTTTTACAGGCTCATAATATTGACTTACCTTTTTATAGTGATAAATCAACTCATAATTATCTTTAATCCTTTCCGGTTCTTTTTCTAAAGCCTCATCAAAGCTTCCGCTCTCCCTTTCATCTCTTATTAAATGTTGGTAAGCAGAAAATGCCCTTTTCACAGGGTTTCTCAGAATGATTATAATTTTAGGATTATTTAATTTTTCTTTAATGAGTGGGATGGTACTAGAATGAAAATACAAGGTATCAGCACTTGCTTCTCCTATTGCTTTTTCATTGGCTGATTCAAATAGTTCCAAATATTTGTCCCAGTCTTTCACGTACCAGCTTTCCACTTGCTTATCCTTTGGCCCACCCATTGGGAATTGCATACCTTGGCTTGAAAAATATCTTGGTTCTTTATGTTTGGTCACAAAAACATCAGGATGTTGTTGTAAATATTGGGCTAAAGAGGATGTTCCACATTTAGCCATTCCTACGATTAAAAAATTTGGTTTTACTGTCATTAAATTTTGAATTAACTTCCTATTAATATCCTACTATTTTTACCAAAGACCATTCTCACAAAAAATATGATGATCATGGCTAATGCTATTACTGCAAATAAATAAATTGAGTAGCTTAGGATATTTAAACCCTCAATTGGAATGATTTGTCGTTGTACTACTATTTGAAAAACGTTGATGATATATAAGTGAAGGAAAAATATCCCAAAACTATCAGTTCCGGTTCTTTCCAATAGTGGGAATTGTAAATGATTCACCTTATTAAAGCCTATTATCAGTAAAAAGCACAAAAGAGTGGCTTTCAATTTACTTATGTTAAAGATAAGCACGCTATGCTTCAAATCCCTCATTTCCAGGTATTTATTTAAAGGAATTATTCCATATACCTCTAGAACAGTCATGATTATATAAACTATGCTCAATCCAATAAGCCAAAAATTGTTAGCTGATAATATTCTTAAATGATGCTTGGCTACCCACATTCCTAATAGATAAATTGGTAGAAAATAAACAAATGAAATAAGTGGGTTAGCATGGTAGCCAAATTGCACTGTCATCAAGCCTGTTATGCAGAGTATAGGTGTTGCATAATCAAAGATTCTCTTTTTACTGAATATCAGGAATAAGTAAGAGCACAAATAGAATAGGGCTATCATTGGAATAAACCATAAAATTCCGGAATGACGCCCCGTTACTATCATTAAAAATATTTTATATATAAATGAAGCTTCTTGAAATTCTGAAGTCATCCACCAATGATTTCCAGAATCAATAAAGAGTTTGTCTAGAATTGCAGGAATTGATATGATCAGATAAGGGATGATTACATATTTCAATTTTTTTTTGAGATACTGAAAATAATTGAAATCACCTTGGGATAAATAGTAAAACAGAAAACCTGCTATAAACACAAAAAGTATAGTGCCGTTATTAAAAATTCCTAAGAAAAGAGACTTCACAACTAAAGAGCCTTCCCAGGGTATAGAAATTACAGAATGAATCCCTACAATAAATATAATTGCAAGTCCTCTAAAATTATGTATATACCCTAAAAAAGGCTTTTTTGCGGCTTTCAATGTTGGTTCGATTGATAGTTTATGCTTATTGCTAATGTATGCTTTTTTAAGCTCTATTCATAGTTTTTTAATAAGATGGCTAAGAATATTTCAAATGTTGTAACTTGTGTATTATCTGCTCATTACCACATTTTTATGGTCAGATCAAACTTAACATTTCAAAATATTCAAATCCCTTTGGGTTAAAACAATGATTGTTTTATCATCATAAGTTTTTAATCATTTAGATAGCATTTTCAATGCATAAAACATTAATTACAAATTGGAACAATTATCCTGAAATTGAGGCTGAAGTAAATTTCTATTCAATCGGCAGTGAAAAAAAAGCATCTTTTCAGTTAGGAGAATTTATACCCAGAGGTAATGGAAGAAGTTATGGAGACGCATCTTTAGGAGAAAAAGTTTATTCTAGTCTACGACACAATAAAATACTTCGTTTTAATAAAGAGGATGGATTATTCATTGCACAAAGTGGTATTCTATTTTCTGAGATATTGAAAGTCATCACTCCTAATGGATGGTTTTTACCCGTTACGCCTGGTACAAAATTTATTACTTTAGGTGGCGCCATTGCTGCCAACGTTCATGGGAAAAATCACCATATTGACGGGAGTATTTCTCGGTACATTCAATTCCTTGATTTACTTCTAGCAAATGGTGAAATCATCCGCTGTGACAGAAACCAAAATTCATCTATATTTTTTGCTACTATAGGCGGATTGGGTCTTTCAGGTATTATTGTCTCAGCCGGTATTCAATTAAAAAAAATTGAGTCTACCCATATTTCTCAGTTACAATTGAAAGCCCAAAACCTTTCAGAAATTTTAGATCTTTTTGACCAGTATTCATATTACACCTATTCTGTGGCCTGGATTGATTGCCTAAAAAAAGGGAAACAATTTGGCAGAAGCATTTTGATGTTAGGAGAGCATAGTAAAGAAAATGAAGTCCAGAATAAAAAAGAGGTGTTAATACCTCATGACAATAAGGCCATTAATGTTCCGTTTACCTTCCCTGAATTCGTTTTGAATGATTTTACGATTAAATGGTTCAATAAATTATATTACAATAAAAATATAAAGTCTAGAAAAGAACTACAATCACATTACGATCCTTTCTTTTATCCATTGGATTCCATTTTGAATTGGAATAGAATTTATGGAAAAAGAGGTTTTATTCAATATCAGTTCGTATTGCCAAAAGAAGCAGGAAAGAAGTATTTAGAAAAAATATTAAAAAGAATTACAGACAAAGGCTGGGGCTCATTTTTGGCAGTTTTAAAAATGTTCGGCCCTGAGGATGAAGGGTATTTATCATTTCCGATGGAAGGCTATACATTAGCTTTGGATTTCCCCATAAGAAATGGCTTATTTCAATTTTTGGATGAGCTTGATAAACTGGTAAAAGAGGCCGGGGGAAGAATTTACTTGACAAAAGATGCCAGAATGAGTAGTCAAATGTTGAAAGACACCTATCCTAATTTGAAAGAATTTCAAGATGTTATAAGGGAAATAAATCCTGAAAAGAAGTTCCAAAGTTTATTATCTAAGCGACTTGAATTAATTTAGTAGGTATATCACCTAACACCCTGATTAAAAAATAGATACGATCATAACATGCATGAAATACGATGAAATTCAATTTATTCATCAAAGTTAATAACCTACCTTTGAACCAATATTTAATTATATGAAATACCAATTTAAACATCTTTTGATTTTAGGCGCTAATAGCGATATAGCCGAGCAAGTAGCCTATCAGGCTGCAAAAGAAAAAGTCAGCTTAACACTTTGTGGGAGAAATCTTGAAAAATTAAAAGCGTTACAATCTGATATAGAGGCCAGATATGAAAGTAAAGTTTATATTAATCAATTTGATGCCAATAAAATCGAGGACCACCCAGCCTTTTATGAGAATTTAACTGAAAAACCAGATGCTGTTTTATGTGCTTTTGGAATCTTAGGTGACCAGGAAAAAGCCCAAAAGGATACTTCATGGCAAAATATTATCCAAACCAATTTCACAGGTGCGGTTTCAATTTTAAATATTATTGCAAACGATTTTGAAGAGAAACAGTATGGATTTATTGCTGCAATAAGTTCTGTGGCTGGAGACCGAGGCAGACAAAGCAATTATTTCTATGGATCGGCAAAAGCTGCTTTAACCACCTATCTTTCAGGTTTAAGAAACAGATTGTACCCACATAATGTGAGTGTTTTAACTGTAAAGCCTGGTTTTGTAAAAACAAAGATGATTGATGGCTTAGAAACACCTGGATTGCTTACGGCTGATCCTGTCAAATTAGCACAAGCAATTATAAAGGGGATGAATAAAAGAAAAAACGTAATTTATTTCAAACCTCAATGGTTGCTCATTATGAAAATCATAAAATCAATACCGGAAAACATATTTAAAAAATTGAAATTATAATCAGTTCTATTAATTGTATTCATTAAATAAAGATTGATCATGAAAAATCCTAATATACTTTTCTCCTCCCTTTTTCTTTCTTCTCTTATTTTCATCAGTTGCATGTCCAAAGAGGAAGTTTTACCTCAGACTGAGAAAAATGAAACAAGTGATGATAATAAAGTTGAAATCATATTAGAATGGGATGATAATTTCCCACAATTGAGAGTAGGAATTACCACTGTGGATTTTCTACTAAAACCAAAATCGGCAGTGGATGTCTATTATGTAATAAGTGAGAAGGAATTAGAAATAGAGGAAGTCGAGGACATTAAAAACTTAGTAGAAAGTGGCTCAGAAGAGTCAATTTTAATGAGAGGAATTGAATCGATTGATTCAAATCAGGATACATTGAAAGTCCTTGTCAACGGACTTGCTCCCTTAACTACTTATTATGCATATTCTGTATTGTCACACCCTGAAAAAGACAGCCTACAAAATGAAGAGTTTGAATATAAATTTGAAACAAATGATCGTCAGAGTGTCCAATCATTTCAATCAGAAGTGGAAAATAGAGAGGTTTTATATTTAGCATATCAATTAGAAGAGGGGCTTAAATATCCTGAGAAACTTAAGCCTGCGATTATTTTTATGGGCGGACATGGTGAAACAGCAAATGAAGGTGAAATAAATTTAATCAGAAATGGTTCTTTACCTCAATTTATAGATAAAGGAAATGATATTCCCATGTATGTATTTTCGCCTCAGCACACCAAAAATAATTGGAACATCCACATGATAAATGAAATGATAGATGAGGCTTTGGAAAAATATCCAATAGATCCAAAAAGAGTTTATATGACCGGCATAAGCGGTGGCGGATTTGCCGCATGGGATTATGCAATTGAATATGCAGACAGAATAGCTGCCATGGTTCCGATCAGTGGTAATGGTAATTCTAATAAGGCCTGTGAATTAAAAGAGCTTCCTATTTGGGCATTTCACAATGAAAATGATGGAATAGTCAGTTCAAATGGTTCAATAAATATGGTAAATGCATTAAATGATTGTCCACCGGAAATAGAGGCTGAATTAACTCTATTTGAGGATAATGGGCATAATGCCTGGAGAAGAGTTTATAATGCAAGCCATAATGATTGGAATAAAACTGAAGTTAAGCCTATAAATATTTATGATTGGTTTTTGCAATTCGAAAAGGATTGATTCAATTATAAATTGAACTTGCCTACATTATAAATAGGGCTTGCTGAAAAACGCATTTCCCCCTAAAAACTGACTTTTAACAATAATATATGTTAAAAACTATTACACTGTTGATAACAAGTGCATGGCTTTTTTTAGATTTCCCCACTTTTCCTTGCACTTCAAAAAATGCGAA
>NZ_JAGXGF010000174.1 GCF_024636815.1 Marivirga sp.
GGATAGGCCTTTTTCTATCACTACCTTGTGAAGGTAATCTTTAAACTGTGATAGGGTGATGGATTCGAGAGGTAAATGGCTCGTTTTAACCATGCGAGACATGAGTGAACCATAAGTTTCTACCGTGCTCACACTGTAATTGCGGAATTCCAGCTCTCTTTTGAGATGCTCTAAAGCATTGCTTTTTGTTTGAGTTTTCATAATGGTAACTTTTTTGTTTACCATTATAATTTACTCATCTTCCATTTACCGTTTCCATTAAGAAACGGTTTAGTTCAACAATTTGCTAAATACACCCAAAGGTGCATTTAGCTACATTATATTTTTAGCAATCTACTGAAATAATAGTTAAATATAAAACCAACTAATTACTTTAAATGAAAGTTTCAAGACATTATCCGTAGAATTAAACGTTTAATAAACGTATAATTCTACGGATAAGAAATGAAAATAATTGACAATGAGGGAATGTGTTTTTTTTTACTTATAATGAAATGAGAATGATGCCTGAAATTAACTCACTAAAAGCCTACTTCAAAAACTCTTTCAGATCAGCAATTTTGATGTTTCCTTCATAGTAGGCTTTACCAAAGATTACGGCAAAAATGCCCATGTCATTTAGCTTGCGGATGTCATCCACATTACGGACTCCCCCACTGGCTAATACACAGATATCTGGAAACTCATCTAAAATACTTTGATATAAATCGAATGCCGGACCTGATAATGAACCTTCTTTGCTGATATCGGTAGTTTTTACATATTTCAATCCTCTGTCATAGAAATATCGGATATGCTCAATGATATCAATATCAGTGTTTTGCTTCCATCCCTTATAAGCAATCTTTCCGTTTAAAGCATCCGCCCCTAAAGTGATTTTCTCTCTTCCGTAAGAAACTATCCAGGAAGCAAAAAGCTCTTTTCTTTCTACTGCAATACTGGCTGCGGTAATGTAATCTGCACCATATTCGTAGGCTTTGCTAATATCGCCATCCGTATTGATACCTCCTGTAAAGTCAAGCTCTAAATCAGTATAGCCATGAATGGCTTCTAAGATATGATAATTCACTGGAGAGCCTCGGTGTGCGCCATCTAAATCAACTATATGGGCCACTTTAATTCCACTATCCTCCAGCTTTCGAGCCACATCAATAGGGGAATCATCATACACTTTAGCTCCAGCAATATCTGCGCCTTCAACTCTAATAATTTTACCTTCTTTGATGGCGATAGATGGAATAATTTGAATCATAGTTAAATGGTTTTAAGAGTATGATATTATAAAAAGTTGGCGATTCTACAAGCCCTAATCCCGTTAATATTGCGTTAAGCTTTAAAGGGCTTTGAAATTACAGCTTAAAAAGGAATTTACAAAAGATTTATGAAGAGAAAAATTCATCTGTAAAAATTTGAAATCATGCATTAAGCTGATTAAAAGGTAATTTTATGAGAATTTCTGCTTAGTTTTAAGCACTTTATGACGCATTACGAAAAACAAATACATCATAGAATAAGCCGTTTTGTTCCTGAAAATTCTGTGGATTTAGCTTTTAATTTATGGAAAGAGAAACCTTTTCGTTTTATCATAGCTAAAGCTAGAAATAGTAAACTAGGAGATTTTAGAAAAAAGCCGAATGAAGATTGGGCAGTCATCACTGTCAACGAAAACTTAAACCATTATTCGTTTTTGATCACTTATGTGCATGAAGTAGCGCATCACTGGGTTTTTGAAAAACATAAAGGCAGGGTTTCCCCACATGGAAAGGAATGGAAAAATGCTTTTATAGAATTGATGTTACCATTTCAAACAACCACCATTTTCCCTGAAAATATTCTGAAGGCATTAAATCGATACATGATAAATCCTAAAGCAGCTTCACTTTCAGATATCCATTTGGCTAAGGCTTTAAAAGCTTATGACCCTATAAATCCTGATGAGATAAGTTTGCTGGAATTAGGTCAAGGACAAAAATTCATACTTGAAAACAGATTGTTTGAAAAGCAGGAAACCCGCAGAACACGAGTAAGATGTAAAGAAGTAAATTCAGGGAAATATTATTTAGTCCATAAAATGGCGATGATTATTCCTGAATAGGATTCAATGCCGTTTAATTAAGAGATTTCCTTACCGCAAGCATTTTTCAACCACAAAAGATCAAAAAGCTTTTCACAAAGAAAATAATTTATAATGACAGCCTTAGGCTGTTAAATTACTCTCGTATGTTAACAGTAATTAATAAATCATATTTAATTAATTGAGCAATTTTGTCAGGTATGAAAACTTCAACAGCTTTAGCTGTTACTTTGTGGTCTCTGTGAAATTCTTAGAGGTACTTTGTGGTTAAATAACATGGCTTGATAAAAAATTAGAAATCCAATCTCTTCATCACATGCTCTTCAACTCTTTCACAAAAAACCTGAGGCTTTAGGGTTCTCCAGTTTAAGTGCTCAAACTGTCCGCCACAATTGATATAAGTATCTACATTATACTGTGCCCATTCCTCTAAAACAAAATCTCGGAAATTAACGCCTACGATCCAGCCATCTTCTACTTCATCAAACCATTCTTCATAATATTCATCGTCCGAACCATGAAAATTAAGGATGTTTTCACCTATTAAGATATACTTATTGATGCCCTGAAGCAACATATGCTCAATGATATTTCTTTTCAAATGCATGATATCATTGTGCAAGGTGTCATTCCATTCGCCTATCATTTCAATCACCGCAATTCCATCATCGTAATTGGCGTATAAAATTTTAATGTATAAGGTTTCAGAACCTATTGCATCCCAGGCAGGATCTATATAATATCCGTAAATGGTATCGGTATAAAGCTCATAATTATATTCTTTCCCATGGAAAGGAGAAAGCTCATCAGATGAGGAATCATAATATTTTAGCCAGTTGTAGTAGGGCTCGATGTGGTGCATTTTGCAGTGCTAATTTTTAGGTTCTAAGTAATGAGTTTAAGAATGCGATTTGGGCTAAAAAAGTTTTTGAAAATCTTGATTTATTATCTTATCATACGTAACCTGTCAGTTTTTGAGGGCGGTTTGACGGTTTCCTACCGTCTAATCGCTTAATGGAAGTCCCTAGGATATCGGTCAGACGCTTAGGATCTATTTTTAAAAATACTTCCATTTAGGCAAGTTAAACGATCAAAGTTTTTTTAGTGAAAGCGTCAGACCGAGGCAAGTTTTGTGCTTATATCAGACTTTGAAAAAGTCGGGACATTAATCACTTTCATTGGGTGAATTCAGCCTTTCCCCGCCTCAACAGCCTTTCTTACTGAACCATGTTCCATCAATAATTTATTAGCTGCTTCATATTCTATCCCAAGCTCATGCATAATCATTTTCGTGCCCCTGTCCACCAACTTATCATTGCTTAATTGCATATCCACCATTTTGTTGCCTTTCACATGTCCCCGTTGAATCATGGCAGTGGTGGAAATCATATTTAGTACCATTTTCTGTGCCGTCCCTGCCTTCATCCTGGTGCTTCCTGTCACAAATTCAGGGCCGACAGGCACCTCAATAGGAAAATCAGAAACCTCCACCACCTCCGAATCAGGATTACAAGTAATACAAGCAGTACTGATTCCATTACCCTGTGCCATTTTTAATCCCCCAATTACATAAGGCGTTCTGCCAGATGCGGCAATCCCAATCAGAAAATCTTTTTCAGAAATATTATACTCTTGCAAATCATTCCAGGCTTGAGTTCTATCATCTTCCGCAAATTCAACTGCTTTCCGAATTGCATGATCTCCTCCAGCTATCAATCCAATAACTTTATCAAATCCCACCCCAAAAGTAGGCGGACATTCGGAAGCATCCAAAATCCCCAATCGTCCGCTTGTTCCTGCACCTATATAAAATAATCTTCCACCCACTTTCATCTTTTCAACTATTGCCCCTAGTGCTTTTTCAATTTGCGGAAGTGCCTTTTGAACTGAATGGGCAACAGATTGATCTTCCTGATTGATCCCTTGAAGCAATTCGCCAATAGAAAGGTTTTCCAGATTATTAAAATTTGATTCTGACTCTGTAATACTCATGAATGTTGATTTTTATGATAAAGTGTCAAACCCGCAATTGGGCTTTCGATAAAATTTCCAGCTGTTAAATTATTTTTTGTTAAAACCATGCGCATGATGGAATTAGCATTAAACCCTACTCCTCCTACAAAATGAATCGGCAAATTTTGATGTTGCTTAAATTTTAGAACGGATTTTTCCAGAAACAGCTGAAATGCATCTGAAATAAGTTCAAAAAATAATTTTTCTTTTTGATGCAATAAGGCAAACTGGAAAAATTGAGCAAAAAACCGATTGGGATAGGGCTTTTGATAAATCTGCTCTAGTCCATATTCCAAATTGATTTCAGGAAACTCAGCGCTGAATTTTTTTGCCATTTTATCAGGCATTTCATTCTCCAAAAAAGCTTTGAGCGTTAATTTTCCGATATAAGCTCCACTTCCCTCATCTCCCAAAGCATATCCTAAGGAAATCATTCTTTCGGTAATAGTGGCACCATCATAATGACAGGCATTAGCACCGGTACCCAATATGCAGACAATCCCTTCATCATTTCCACAACATGCCCTTGCCGCAGCCAGCATGTCATCTTCCACAAAGATTTGATCGCATTTAAAAAAATCCTTAAAAACTGATTTTATTTTTTCTTTATTCTTTATGTGACCACACCCTGCACCATAAAAATTAATCTCGTTTATATCCTGAAAACTTTTATCTTTAAAATCAGCGCTCAGGCTTTCAAAAAGCTCTTTTTCTGATATTAAATAAGGATTTATTCCACTTGTTTTCAATTGCTCAATGGAATTATCCTTATTTAAAAAGCGCCAATCTGTCTTACTCGAACCGCTATCTGCTATAAGCTGCATTAATCTTTCTAATTATTTTAACGTGTAAATTTAAGATGAACTGAAATTTATATAACTTAGGAATCAAATAATACTTAAAGTTGTGAAAAGTAGTAAACTATTAGGACTATTGGGACTAGATAAAATCATAGAATCGTTACAAAAATTGCTAGAAGTACGCATAGCAATGATAAGAAAGGAGATAGAAGAAAAAATAGCAGAGAAATTAGCTAAACTTTTACCTCTCATTATGGTGGGGGCATCCTTAACCTTACTGATTCTATTCGGTAGTTTGACATTGGCTTTTTACCTAACCGAAATTATGGAAAGCTATGTTTATGGTTTTGGTATAGTCGCCTTAGGATATCTATTGCTAACAGTCATTTTCATTCTTCTAAAGGACAGCAAATTTATGAAGAAAGTATTTAGTGATTCCATCAACAAATCAACCAAAGAAGAGTAATTTTAATTTTTAAATTCAAGAAGCATGAGTAATCAAGAACAGCTACTAGAGAGAAGTAAGAAATATGAACAAGATTTATCCGAGCAATTAAGCGAATATTCCGGTAAAGCTCAAAAATTCGGTAAAAATGCTTTGATGATTGCGGGAGGTGTATTTTTGGCTTATCAGGCTGTAAAATTAATAACCGGAGGGGGCAAAAAAACCCGAAATGCTGAAGTTTATAGGGAAGTAAGTGAGGATGAAAGCGACAATGATGACTCACCCCGAATAGTTATAAGAAGGGAAGAAAGCAGTAGTAGTGGAATTATGACCTTGCTAAAGGCAGAGGTAGGGGGTATTTTGGCAGCTATTGCACGAGATAAAATCCTGGAATTTTTAAGTCAGTTGGAAAATAAAAGATCTGATGATAGAAAAGAAGAAGCTTAACCAACTTATTGAATATAAAGCAAACGGACAAAAATGCTTTGCTTTACTGATTGATCCTGATAAAGTTCATGACAGAGCTTCTTTACAACGTTTAGTCAATATGGCAATTGAAAATGAGGTAGACTTCTTTTTTGTGGGAGGGAGTTTGATCGTTTCTG
This sequence comes from Marivirga sp., assembly GCF_024636815.1. Classification (GTDB taxonomy): domain Bacteria; phylum Bacteroidota; class Bacteroidia; order Cytophagales; family Cyclobacteriaceae; genus Marivirga. The sequence continues at coordinate 5,938 of NZ_JAGXGF010000174.1, forward strand.
ATTTTCTAAGCAGTTGCATTTCCGATATAAAATCTGCTACTGATATTCCGGTAATTCTTTTTCCCGGCAACAACCAATATATCGATTTACAATCCGATGCTATTCTCTATCTTTCGTTGATTTCAGGTAGAAATCCTGATTTATTGATTGGTCAGCACGTTTTATCCGCTCCCATTTTGAAAAGAAGCAAAATGGAAATTTGGCCTACAGGCTATATGCTTATTGATGGGGGTAATAAAACCTCTGTTTCTTATATGAGCAATACCAATCCTATTCCTCACGACAAAAGTGATATTGCGGTAAGCACTGCCATTGCAGGCGAATTATTAGGACTCCAACTCATCTACATGGATGCAGGAAGTGGCGCTGATAAAATGATCAGTGAAAAAATGATTGCATCTGTGAAAAGAGCAGTTGATATTCCGCTAATTATTGGAGGAGGTATTAATTCTGTTTCTAAAGCAAAAAGCGCCTGGAAGTCAGGCGCTGATGTAGTAGTTGTGGGTAATGCCATAGAGCAAAACCCACAATTATTAATTGAGATGACTGAAGCAAAAATTTTGCTCAATCAGCAATTACATAAAATCCAGTAATTAATTGTACAAACCTTAGTTATTTGATTTTGGATATCAAGGACTTATAAATCCTCCTCCTTTAATTGCCTAACAGGCTCTATTTAAACGTTCATTAAAGATTCTCTTCTTCTCATCTTTCCTGCAGGAATTCCGAACATCATTTTAAATCTTCGGCAGAAGTATGCAGTATCTTTGTACCCAACTTCATGTCCAATATCTCTAATGCTTTTCTTAGAAGTTCTCAATAAGGTAACGGCCTCTTCCATTCGTTGATATTCAATATAATCCTGAGGATTTATACCTGTCAGCATTTTGAAATATTGCCCTACATAATCCTCCGATACATTAGCAACTTCAGCAAGTTTCTTATTTGATAAATCACCACCTAAGTGCTCATTAATATAATTGAAAATATCAATTAAACGCGGATCTTTGAAATAAGTACTGTTTGTTGCTAATTGCTCAACAAACAACTTATTACGAACAATGTGTCTGAATAATTCTACCAGCAAATATTCAGTTAAGACCTTCACCATACGATCAGCACCTGGCTCATCAGTACTTAGTTCTTCAAAAATCTTATCATTCAAAGATTTTATAACGTCATTGCTGAAAATAAATGGCGGTATATCAAGCGATGCGAAAAAGTTTACTGAATCAAAAACTTTAGCTTCGAATGAAATATAACTAAAACTATCACCACCTTCCACTAATAATTCATCATGGCTAATAGAATTAAAATATTCTGACTTGCCTGTAATGAACTTATCATTAGTAATGGTTTCAATTTGGCTCCCTCTTCCATAAGTGATTTGATGTGCTTTTCCACCGGGAATAAAAGCAAAATCACCTTGCTTTGCTAATAATTTTTCTTCCCCTAATAACACTTCTCCCTTATTTACCCAAATTACTTTATTCTCTACTTCGTAAAGATTATTTACGGTTACAGGCTTTTGGATTTTGATATTTTTTGCTTTGACGAATTTAACGCCCAAAGACTCAATGATTTTGTTGTAATCTTCCATTTTCTTGTTTTATGAATGGATTAACTCTAAAAAGTAAAAGTATTCTCTCGAATAATTGTATAAATCTAATGAATAATAGCTTTATATCAAAAAAAATAAAAAACGCACAACCTCTATGTGAATGTAAGGTTGTGCGTGATAACGAAGTTTTTATTGAATTATTTTAAGATTTCATCTTTAAATCCAAAAGAAAAATCCTACTAATAAATCTTACTTATTTTAATATATTTCTTGAAATAACAATTTTCTGAATTTCAGAAGTACCTTCATAAATCTGAGTGATTTTTGCATCACGCATTAATCGCTCAACATGATATTCTTTTACGAAACCATAGCCGCCATGAACTTGTACAGCTTCAACTGTGGTATCCATAGCCACCTGAGAGGCATATAATTTTGCCATGGCACTAGCTTGAGAAAAATCTTGCTTTTGATCTTTCAACCATGCTGCTTTTAAGCAAAGTAAACGAGCAGTTTCAATTTGAGTAGCCATATCAGCTAACTTAAATGCAATTGCTTGATGCTGGCTGATTTCTTTTCCAAATGCTTTTCTTTCTTTAGAGTATTTTAAAGCTAATTCATAAGCACCTGATGCAATTCCTAATGCTTGAGCAGCAATACCAATTCTACCGCCATTTAAAGTGGCCATAGCAAAGTTAAAACCAAACCCATCTTCACCAATTCTATTTTCCTTAGGAACCTTCATATCCTGGAACATCAAAGAATGAGTATCCGAACCTCTAATTCCTAATTTCTCTTCTTTCTTCCCAACTACAAATCCTTCAGTTTCTCTTTCAACTATCAAGGCATTAATTCCTTTGTGCCCTTTCTCTTTATCAGTTTGAGCAATTACCAAATAAACAGAAGCACTGTTTCCGTTGGTAATCCAGTTTTTAGTACCATTTACTAAATAGTAATCTCCTTTATCTTCTGCTGTTGTTCGTTGAGAAGTAGCATCAGAACCTGCTTCTGGTTCTGATAAGCAAAAAGCTCCAAGAATTTCACCAGTAGCTAATCTTTTTAAGTATTTTTCTTTTTGTTCTTCTGTCCCAAATTTTTCTAGTCCCCAGCAAACCAAAGAATTATTTACTGACATGGCCACAGATGCAGAACTATCTATTTTGGAAATCTCTTCCATTGCTAATACATAGGAAACAGTGTCCATTCCTCCACCATTATATTTAGGATCCACCATCATTCCCATGAATCCTAATTCTCCCATTTTTTTAATCTGCTCGGCAGGAAATTTTTCGTGAGTATCTCTTTCGATTACTCCAGGTAATAGGTCGTTTTGTGCAAAATCTCTAGCAGCAGCTTGAACCGCTAACTGCTCTTCCGTGAGTTGAAAATCCATCTATAAATTATTTTTTAGTCGTTTCATTACGAAAACCTTATGTTTTCGCAAAAGTTTTGCAAATATAGGAAAAATCCATTTAATCGCGGCCGCCAACAAACATCATCACATAGTACAACAATGTAACTAATGAAGCAATTGCGGCAACTAAATAAGTTCTTGCAGCCCATTTTAATGAATCTTTAGCCATATCATGCTCTTGGGGAGTTGTAACGCCTGAAGTAGTCATCCATGCCAACACTCTTTTGCTGGCATCATATTCTACTGGTAAAGTGATAAATGCAAAGAGCGTGAAAATTGTATAGCATCCAATAATAACCATCATCGCTAATTCAAAACTAACAAGCCCTTGAAGAAAGAAAGCGCCAAAAAGCATTGCCATAAATACAAAGTTGATGATTTTGGCACTTATATTTTGTAATGGTACTAATGCAGAGCGTAATTCTAAAAATGCATAGGCTCTTGCGTGTTGAACGGCATGTCCTACCTCATGAGCAGCAATGGCTACTGCAGCAGCAGAACGATTGTTATAAACGTCAGAACTTAAGTTTACGGTTTTGTTAGATGGATTATAATGATCCGTTAACTGGCCTTCCACAGACATTACTTTTACATCATGGATACCATTATCCCTCAACATTTTTTCAGCAGCTTCTCTGCCTGAAATCCCAGAGCTTAAAGTTATCTTAGAGTATTTTTTAAATTTACTCTTCAATTTGGACTGCACAGCATAACTTATGATGGCAAACCCTATTAAAATCACAATTAAAAACATTTTATTATTGGTTTATTTTATTAATAATATTAGTGGTAGAATATCCGTCTACTAACTCAATAGTCTCGACTTTTCCACCGTTTTCCATTACGATATCTGCGCCTACAATGTTGCTGATTTTATAGTCACTTCCTTTTACTAAAATATCAGGTATAAGCTGCTTAATCAAAGATAATGGAGTGTCCTCAGAGAAAAATACCACGACATCTACAAATGACAATGCCGCTACGATTCTGGCTCTTGCGTGTTCATTATTTACAGGTCTATTTGGCCCTTTTAATTTACTGACTGAAGCATCTCTATTTAAGGCAACAATCAATTTATCTCCTTTTGAAGCGGCCTTCTCCAAATAATCTACATGCCCTAAATGCAAAATATCAAAACAGCCATTTGTAAAAACCACTTTTTGATCTTTCCAATCTTGTCTTCTTTTGATTAAAGTTTCTAATGTCAATATTTTATCAGCTGTTGGCATAGGCTTGACTCGCATTTCTTTTTGGAATAATCATACTTAAGAATAAAGATACAGAACCAACTCCTATAATAGCGATAGAATTGGTTGTATGCAGAACGAATGCAAAAATTACACCTTCTTTTTCTGCTACTCCATAAAGCAATAGACCGGCACTTACTAAATAATGAAAAGCTCCTATTCCACCTTGAACAGGAGTTGCCATTCCAATCCCTCCTAATACTAGTAAAATAAATCCGGCTGAAAAACCTAAATGGGCAGTAGACTCCATGCTAAAAAATACTACGTAAGTCATAAAATAATAACAAACCCATATTCCTATTGTAGCAACCCAAAATAGTGCTGGGTTTTTTAATTTTCTTACCGAAGTAATCCCTTCAACTAATTGGCGAAGAAAGGCTGTTAATTTATTGTAATGCTTATTTTTTCTTAAAAATGCCTGATTTCTTTTTAAAAGAAAGAAAATCACAATTGCAGTGACAAAAAAGAAGATACCTATTGCGATTAAAGTGATAAAATTCTCTTCCAAACCTGTGGCTTTGTCTAAAAATAATTCCAAAAAGAAATCATTCAATCTTCTAAATTCTATTGCAAGTGTAAATGCAATGATTGCCAACAAACAAATCATATCGAAAATCCGCTCTGTCACCACACTCCCAAATCCTCTACTTATAGCAACATCATCCGTTCTCTTTAGAATTCCACATCTGGAGACCTCTCCCATTCTAGGCACTACAAAATTAGCTAAATATCCCACCATGACTGCTAAGAAAGTTCTGGATGTTTTTAGGTTGTATCCCATAGGCTCTAGCAACATATTCCAGCGCCAAGCCCTCAAAAGATGGCTAATCATTGCTAATCCTATGGAAAGATATATCCAATTTAGGTTAGCTTTCCTAAAACTCGCCATCATTTCGCTAAAATCCACATCTTTATAGAGGTACCAAAAAAGTAGAGCCGCTATCGCTAAGGAAAATGTATATTTAAGAAGTGATTGAAGTCCTTTTCTCAATGATTAGGTCAGTTTATTGTTAGCGTCAGGAAATATTAAAGAAGGTTTAAATGATTTTGCTTCTTCAAAATCCATATGAGCGTAACTGATGATAATAACAATATCTCCTACTTGCACCTTTCTTGCAGCAGGACCATTTAAGCACACCATGCCCGACCCCCGCTCTCCTTTAATGACATAGGTCTCCAAACGCTCACCATTGTTGATGTTCACGATTTGAACTTTTTCGTTCTCTATTATATTAGAAGCCTCCATCAAATCTTCATCGATGGTTATGCTTCCAACATAGTGTAATTCTGCCTGAGTAACCTTTACTCTGTGAATTTTTGATTTACAAACTTCAATTAACATACTATACTCTTCAAATTGGGTGCAAAGTTAAGAAATTAAATAGAGCCTATTAGGTATTTACATAAGATAAAATTTCCTGACAGCTATCGGGATTGATAATCAGTAATAAATAATTATGAAATTAATTATTAGTTTCCATATAAATACATGTTATCTATTAATCTAACATCTCCTATAAACCCTGCTATGCAAAGAACGGTATCTGGCTCCAAGTAGTTCTTTGTTTTGGGAAGTAAATCATGATCACTTACGATTTCAAAATATTCCAATTGTGCTTTATGATCTTCAAAGAGTGCTTTGACTTTTTCATTGGCTTCGCTTACTGATTCTCCCTTAGTTAAAATAGATTTTGCCTCTATTAAGGCATTGTAAAATATATTGGCTTCTTCTCTTTCTTTTTGGTTTAGGCGCTCGTTTCTTGATGACATTGCCAAGCCATGGGGCTCTCTTTTTATAGGTACAGTTATAACGTCTAAGTTGAAAAATAATTCCTCTACCAGCTTCTTGATGATGGTTAATTGTTGCAAATCTTTTTGGCCAAAAAAAGCATAGTTCGGAAGTACTATATTAAAGAGTTTGGATACAATTAAGCCTACTCCACTAAAATGACCTGGGCGATATCTCCCTTCCATTAATTTATTCAAATCACCAAAATCAAAGCTTATGGTATTTCTACCAGCATACATTACCTCATCTGACGGTAAGAAAAGTATATCGCATCCATTTTTTCCTAATAAGCTTTTATCTGTATCTATATTTCTGGGGTATTTTTTCAGGTCATCTTGATTATTGAACTGGGTAGGGTTCACATAAATACTGCAAACTACTATATCTGCTTTTTCTCTTGCGGCAGAGACTAAACTCAAATGACCTTCATGTAATGCCCCCATAGTGGGTACAAACCCTATTTTTTTACCTTCTGATTTAAATTGAGTGATAAGGGCTTGTATTTCAGCGATTGAGCCTGTCGTAACCATAAAAAATGCGCTAAATTATAAAGTTTCGGAACAAATCTAGCTGTTTAATCAAAAAAATAATGGAAAGTGAGTATTTTTTTGTATTTTTGTGCTTCGTTTATGAATTAATCAAATCCAATAAGCATATGTCAAAGCTTCGAATTCTTTACGTAGCCAATGAAATCAATCCATTTTTAAAAACATCAGAAGTAGCAGAATTTGTACGAAAACTCCCTCAAGCCATGCAGGAAAGAGGAATGGAGATTCGTATTTTAGTACCCCGCTTCGGACTTATTAACGAGCGGAAGAACAGATTACACGAGGTAGTGCGTCTTTCAGGAATCAATATATCAGTAGGGGAAGAAGAAAAGCCCTTAATTATAAAGGTAGCTTCTATTCCAAACGCTAAACTTCAGGTGTATTTTATTGACAATGAAGATTACTTCCAGCGTAAATTTGTATTCCATGATAAGGAGAACAATTTTTACCCTGACAATGATGAGAGAGCAATATTTTTCTGCAAGGGAGCGTTGGAAACAGTTAAGAAACTAGGCTGGGCGCCTGATGTAGTGCATTGTAATGACTGGATGACCAGCTTGATTCCAATGTATTTAAAGACCACTTATAAAAATGATCCAATATTTAAAGATGCAAAATCTGTATTTACTGTGTATAATACAGAATTCTCTCATAAATTTGGGACAGATTTAGTGGACAAGGTAAAAATGCTTGATATAGAAGATAGCATGTTGTCCAATCTAGAATCAGCCGATTATGAAGGGTTCATAAAAATCGGTGCAGAATATGCAGATGCAGTTATTAAAGCAGGTGATGAGTTTAAAGGAAACCTTGATGAATTATTTTCAACATTCGACAAAGAAAAGAAAGTTGACACCATTGAAAAAGGAGAAGATTTTGAAGAATCCTATTTCAA
>NZ_JAGXGF010000175.1 GCF_024636815.1 Marivirga sp.
AATGGCATCCAAAAAAATATTTGGTTAGATTTGGTACCGAATCCAACAACCGTAAAAAAGATCGCTTTTGATAACCAAACCCCACAATCCATATATGTTGGGTTTGAAGGGGCTTTGCTAAAAACTATGAACAATGGGCAATCCTGGAATACTTTAATCGATGAACATCCTAGTTCAAAGTTCTTTTTTGGGATAAACGTGAGTGAATTGGATAACAATAGAATTTTTTCTGCGGGATGGTTTAAAGGAGATGAACCACAATCTCTTGTTTTGTATTACAGTACAGATAAGGGTTCGACTTGGAAAGAGGATGTTTTCGAGGAGGAACAGTTTGGAGGTGTTCTGGATATGTTGTTAAAAACAGAAGGTAATAAAGAACGATTGTTTTTGGCACTGGATAAAGGCGGTGTATACGAAGTTAGAATACAGGGTTAGACTTATTTTATTTAAGGAATCTTGTCCTAATTTTAACCTCCAGTAATCAGGTGCCTACTGACCAACGGTATTTATAAAGAGGGGCAAGATTAAAAGACCTAGACGGAAATCAACTGATCCTGTTCTATGATGGTGATAATAGATTGAGTACGCCCTGGATAAAAATGTAATGTAATTGAAAAACAAACATAAAGAGGAATGAAATTTAGAAAAGCGACAATAAGAGATGTTACTAAAATAATAGAGATGATTGCAGATGATGAACTTGGAAAAACAAGAGAAAATTTTCAATTACCGATACCTATTGAATATCTAAATGCTTTTAAAAAAATAAATTCTGACCATAATCAGGAATTAATAGTTGTTGAAAATGAAGCCTCTGAAATAATTGGAACACTACAAATATCATTTATTCAATATCTAACATATCGAGGCGGGGTAAGAGCTCAAATTGAAGCAGTTCGAATTAGAAAGGACCAAAGGGGAATTGGATTAGGAAAAAAAATGTTCGAATGGGCCATAGCAAGAGCTAAAGAACGAGGAGCTCATTTACTGCAGTTAACAACTGATAAAAAAAGGCCGGAAGCGATTAAATTTTATGCCGACCTCGGATTTAAAGCGTCCCATGAAGGAATGAAATTACATTTTCTTAAAAAAAAGAAAGTCCATACTCCAGAACTTTGAAGTATAGGAAATATCTGTTTTATAATTTTAGGAATTTTCATATGATAAAAAATTAGCTTTTTATTCATCTTTAAATTTTAAAAATAATGAAAATAATATATTATAAATGATAGCATCTTTTGGGATAATTATTCTAAAAGTATGTAGATCTGAAGCACTTGTTGATAAGCAATGAGAAATGCATTTAGATCTGTTCTTTATTATATTTAAATGGTTTTTTACAGCAGAGTTTGGTTAGTAGATTAATAGAATGAACTTCTGTGAAAAATTGAAGAGACTGTCTGAAAAGGCAGCTTTTTTGATGGATAATATTTTGGGTTTTATTAATTTCATGGAATGAAAGCCAAAGCAGTTTTTAAGACCTATGACCAGTCACAGTTAAGTCTTTTACCCCCGAGTTATGATGATTTGGTTCCTGCCAATCATCCCGTTAGAATTGTAAATACGATTATTGATCAAATTGATATTTCTGCCTTAGAGAGAAGTTACAAAGGAGGAGGTACTTCCAGTTACCATCCCCGGATGTTGATCAAGGTCACCATCTATGCCTACCTGCGCAATATGTATTCTTCGCGTAAAATAGAACAGGCCCTTCAGGAGAACATTCACTTTTTATGGCTCAGCGGCCAGAGCAAACCCGATCACAATACCATCAATGATTTTAGGGGGTAACATTTCATGACTTAATTTTATTAAAGTTGAAGTCTAAATTGGTTATTAAAAATAGAACTATAGGCTGATTAAAAATTTTCAATTTTAATTCTCAAAATGCTTATGACATTCCACCTCCCTGAGTAGATTCATTGGTCGTTCCATAATTTATATGATTTAAATTGGTTATAAATTGGTTATAAATTTATTCAAATATCCCAGCCTTAACTTATCATGAATAAAGAAAGGGGGAAAATCCCCTATAAATAAAATTATTCAATTATTTAATCTTTAAAAAAGGTAAAGCCCAGGGACTTCATTCTTGTTGCAGTTGACTAAATCCATTTTCCCCGGAACGTGCTAACAATTATGGCTGTGAATTGTTTAGAACGTTCAGTATATGCAAAGCAGGCGATTAAGGGCTTTTAACTTGTGAAATCATTACAAATTAGGCTTTCGTTAGTTATCAATCCACATAGGTAATATAATCTTACTTTGCGTATTTACTTTCAATTCCAAGGGTATGGTTGCATCAATTATTGACTCTTTGCTTATATCTTTCCCAGTGCCATAGTTAATTTGTCCATATGAATTTTTATTCCCTCTAATAACAACAATGATCCTACTTCCTTTTGATATTTTTTTACTGACAATTCTGGTGTTGTCAAAAATAATAGTGGTTTCCTTATTTGGCTTTAATAGTTCTCTATGCGATCTACTTTTGGCATAACTAGCCCTACCTATATAATAGCTCAGGTGAAAATACTTGCCTTCTGGATTTAGTTCATACAAGATAATCGAGAAGTCAAAATCTTTTTTATTGGCTGTAATTTTTAAATTACCTGAAAAAGATCCGTTGATGATACTTTCTTTTTTGAAAGGCTCACTCACGAATATAAGGCCATCAGTAAGATCAATACTATCCTTAATTATGGGCCAGGGGTAATAGTCAGAATTGTTCATATTCTTTCTGTCAGCAAAATTCACCTCAAATTTTAAATATTCTTCTTTGGGTTTTTCGCTAATCAAGCTATAAAGACCGTTTGATTTATCATTGCCCAAATAGAAAGTGCACAACTCATTACTCATTGCTGAAAGTGATGACTTATGCATCCATTGATTAGTACCCATAACTTGAAAATTTACCTTATTCTTCAGTATGGAGGGTTTTTCCTTGCCTTTTAAAATGTAATCAAACCAATCAAATACAAGTTCATCTCTAATATTTATTTGTGCAACATCATCAATTTGATAACCCCGTAAATTTGAACTGGACGCAAATTGTGCGCCCCAATGGTCATAGGGCCCTATGAGTAAATAATGTTCTGCTTCAGGATTGTATTTTAAATGCTCCAGATAATAATACATAGCCCCCCGTTGCCCATCATCATAATAACCTGTTGTACTAAGTATGGGGATGTTGATATGAGAAAATTCATTCTTATAAGGAATCATAGCTTGCCAATAGGAATCATAAGATGGATGACTAATCCATTCCTGAAATAAAGGTCTTGGTGTCCCTTCAATGCTATCCATTTTATTGTAGGGTTTGCCAGAAACGAACCAGGTATTCTCAAGATCATTCCATCTATCACTATCAAAATTTGCAGCATTATCCAAAAACTTGTTATTGGTTACATAAGGAATCCCTCTATAGGGGAAATTATAAAAAATATTGTTTTCCATAGGAGCATCTATTCCAGGAGCAAAAGAAACAGAAGGGATAATCGTTTTTAAAGCAGGATGTACTTTTTCTTTCATGGATGCCCATTGAGAAAAACCATTATAACTCCCACCATACATCCCTACTTTGGAATTGCTCCAAGGTTGTTGGCTTATCCAGTCAATAATATTATAGACGTCCTTATGCTCATGTATATATGGTTCAATAGCATTTTTACTGAGTCTTTTGCCTCTAGAGTTGGCCACAACGCCTGCATACCCTTTTGATGCAGCCAAGATAGCAAGTTTGTAATTTGACGCATCTGCAAAAATGGTAAATACCAATACAGCCGGTAATGGTTCTGCATCTCTCTTGCGAGCCGTAATAACTGATATTTCTGCCCCGTCCAATGGAGAGACAACAAGCTGTTCTTCTATTATATATCTCCTCTGCTTATCTAAATTTATTTCTTCGATAGCAATGGGCTCGGTTAGACTATAAACATAGTATAGAAAATATGATTTTAAAAGACCTTTAGCCTGATCCAGGTTGATAGTAGACTCAGAAATTTTACTGTAGTTGGTTTCAAAATTTTCAGTGTATTGACTCAAAGCATCGTAAGTTGTGAAAATAAGATTAGCTGAATATGCTTTTTCATCGTTACAGCTTATTAAATAATCTTTAAAAGAAGTTTGGTATGCGGCTTTAAAATCAATGTCTGATTTCAATTGCTTGATCTTGGCTTTAGAAAAAATCTCATATTGAATATAAGGCTTGTGTTTATTTTCATTTCCGACATTTGCACGGAGAGATGAAAGGGTCATCAGTGAAGCTTCATAATTACCGGCCAGAATTTCGAACATGTAAAGGTTGTTCGGCTCGATGTTATGGTCTTCGATTTGGCTTTTCTGCAAATAGTTTTTCGCCAAATTTTGCATTTCAATTTCCAAAGCCACTTTGTCTGATAATCCTACTTTTTGAACTTTCAGTTCCTGGCCTCTGGTGGGTAGGTTAATACATATTAAAAAGAGTATTGTTAAAAATCTATTCATGTTTATTGTTTTGCTTGATGATAATTAAGTTTTGTTTTTACGTAGGTTACTTTAGATAAATTATTGACTGTATTTGATCTTTTACTGACTAGCATAAAAAAAATTATAGACTATTCCAGTTTCTAAATTTGGCAGATTGTCTGCTGGAAACCTCGAGGGTTTCACCAGTTATTAGTTTGATATTAAGCTTGTTTTTGAAATATGGGTATATAGTTTCTATATATTCTGTATTGACTATTTGGCTACGATTAATCCTAAAAAAGACATTTGGATTTAATTTCTTTTCAATTAGATTTAAGGATTTTTTGATCATTGTCTGATCTTTCCCAAAATACAATCGAGCATAATTATCCATAGACTGAATAAGCCTAATATCATTTAATGGAACAAAAAAACATTTATCCCCATCCTTTATAAAAATTTTATAGTAAATAGGTAATGGTTCATTCTTAGGTTCTTTTTTAGCAAGCTCTGACTTCACTCTCTCAATGGTTAGGGTGAAACGTTCATCTCTGATAGGTTTTACTAGGTAATCAAGCGCATTGATTTCAAAAGCTTTTACGGCATATTGATCATAAGCCGTGGTAAAAACTACTACAGGAACTACAGCCAATTCATGCAATAAATCGAAACCCGATTTTTCTGGCATATGAATGTCTAAAAAAATCAGATCAGGAGCGTTCTTCTCAATCAAAATTATGGCATCATTTACGTTAGAAGCTTCACCAAGTATGACAAATTCCGGGTATTTAGAGAGTGATCTTTTTAATTCCTCTCTTGCCAGACGCTCGTCGTCAATGATTATAGTCTTATAGGAATTCATGATGTTTGAAATGGTATTAATAAAGTGACAGTGACCGTATCTTCTCTCTCATTATCTAATGAAATTGATGCCTCACCATTGTATTGAATAAATAATCTTTTAGATAAGTTTTTTATGCCGAGACCTTTATTGTCATAAGTGTGTGTAAGTTTGCCAGGACTTTGGACGATTACTTGAATCTGCTCACCTATCTTTATGATAGAAAGCAATATATTTCCTCCATCAATTCGCTTATCAATTCCATGTTTAATAGCATTCTCTACTAAGAGCTGTATACTTAATGGTAATATCAGGGTATGCTCTAAAGCTTTATCCATTGAAATTGATAAGTTAAGACGCTCTTCAAACCTTATTTTCTCAAGTGCCACATAATCCTGAACAAAATTTAGCTCCTCTTTAAAGGTAATGAGAGATTCCTCCTTTTCATAAAGAGACGTACGTAAGATGTCAGATAATAAGTCTATAGCCCTCCTTGCCATTTCAGGCTTTTCAATTACCAGAGATTTAATGGAATTCAATGAATTGAATAAAAAATGAGGATTCAACTGATTTGACAAGTTCTCTAATTGAGCTTGTTTAGCGATGAGTGAAAACTCAGCGTTCTTTGTTGCAGTAAATATTTCTCTCTGATAGTAATAATATAAATGATAAGCAAGAACCCAAATAGACATAGTACGCAATCCGGTAATTAAAATTGGTTCCCAGGTCAACAAGGATTGTAGCAGCTCCCAGTCCTTATCAAGTATTAAAACCTGGAAATAGTGCCACTTAAGATTATTCAGCAACATAAAAGCACCTGACAGAATTAGAATAGCGGGTATAATTCTTCTAAATAATAGGGAAAGTTTAAGAGTATGCCATCTTAATCGTAACGCAAAATATCTATAGAGATGTGTAAGCCCTATTCCAATTGTGATATCAAACACATAATTGAGTAAGTTAAATCCAAAACCGTAATCTAAGAACGTAATTACTCTATAAGCCCAATAGGCAGATAAAATTCCCCATCCTAGAAACTGACATTTCCAATAAAGGGAAATGTGTTTGTTATTTGTCATCCTAGTTAAAACTTTCATTAACGTCTCAAAGAAAGCCTATTTAAGCAAATATTGAAAGGGAAAGTACATGAGCGCGAAAATTCTGGAGTTAATGCAATAAAAAAGTATATGAGTTGATTACTTATATAATAGAAATAATGTATCATATTTATCAAATGGGTTATTTTGCTTAAAAATGAAGCCTAACGTTTACGTGTAAGTGCAGTAGCGGATTAGAATCACTTACCTGTTCGTTTAGAATAAAGTTTCTTAGAAGCACAGACTTTGGATTTACCACTGCACCCGCTATTGCAACATACACGCTATTGGTGGCTGGTGTTCTATCTGTCTTTATGATTTGTTAAAGACATTTTGTTAGGTTTTTCATGTTTCAATACGGGGCCACTTCCATGCATAACTGATAATTAGACAAAGAAGAAGAACGACTTCTACAACAGCGCCAAACACCATATGCATCCAGGCCTCTCCCACCAAATTAAACAATGTATAGGGAATATACACCGCGGCAATAATGATATTTACCCAGCGATTTACTTTAGCCGACAGGGCAACAGAAAGGAAAATCATCAGTGCCGGAATTGTCACTGAGGCGAGTGCTGCTAAAAGAAATCCTTGCGTAATATCAAATACAAACACCCTACCTCTCAGAATATCTTCTATCTTACCCGGCATATATAAAGCGAAATAATCAACATAGATATAGAGAAACATAAA
>NZ_JAGXGF010000176.1 GCF_024636815.1 Marivirga sp.
CACAACATTTGAACACGTGCACCTCGAGGTACACGTATTCCTTTTATATCTTCTAAACTAATAATAAAAATGGAAATCCTTTATAACATCTTTAAATAGTATTCATTCCGCAGGATCAAACTGTTAAATTCAATCTAGAGCAAAAACCTGATGATATGCTATTTTCAAGTTTTGAAGCTCAATAATGCTACTTTTAATATTAGCTTCTTTAATCTTTATGGCAAAATAAACTCTAAAACAAAATAATATTGTTTCCTGAGTATTTTCTGCTCCTCCTACCAAATATTATTGTTTCCTGACTTAATATTATCGTTTCCTGAAACTCAGGACGGGTATTTGAGCTTGACATTTCAATATTTCTAACACCTGTCGCAATAATAGTCCACAAAAAAGCCTTTCACAATGGTTAAGACCATTATAAAAGGCTATAACCGTAGAATTAAACGTTTATTAAACGTATAACTCAACGAAAAATATTATTCCAAAATCTCTTGAATAGGTTCTCCTGTGGCGCTATTAGGCAAGGAAGTACCTAGAATGTGAGCAAGAGTTACGGCTATATCGTCTATATTTTGTCTTTTGTAAGATGTTCCACTTTTGATTCCTGAGCCATACCAAATCAAGGGTACGTGAGTATCATAAGCATAGCCGGTCCCATGTGTGGTAGCAGAGCGAGTTTGGTAGAACCAGCCTGGCTCCAATATTAACAACACATCTCCTGAGCGTTTGAAGTTATAGCCCATTTGCAATGCTGCAGCTTTATGTTCTGTAAATTGGGTACTTTGCATATCAGTAGCTGAATAAGCCTCTGCAACTCCTTCCAGTTTTAAAGCTTCATTGACCATAAACTTTCTGATCACATCCAATCCAACATCTTTTTCAGCTATCATATCATGGTTTAAGAAAAACTGCTCATTGGAAAAATCTTCTATCCATTCGCCTTCACCAAATTTTTGATTCAAAGCATTGCTCATGTTTTTCACATAGGCTTTGCCATCGTAATGATCCGCAGGAATTTTATTGGTCTGTAAATATTCAGGTACTTCGCCACAACCATGATCAGAGGTAACAAAGATCAGGTAATTGCCTTCCCCCACTTTTTCATCTAAATGTTTGAATAATCGAGCAATCTCCTGGTCTAACTTTATGTAAGTATCCTGCACCTCCACTGAGCGCGGGCCAAATCCATGGCCAATATAATCAGTGGAAGAAAAACTCAATGCTAGAAAATCGGTGATATCATCTTGTCCCATTTCTTCACCTTCCATGGTGGAAATGGCTAAATCTGCTAAAATCGTATTACCATAAGCGGTATTGGGCAAAAGACTAAAGTTTCCATTTCCAGCTCTTAATTTTTTTAAATTATAAGGAAAAACAGCTTTATCCTTTCCTTTTACAGTCATTTCATATGGCATATCATCTGCTGTAGATTCCGTATAATCTTCTAAAGGCATAGAAAGATTCCAAGTTTGATTCAAATAGTCATCCGCCAGATTGCGGTTGTTAAATTCCTGCAACCAAGTTGGCAATTCTTCATTTCCATAATAGCTACTGCTCACGAAATGACCATTGCTTTTATCATACCAAAAAGAACCTGTTGGATTATGTCCTGCGGGCAAAATAGAACCTCTATCTTTTATAGAAATCCCCACAACTTTTGATTTGAAATTGGTAGCCAAGCCTAACTCATCGGTAATGGTAGAGCTTAACATTCTGTGTGGTGACATCAAACCTGCCTCAGAGGTAGAACCAATCGTATAAACTGAGGCATCTTCAGCACAATAAACCGAGGTTTTGATGTTTTTATCGTACCAATTATTGGCGATTATCCCATGATTAGCAGGTGTTGTTCCAGTATAAATGGACGCATGACCAGGACCTGTAAAAGTGGGGATATAGTTATAATGCGTATTATGATTATAAAATCCTTCAGAGATCAATCTCTTAAAACCATCTTCTCCAAAATTATCAGCATAACGCTCAAAATAGTCGTGGCGTAATTGATCAATCACGATTCCCACTACCAATTTAGGCTTTTCTACTTTTTGTTCTTCTTTCTCTGCCAGTTGACAAGAAAATAAAATTAATAGAGCCAAAGCTCCGCTTAAATATCTCTTCATTGAAATTGAATTATAATTTTTTGCAAGTTAAAAATTTGCACAGAGTATATATAAGATTTAAAGGTTAAGGTTTTGTGATTAAAAAATGAAAAGGGGGTTAATCACAAGCCGTCTCTAAATAGTCATCAAAATTCAAACCCTCTTTAAACAATACTCTGCCGTTTTGATCAAAATAAGCTATGACGATATAATTGATTTCCGAGAGTCTACGTTCGGCTAACCAATACAATTTTCCTTTGCTCTCGTGGGCTGATAGTTCATTGAAGATAAAAGGTATGATTTCCTCTCCTATTTGATTGATTACGCCATAACCTGCTTCTTTGCGAACTATAAAATAAACTTTATCTCCAAAGTCTACTTTTTCATAAGTATCAATATTCTCATGCAAATATTCATTTTGATGTATATTCAAAATACCAATTCCCCCTTCTTCCTCCACTATAGCAGTGGAATCATTGAAAAATTCAATAGATTCAAAATCTGCATTCAGCAAAATTTCAGCTGAAACATCACTTATTCCCAATAAATTATCCTCCTTGAAAATATATAAAGAGTCTTTTAAGAATATTTCTAATTTGCTTTGTGAATGCGCTGGTATAATTTTTAGGCTATCAACGATAAGTGCTCCAAACTTTTTGTCTTGCAAAATAGGAATCAATCCATTTTGATAGGCTCCGAATGCCTCTACATTTTCAATTTTAATTTCATTGCCTGCAGAATCAATTAGCTGTTTCTTTTTACTTTGATGAACCTGAATTAACTGTGGAGTTAAGATATTAATATCTAGTTTTTCACCTTCCTTAACTTTTCTCCCAAAGCCATTATATAACTTAAAATATCCTTCCTCATTGGAAATTTCAACAAACCGAATTTGATCAGCGATATCTGAAAAAGCGACATTATAATTCTTCAGAATTCTATAAGATTCTTCTTCCTCTAAGCGGACTTTTTGACCTGATTGAAAAAGTAAATACTCAGCTGAATTCTGAATGGCATAAGTAAGCCAATTATTAAATATTCTGATTGAGTCATACTGAAGTTTCGGAAACCCATTCAGTCCATTATTAAATATTGACCAAAGACTATCTTTTTTAAGTGCTAAAATCCCTGATTTTAATTGATAATCATCTAATTTCTCTTCAAAAAGTGGATTTTTATTTTCATCTAAAACACTAATATCTCCATCCTTTTCTTTGATCCAAAAATCATTAAAAAAATTATAGCTTGCTTTCTCTAAAGGGAAAACAAGCTGAGCTTTAAAGTCTAAGATTGTTTCATAATCATCTGAATATAATCTAAGGTATTGCTCTTCTAACCATTCATAATCATCATATAGAAAGCTCAATGATTTCAAATCATCCTTAGCCAATTTTTTAAAATCCTCAGAAGCAGCAACTGCCATATCATTCCCTTTTTTGAAAAAGAAAATATCTTCTTCCTTCCAAATACTATCTACAGGCTGCTTTAAAATCGGTTCTCCTAAAATGGAAATCAAATGCCAGCCATCTTCCATTTTCTTCGCAAAATGAAGTTTATCTAATTTTTTAAAATCTAATGCCAGCTGCTGCAATTCATCATTTAGGCTGTAATGAATTAAATTATTTTCCCGCCCATAATCATTAATTTTAAAGAAGCCAGAGCCCAAATAATCAATAGACTTGATTTTCAAATCAATAATCTTTTCTCCATTTTTCAAATAAGCGTAAGTAGCATTATTCTGCTGACTCAAAATGAATGGTTCTTTTATAAAAGTACAAGAATCCGTACTCACCTGATCAAATTGAAAAGGCATCAAGCTCTCTTCATCCAAATTATAGAAATAGTATAGGCTATCTTTTTTGTGAGTTAGCAATTCTGTTACATCTTCCTCATAATCCAACCCTTCTAAAACTAATTGTGCTTTTTTAGAAGCCTCAAATTGATCATATTGATTGATGAAATTCTGATAATCTGATGCTTTAGCACCGGCACTGATCATATTTAAAATGATTATAGTGGCCTCATTAGCAAAATTAGTTTGGGGTCGTTCCTCCACGTATTCAATGTATTCACTTAGCGCTTTATTCTGAGTTTTCTTTTCGTAATAAAGTGTTTCAAATACATTTCGTGCCTTTTGGGCTTGAGGAGCATCTGGGTATTTCTTAAAAAAATCACTTACTGCCTGAGTGGTATTTTGTGCTATTGCATCTTCATAGGCTACCTGATTTCTTAATTCTATTGCCTGTTCTTCATATATTAAAAATTGATAATTATTGAGGTAGGCATTATAGGCTTCTTCCGTGTTGATTGATGATGCTTTCTCATAAGCCAAACTATCAATAATTATAGTCTGCTCAACAATAACCAGGCTATCCAAGCCTTTTTTAGCTAATTTGTCAACTGCTTCAATTTTCAATTTAGGAAAAGTATCACTTACTGATTGAATATAAAGATGTGCAGAATCAACAGCATCATAAGACCAAACAGGATGGCTGTAATATTTGGCTAGCATAAATTGAGTAGCAATATCTTCGGGCTCTTTTTCAACTGCTTTATCAATGCGTTTTTTAGCCTTCCCTAATTCATTTTTCTCCAAAAACTTATCAGCTGTCAGTACTTGATAAGCACAGCCGGAAAAAATTAAAATGACAGAAATTGTAAATAGAAAATATAAAAGTTGACGCATACACCTCATGATAACCGCTTAGAGCGTCTTAAAAAATACTGGACAAAGTTATAAATAATATTAAAGCTTATGGAAGCTTTAACGGTAAACTGAAAGAATTAATAAGTGAAACATATATTCCAATTGGCAATTGCCCGCTAAATAGTATATTGCGCCTTAATTTTAGGCAGGTATACAACTATGGATAAAATAGCCATTATAGATTTAGGCACGAATACTTTTCATTTACTCATCGTAGAAGTAATAGATGGGGAAGAGAAAATAATCCACAAGGAAAAAGTAGCTGTAAAGCTAGGTGAAGGTGGAATAAGTGAAGGCAATATTAATAAAGCTGCAGAAGAGCGTGCTGTAAAAACCATGCTCTATTTCAAAGACAAAATCAATGAAGAGCAGGTAAATCAAGTATTTGCCAGTGCTACCTCAGCCATGCGAAATGCCAGCAACGGAAAAGAGGTGATCCAACGAATTTATGATGAGACAGATATTTCCATAAAACTTATTTCCGGTTTAGACGAAGCTAAATTCATTCATATGGGAGTTAAAAAAGCCTTAGAAATTGGACCTGAGCCTGCCTTAATTATGGATATTGGAGGCGGTAGCGTTGAATTTATTATTTGTAACCACATAGAAGTTTTCTGGATGCAAAGCTTTGAAATTGGCGCTCAAAGATTATTAGATAAATTCCACAAACATGATCCTATCCTACCAAAAGACATTGAAAAACTTGATGACTTCTTGAGAAAAGAATTGGAAGAGCTCAAAGTAAAGATGGATATTTACCAACCCCATAATTTGATTGGTTCTTCCGGCACTTTCGATACCTTGATAGACATCAACTACCTTGAAAAAGGAGAAGATAAACCTGATGATATTGCCTTTTCACTTTCTTTAGAGGATTTCGATCGCATTTTCGATGAGATTATCCATAAAAGCAGAGAAGAAAGAATGGCTATTCCAGGCATGATTGAAATGCGTGTAGATATGATAGTAGTGGCCGTTTGTTTGATCCAATTTTTGATTGAAAACAATGAATTTTTAGATATCAAGGTTTCCACCTATGCCTTGAAGGAAGGTTTATTGGAGGCCATTATATCAAAGGAAATAAAATAGAGCCTATTCGGCAATAAATTGAGGGCTTGTGATAATTACCTGATAATCAGAATCAAATGACAAAGCTTTGTATAATTAATTTTGAATTAATATCATGAGTTTATTCGATTATAAATCTTTACAAAATTTCGTAAAAGAGGTATTCATTCAAATGGGTTGTCCTGCAAATGAGGCAGAAGAAGCATCTGAAGTTTTGGTAAATGCTGATTTACGTGGAGTGGATTCTCATGGAGTTGCTCGTTTGCATGGTTATATCAGGTTATGGGAAGAAGGCAGAATAAATGCAAAGCCAAATATTAAAATCGTGCATGAAACGCCCAGCACTGCAGTAATTGATGGAGACAAAGGATTAGGATTAGTGGTTGCGCCTTTTGCAATGCGAATTGCGATGGAAAAAGCAGAGAAAGTGGGTACGGGATGGGTATCGGTCAAAAATTCCAATCACTACGGAATAGCAGGTCACCACAGCATGATGGCTTTAGATAAAGATATGATCGGTTGGTCTATGACGAATGCAAGTCCTCTGGTATCTCCTACATTCTCAAAAGAAAGACTACTGGGAACCAATCCAATCTCTATTGCAATACCCACAAAAAAACAACCACCCTATGTAGCTGATTTTGCTACTACCACTGTTGCCAACGGAAAATTGGAAGTTTTAAAAAGAAAGAATGAAATAGCTCCTTTAGGCTGGGTGCAAGATAAAGATGGAAAAGGCACAACTGATGTGGATGCCTTAAAGAAAGGTGGTAGTATGCTTCCATTAGGAGGTTCAAGAGAGCATTCAGGTCATAAGGGGTATATTCTAGGTTCTATAGTAGATATCTTCTCAGCTGTGCTCTCAGGTGCAAATTACGGACCATGGGCTCCTCCTTTCGTAAGTTTCCTCCCATTAAAAGAAAACCCTGTTGGTGAAGGCTTAGGTCATTTCTTAGGTGCAATGCGAATAGATGCCTTCCGTCCTGCTGAGGATTTTAAATTTCACATGGATAATTGGATTGAAACGTTCAGGAATGCTGAAACCACTGGTGAAAATGATAGGGTGCTTATTCCGGGAGATCCCGAAAGAGAAATTAGCGAAGAGAGAAAAGCAAATGGAATTCCTTTGCTACCGGCTGTTGTTGAAGATTTAAGTGATATAGGGAAAAAATTTGGGTTGAACTTTAATGAATTCTTTACTCAACCACAAAAGAAAACAAAAGATTAGCCTAAATAGTAAAGCCTACACGTAATACAAAAGGAGAGTTATAAGGTGAGCGGCCAGGATAATGCAGTAAATTATACAAAGCCATTACGGTAACGCCTGCTCTGTTACCGATGGGTTGGAAATAACCTCCACCTATAAAAAAAGCTGGAACCCATGCTCTGCCGAGTTCATATCCATTTGAAGTATTATAAATGATATCTAAGTTTATGTTTTCATACTCAGTATATCCAAATAGCTGATTGGATAAATTATACCTGCCAAATAGTTTTCCACCATAGATATTGGTTTCATAATCGCCCACCTGGCTATTTCCTCTGATTCTAAAATATTGATAGATTCCTCCTACACCAACCGATAATTTTTGGTTAATCATATAACCTGCTATAGGAGATGCTTCTATATGCGTGAAACTACCAAACTGCAACCCAAAGTTTCCTCCGAAATAAAGTCTGTCCATAAAGCCTGAACTTTCATCTACATATTTCTGGGCTAAAGTAGATTTACTTGAGATAGTTATTAAAACTAAAAAAATGAAGGGAAATGTAATGAGCTTTTTCAATGCTTATTCTTTTTCAACTATAACGAATAAATCTTCAGATTCCTTTTTCATTAAGTATCTTTCTCTTGCAAATTTTTCTAATAATTCATCATCGCTCATCAAGCCTTCTCTGTCCATTTCTACTTCCTTGATTTTTTCCTGATAATATTCTTTTTCTTTAATTAAGTCATTGTATTTGGAGGAAAGTCTCCATTGAGAAATCAGATCATTCCCATCAATGAATAACATCCAAATCAGGAATACAGCACCCGCTATAAAGTAAAAATTTTTAAATATTTTTGGAATCCTATCCATGATACGCATTACTATTGTTACTTTAAATGTAATATAAAAAAGTGTAATCGCCTAAAAATAAAAAAGGCTACTGGTGAAAATACCAATAGCCTTTTCAAGAAAATTTATGTTTTTAGAAGTTAATACCTGGGAAATATGCCATTTCACCCAATTCTTCTTCAATTCTCAATAATTGATTGTATTTCGCCATTCTATCAGAACGAGAAGCAGAACCTGTCTTAATCTGACCTGATCCCATCGCTACTGCTAAATCAGCAATAAAGGTATCTTCTGTTTCTCCAGAACGGTGAGAAATGATATTTTTATAGGAAGCTTTATCCGCCATTCTGATAGCATCGATCGTTTCTGTTAAAGTACCAATTTGGTTTACTTTAATTAGAATAGAATTTGCTATCTTCTCATCAATTCCTCTTTGTAATCTTTTAGTATTGGTAACAAAAAGATCATCTCCTACCAATTGAACAGTTCTTCCGATTTCACGGGTTAGTTTTTCCCAACCTTCCCAGTCATCTTCTTGCATACCATCCTCGATAGAAAGAATAGGGTATTTATCACACCAGTTTTTCCAATAAGCAACCATTTCATCAGAAGTTAGCTCTTCGCCAGTGCTTTCAAATACATATTTCTTTTTGCCTTCATCATAAAATTCAGAAGCAGCTGCATCTAAAGCAATAAACATATCTTCACCCGGCTTAAAACCTGCTTTTTCAATTGCTGTCAAAACAACTTCGATTGCTTGGTCATTAGATTCGATATTTGGTGCAAAACCACCCTCATCACCAACGTTAGTAGACAAGCCTTTGCTTTTTAATACTTCTTTCAAGTGATGAAAAACAGTAGTACCCATTCTTAATGCTTCAGAAAATGATTCTGCATTAACCGGCATTACCATGAATTCCTGAAAATCAATTTTATTATCCGCATGACTACCACCATTCAAGATGTTCATCATTGGAACAGGTAGTGTGTTAGCATTTACTCCACCGATATATCTGTAAAGAGACTGACCAGAAAGTTGAGCTGCAGCTTTAGCACATGCCATAGAAACACCTAAAATGGCGTTTGCGCCTAACTTTGCTTTGTTGTCAGTACCGTCTAACTCAATCATTATTTTGTCGATAAGATTTTGCTCAAATACAGAAAAACCAATAAGCTCTTCTGCAATTGCTCCCTTGACATGGTCAACAGCTTTCAAAACCCCTTTTCCCATGAAAATAGATTTGTCCTTATCTCTCAATTCTACAGCTTCATGTATACCTGTACTCGCCCCTGATGGAACAGCTGCTCTGCCGAAACCACCATTTGCGGTAAACACTTCTACTTCTACTGTAGGATTCCCTCTAGAATCTAATATCTGTCTTGCATGAATGTTCTCTATTATACTCATAGTTTTATTAGTTGATTAGTGATATAAATTGGTCGAATAAATATCTGGAGTCGTGAGGCCCAGGAGATGATTCAGGATGATATTGTACTGAAAATACTTTTTTATCTTTCATCCTTAATCCTTCTACCGTATTGTCATTTAGATTCAAATGCGTGGCTAGGACCAAGTTTGATTTTTCTACGTCTTCTGTAACGATACTGAATCCATGATTCTGAGAAGTAATTTCGCTTAAACCTGATTCAGTATTAAATACGGGTTGATTTAAACCTCTATGCCCATTGTGCATTTTAAAGGTTTTAATTCCATTTGCTAAAGCAATTAGCTGATGTCCCAAGCAAATACCAAATAATGGCTTACCGCTTTCAATTATTTGTTTGCTATTATTAATAGCATCTGTCATAACTCCAGGGTCACCCGGTCCATTTGACAAAAAGTAAGCTTGGGGGTTCCACTCCTCAGTATCTTTGAAAGTAGAGTTAGAAGGAAATACTTTACATCTAAAACCTCTATTGATTAACTGCTTTAAAATACTGCTTTTAATACCATAATCCATTACGGCTAATCTTATACCGTCATCTTGCCCCATTTCAAATGGCTCTTTACATGTAACGTAAGATGAAAGCTCAAGTCCTTCCATTGAAGGGACTTTATCTAATTCGTTCTTTAACTCCTCTAAATCAGTTATTTCAGAAGAGATAATAGCATTCATAGCACCCTTATCGCGAATATGTCTAACAATTTTACGAGTATCCACATCGCAAATACCAGGGATTTCATGCCTAATAAGATAATCATTTAAGTTGTCGACAGCCTGACCTCTACTAAAATCATCAGAAAAAGCATTAATTACAACAGCAAAAATTTTAGGGCTGTCTGATTCCGACTCATTGGGGTGAACGCCATAATTCCCAATATGAGCATTAGTGTTTACCATGATCTGTCCATAATAAGATGGATCAGTATATACTTCCTGATAACCAGTCATACCAGTATTAAAGCAGATTTCACCACCTTTTGTACCTGAAAAACCGATTGACTTACCGTGGAAGACTGTCCCGTCTTCTAATAGTAGGATTGCTTTGTTTTTGTTTTTATACTTCATCAGATATCATTCTGAAATTGAAAAATGAAATGGAGCTATTATTTTAATTGAGACAAAAATAAATAAAAAAAAAGGGATTGAATAAATATCCAATCCCTTTTCTCAATTCTATTATCAGAAAGATTACTCATCTCCCTTTTTGTCATCTGATTTTTCGTCAGATTTATTTTCTTTTTTCTCTGCTTTTGGAGCTTCCTCTTTTTTAGTTTCAGCTTTTGGAGTATCTTCCTTCTTAGCTTCTTTTTTAGGAGCGTCTTCCTTAGTCTCTTTTACTTCAGAAGCTGTATCTTCAGATTTAGCAGAAGTAGCTTTAGTACCACCACCTCTACGGCTTCTTCTAGTAGTTTTCTTTTCTTTCTTCTCGCCACCTAACAACAGCTCATTGTAATCAACTAATTCGATTAATGCCATTTCAGCATCATCACCAAGTCTAGATCCCAATTTGATAATTCTTGTATAACCTCCTGGTCTATTAGCAATTTTAGTTGCTACTTCGTCAAAAAGCTCTTTAAGTACTTCTTTATTTTTCAAAGAAGAGAAAACAATTCTTCTGTTATGAGTAGTATCCTCTTTTGATTTTGTCAATAGAGGTTCAACATACTTCCTTAGCGCTTTTGCTTTAGCAACAGTAGTTGTAATCCTTTTAGAAAGGATTAAAGAACCTGCCATGTTTGACAACATAGCGTTTCTATGGGAAGCAGTTCTACTTAAATGATTAAATTTCTTACCGTGTCTCATTGTCCTTATTCTTCGTCAAGTTTGTATTTGGATAAATCCATTCCAAAGGTTAACCCTTTATCAGCTACCAATTGCTCTAGTTCAGCTAAAGATTTCTTACCGAAATTTCTAAATTTCATCATATCAGAAATTTCAAGTGCTACTAAATCACCTAATGATTTAACATCTGCAGCTTTCAAGCAATTATATGCTCTTACGGAAAGATCTAAATCATTAAGAGCTGTTTTGAGCAATTTGCGCATATGCAACATTTCCTCATCTACAGCCTCTGGCTCATCAGATCCACCTGCATCCAACACCATATTTTGATCAGAAAACAACATAAAGTGTTTGATCAAGATGTTCGCAGCACCTTTCAATGCTACTTCAGGATGAATACTACCATCAGTTTCAATATCTAAAACTAATTGTTCATAATCAGTTTTTTGTTCAACCCTTGTATTTTCAACGCTATATTTTACGTTTTTAATTGGAGTGAAAATTGAATCTATAGCAATGTAATCAGCAACCTGATCAACTAAAGTATTTTCTTCAGAAGAAACATATCCCCTACCTTTTTCGATAGTTAACTCTATCTCAAAATTAATTGATTCATCCATATGGCAAATCAATAATTCAGGATTCAAGATTTCATAAGCTGTTGTGAATTTATTAATATCACCTGCTTTGAACTCTTTAGTATTTTTTAGAGAAATATTAATCTTGTTATCAGCAACATCTGCAATTTTCTTAAATCTTACCATTTTAAGGTTTAAGATTAGTTCAGATACATCTTCCACTACACCTTCTACGGCAGAAAACTCATGCAAGACTCCAGGTATTTTAATACCTGTTATAGCATAGCCTTCTAGTGAAGATAACAAAATTCTTCTTAAGGCATTACCAACAGTAACGCCATATCCTTTTTCTAATGGTTTGAATGTAAAAAGCCCGTGAAAATCATCTGCTTTTTCCATTGCAAC
>NZ_JAGXGF010000177.1 GCF_024636815.1 Marivirga sp.
GTGGTTTAATTACCTACTTTCACAACTATTAAACAAATTAAAACTATTATGAAGAAGAAAAATTTATTTTTGAAATCAACTAGCAGCTTATTAGCTATGCTTTTTGTAGTAATGTCGGCTTTTATGTTCACAGCATGTGATGGAGATGATCCAGAGCCAGAGCCAGAGCCAGAACCGGAAAATTCAATATTAGAAATTGTAGCAGCAAGCGATACTCATACTCAATTAGCACAGTTTGTAGAAGCTGATGCGGAATTAGCTGCAGCTTTAAGTGCAGATAATTTAACTTTATTTGCCCCAAATGATGCAGCTTTTGATAAATTGAAAACTGCATTAGGAGTAGAAAGTCTTACTCAAGTTAGATCTGATGTTATTGCTGCTGTGTTACGTTTTCATGGAGTTGCTTCAGTTGAATTAAGAGAGTCTTTTAATGAAAATACTGATTTAACTACATTACAAAGTGAGAATATATCTTTCAATGCTGAAGGTAATATTTTTACTGGATGTTCTGATAGAGATGTAGAATTTGTAGGAGATGAAGTTTTAGCTACAAATGGCGTAGTTCATGTGGTGGAAACTATTTTAATTCCACCTTCAATATGTGAAACTATAGGTGTAAACTTAGGCAAAGTATCTCAAACTATTTTATTAAGTGCTAGTTTTTCTACTTTAGCTGACGCAATAAAGAAAGCTGATGAAGGTTATGCTGCTACAACTGATGGAGTAACTCCTTTATCTGTAATTTTAGCTGGTGGTAATGCTAATTTACCTCAAATCACTGTTTTTGCTCCAGTTAATGAGGTTTTTGCAGCTGCTCAAATCACATTGGATTCATATACTGCTCAACAGTGGTACGGAATTATAGCTAATCACATTTTAGGATCTAGAAAATTAAGAGGAGATTTAGTAGAAGCAGAAGGTAATGTAACCTTGGCTGGAGGAGCAATTACATTATTGCCTTCAGGTGGTTTAGATTCAAATGGTGTTGCGGGAGCAGAAGCTACATTTATTGATGGTGCTGTTGATATTCAATCAGAAAATGGTGTTGTACACGCTATAGCTGGTGTGTTAGTACCTGCTTCATCAGGAAGATATGCAATAGATGCAAAATATAACGTGAAGTAATTAATAATTTAATCATATTAAAAAGGCCATCCTAGGATGGCCTTTTTTTTGCTCTAATTTTCTTGAGAGTATTTTTGATATACGTTAACCATCACTCGCCTTTTCAATGAAAAGTATATGGTTGACCCACTGAAAGAGTTTTCATTTCAGCCGAAACCATTTGTTTTTTCTTGTATCTTTCTCAATTTGTTTGGACAAGATTGTGAAAAGAAAGACAGGTTTGGGCGGTAGATAAAACACCCGAAAGCAATATTAAAATAGAAGCTCAGGAAAAGGAGACCGTTGTAAAATTGAATTACTAAATGCACCGCATTCTATCAGCAAAAAAACAAACCGGTTTTAGACTTAATTCTATTTTATTCTGATCAAAAATGTAGGTTCAATGCCCAGGTAATTTGAATAATTCTCACTGAATTTCCACCTACCAAAATTTGTGAATGATAAGTACACTTACTCTTTTACTTAATGATATGAGTCTTCTTCATTCCAATATTTCATTCATAAATATTAAAGGAATTATTGGTGATTATCAGATCACTCACAAAAAAAGGTGACCAATTTCTTGATCACCTTTTATAGTAGCTTGTAGCTTGATTTAGATTCTTAATTCATCAACTGATCGAAAGTAATGGATACATAATAAATTCCTCCAATTCTTGGAGCACCAAAACTTTGAATATAGTAATTGTTTAATAAATTAGATCCACCCACTTTTAGCATCATTTTAGAAGGTAGTTTATAAGAAACCTGAGCATCGGCAGTTCCAAATGCAGGAATTATACCATCGCCAAAAGAAGATTCCCAGAAGAACTCTGATTGCCATCTATACACAATATTAAAACCAAGATTGTCAGTTAGTTTTCTGTTTCCAAATTTTAAATTGAATTTGTGTTCTGGAGTATTAAATCCAAAAACAAAATCATCACTTGCATTTTGAGTGTTTATCTGGTTGTAATTGTAATTAACGCCAACAGTGTATTTCTTAGGTAAGCTATAATTCAATTCACCTGCAAAACCAAATGCACTAATTTGCTCATCTGCGTTGGTATAAACTTGGAATGTGTTATCAGCAGTTCCGTTTAGTAAAGTTAAGGGGTTAGGAGTGCCATCAGGATTTAAGGCTGCCCTTCTCATTCTTTGCTGCACGATGAAATTATTGTAATTATTAAAATAACCCACAAAATCAAACATTAACTTATTATCAATAACAGCTTTATATCCTAATTCAAAAGACTGCACTTGTTCAGGTGAAACAGGTTTAAAATCTTCCACTGCCACTAATTGCTGCGCAGCTGTAGGAATGAAATTAGGATCAGCTCTTTCCTGTGGAGTAGCAGCAAATACGTCTGCTGCAAATCCATTTACCGATTCTATGGTATAAATATTTGGGTTTGTTCCAATTTCATATTGTTCTATGTTTGCTGGTAACCCTCCTAATAATCTACTTGAAATAATATTTAAGTTTATGTATTGTCCTTGAGTCGTTGGGTTTCTAAATCCGGTTTGAAAAGAACCTCTAATATTATGGGTTTTCTTAAAAGTATAAACACCTGATAATCGAGGACTAAAAACAGCATCGAAGTTTTCGTTTTTATCACCTCTGATGGAACCGATCAATTTTAATTTCTCATCTAAAACTCTTTTTGAAGCTTGAGCAAAACCACCAAATTCATTTATTGTAATTGGATTTTCAGGGCTGTCGGGGAAAATTGTTCCGTTCGATCTTAAATCATATTGACGGAAACTACCCCCAACTAATATATCAACAAACTCTATTTTATCGCTAAAATCATATTGTCCTTCAGCATGATACATTCTAGTTTGATCGTTAAACTTAGGTCCTGTTGGTACTGTACCTTCAGATGCTTCTTGCAAAATTCGCTGACCATCTTCTGATTCAAAATCTACATCAAAAAATGCCTCTGTCGTTGTTCTAGCATAATTGTAAGCATTTCTTTGTATTGCTGGTGTCACATCTGCTACTGAATTGTTTTCAGGGTCTATTCCTTGATCATAAAGAGAAGCTAAATAATTATAAGCATAAGTTCCTAACCAACCCGAAACATCTTGAGTAAATACTCCGACAGGACTATTTGCTACACTTAAATCCAAAACTCTTTTTGCATAGAACTCTGTTATATAAGAATCACCTGAGTTTTCTATGGTTGCATAACTTCTCAAAAACCAGTTAGTGCCTTCAAATTGCAACCTGTGTTGCTGAATCCCGAAATTTTTCAAACTGTAACGTTGAGCTCCTGTATAAATACTGGTCCCATAACCTGCATTCCACAAATAACTCATTTCTATATCATCAGTAATTCTGTAATAAAGACCAACATTAGCTTTGTAGTTTTCTGCACCATAATCGATAAGTTGATGTTCCTCAAAAGGAGATGCTGAAACTAACTGATTTGGTAAAAATCCATTCTGAACAAAATTATTTGCAGGAACACCTTTCATGATTAGGTTGTCTCTTTGTATTTGCGAGTTATTGCTTAACTGACCTGCAAGAGTTCCCCAAGCATCAGATAGCGATAAAATAGCTAAGTTAACTGCAGCCTCATCTCCCATTAGGTTAGGAGCATCTTTTCCGGGATTAAAATCAAGGAAATCTGGTTGTAAAGCTGCATTTCTATCAGAACTATAATCCGTTGCGTACCAATCTTCTGCACGCATGTAACTGGCGTTTACTTTAAAAGCAAAACGATCATTAAACAAAGATTTTGCATAACGTACTGAAGCTTCGTACATTGGTTGAGGAGAGCCTGGAGCACCTGCTTCGGTATCAGCCCCTACATGATTTACTCCTGATTTAGCAAAAAAACTAAATCCTTGATATTCAAAAGCAGATTTACTGGTTACTCGCATGATTCCATTAAAGGCGTTTGGTCCGTAAAGTGCAGATTGAGCACCAGGTATAAATTCGACACTTTCCACATCCAGCTCAGAAGGTCCGTTTAAGTTCCCTATGGGGAAGTTTAGCGCAGGTGCTTGAGTGTCCATTCCGTCTGTGAGTTGTACAAAACGAGTATTACCTGTAGAGTTAAAACCTCTGGCGTTTACAATCTGAAAGTTAATACTACTCTGGGTAACATCAACACCTTTCAAATAGCCAATAGATTTATAGTAATTATCTGCCGGAGTCTGTTGAATGGAAAGTAAATCCATTTTTTCTATGGAAACGGGTGACTGCAAAATACTTTCTTCTACCCTGGAGGCAGAAACCACCACTTCTTGTCCCATAAGCAGTTCTTCTATCATGACAATTTTAATCCCCGTACCTTTATTATTTTCATCAATGGTATATTCTTGAGTTTTATAACCTACCATACTAAATTGTAAAGTGATAGGAGTAGGGAGATTTACGCTAAAATCAAAGTTTCCATCAAAATCAGTAGTAGTTCCTAATACTTTCCCTTTTACTACTACATTCACCCCAATGAGTGGTATTTTAGTATCGTCATCAAGAACAGTTCCTGAAATTCTCGTGCTTTGTGCATTACTTTGCCATGCTATTCCAAGCATAAGACAAAAGAGTAAGATAGTTTTTTTGAGTAAATTCATTTCCATAGGGTATAGTTTTAAAAATTATGTATCAATTTAATCAAAAATAATAGTTGATTAAGGTGTACAACCGACAATTTTAAATAATTTAATACAATTTATCTTAATAAATTAAAATTATCTTTTGGATTGCACTTATTTATTGATGAATTGGCTAAATATTCCTATAAAGTATTGATTACTTTCATCTATTGAACTAATTTGCCACTTGTATGAATTTTACCAATCCCAATGCTTTCTGGCTTCTATTTCTCATCATAATCCCCATTCTGATACATCTTTTTCAGTTTAGGCGTTATAAAAGTTTGAAATTTAGCAACACCTATTTTTTGAGTGCAGTAAATGAGGAGGAAAAGCGAAGCAGGAAACTTAAACATATTTTAATTTTAATAACGAGGATCTTACTCATCACCTTTTTGGTTTTCAGTATGGCAAAACCTTTCTGGGAAAGTGAGGCAATGCAATCTCAAGTGAATCTGGTAGTACTCGATAAAACGCCATCAAACCTAAACTTTGCAGAAGGAAAATCTAATCCTATTGTGGATGAAAACATGAGTTTCATCAATCAGCTTTTTGAAAAATATCCTCAGGAGTTGAAAGTTGTAGATCAATCTAATCAGGCAGTAGAACCTTATGGGGATCGTAATATACAGGAAAGCAAAAGCATATTTAATTTAGCTAAAATACTAGATGAAAATGTTAAAGGAGAGAAAATTCTACTATTGAGTGATTTTCAAAAGCCTGTGATAGATGATAATTTAGAGATTTTTCAAGATTCTTCTAAAGCTTATGTCTTTATGCCTCCTTATTTGCAGAATCCAAATAACGTAATGTTGGATTCTGTATGGATACAACAGAACAAAAGTGCTGGCGAAAATGCAGATTTAAGAATCCGACTCCATGCAATTGGAAATGTAGAGGAAGTCAATGTTGCTTTAGAAAATAATGGACAGCTAATTGGCACTCAACAATTAGAAATGGATGAAAACGCAACAACAGTTTTAGAATTTCCCATAAAACGTTTTTCAAATACTAACTCCAGAACCTTCCAAATAACCTTAGAAGGCGATCAACTAGATTTTGATAATGATTTTTATTTTTCTGTTTTGAATCAGGATAGATTAAAGGTGTTGTCATTGTCAGTTGGTAAGAAAAATGAATTAATCAATACCGTTTTTGAAAATGAAGATTTATTTGAGTTTCAATCTGAATCATTGAATAATTTTTCTTTCCAGGATTTAGATGAATTTGATTTGGTATTGCTTCATCTTGGAGATGAGTTGAATAATTTTGCATCCTCCGCTTTGAAAACTTTTGCGGCTGGAGGAAATAATTTGGTTATAATTCCAGAAAATAATTTTGATCAATTTTCTTTTCTGGAAGATGTTGGGTTTTCTAATGTCAGTTCAATTAACCCAACTGACCAAAATGCGGTGAGATTAGAAATACCAGATCTACAAAATCCATTTTTTAATAATATTTTTAGCTCTATAGACGGCAAATTAAGTATGCCTGAATCCAAATTATTTATGAGGTGGACTAGTGGACAAAATCTACTTTCTTTTGCCAACTCATATCCTTTTTTGACTTTGAGTGGTAGAGAGGAGAACATTTTTGCATTTTCAGTTCCATTGAATGAGGACTATACCAATTTCACTCGACATGGAATATTTCTTCCAATGTTATATAAAATTGCATTTTCCGGTAAAAAAGAAAATCAAGTGCAGTATTCATATTTAGATGAAGAAATTATAAATATTGCCATTTCTGATTTATCATCAGGAGACATATTTAAATTAAGGCAAGCAGAACAAGAATTAGTCCCTGATCAACGAATAAGTGGAAATCAATTAAGAATAATTTTACCTCAGGAAGACATCAAAAGTGGTTTTTATGATGTAATTAATTCAAAAACTGAAGCTGAAGTAGCTAAGTTGGCCTTAAATTTCCCTAAATCAGAAAGTGAAAATAGCTATTATACTCGCTCAGAATTGCAGGATTTATTTCAAAATCGAAATAATATAGCAATATTAGATGGATATGACTTTTCATCCATAGATGACTATATAGCTGAAACCAAGAGAGGTTTTCCTTTGTGGAAATATTTCTTAGTATTAGCTTTGCTGAGTTTATTAACTGAAGTTTTAATTATCCGCTTTTTAAAATAGATATGCGTACTTATATAAAAGCTGTCAAAATCATCAATCCTGCTTCTGATTGGCATAATCAGTCAATAGATTTGCTAGTGGAGAATGGGGAAATTACAGACATTAATCCCTCAGGAAATGTTCAAGCGGATCATGTTATTGAAGCCAATCAATTATATGCATCCCCATCATGGCTGGATATGCGTGTTTTTTCAGGTGAACCGGGAGAAGAATATCGTGAGGATTTTGAAAGTCTGGCAAGGGTTTTGGAAAGTGGAGGCTTTGGTGCAGCATTATTAATGCCGAATGCAAATCCTACCATTCAAAATAAAGCAGATATCAAAACTGTTTTATCACACAACAAATTTCAAGTAAGCCAAATTTTACCATCAGCAGCTGTGACCATAAATTGTGATGGAGAAAATTTAAATGAGATGCTGGATGTGTATCATGCAGGTGCAAAGGCATTCACTGATGGATCGCAACCACTTTGGAATAGTGATATTTTAGTAAAGTCCTTGCAGTATTTACAGAAGTTTGATGGCTTACTGATCAATTTTCCTCAAGACCATAAGTTAGCTTTATTTGGTCAAATGAACGAAGGGATAATATCCACTGGCTTGGGATTAAAGGGAATCCCACATTTAGCCGAGGAAATTGTGATTCAAAGAGATCTAGAACTCTTGCAATATGCAGGTGGAAAATTACATTTCAGCTGTATCAGTAGTGCTAAAAGTGTACAATTGATAAGAGATGCTAAGACAAAAGGACTGAATGTTACTTGTGATGTTAATATTCATCATTTGATCTTAGATGATGAAAATCTAGAATCATTTGATACCAATTATAAAGTATTACCTCCTTTAAGAACTCAAAATGATATTGAGTCACTTATCAAAGGTGTAAATGATGGTACGATAGATGTGATTGTCTCTGCTCATCAGCCCTATGATCAAGACCATAAAAAAATGGAGTTTGATTTGGCTGAATTTGGGATAATGGGAGCTCAAATTATTTTACCGCTTTATCATAAATTCTTATCTGGTAAGATTGAACTCGACAAATTTATTAATTGTATTGAAAGTAATCCTAAAAAGATTCTACAAATAGAGCAAAGTAAAATTGAGAAGGGGGCTGATGCTGATTTCACCTTATTTTCATTAGATGAAAATTGGAAGTTTGATACTGAAAGTAATCTGTCTAAAAGTGATAATTCTCCTTTTATGAATACTGATTTTTCAGCTAAAGTTTTAGCTGTTTTCAACAACCGTCATCATTATTTAGATTCAAAATTCACCCACTCTTAAATATGAGTTTATTAATTAAAAGTCCTTTACGGTTCAGCTTAATTGCCATATTTTTTGTGGTATTGATGTTTTTTATCCTCATTTTTTTGGATAAAAATCCAGTTATCTATTCCAGTAATATAATTTTTATCGGTCCCTTGTTAAGTATTTTCCTGTTTTTCAGTGTCAAAGTCTTTCGTGATACTAATCCGGAAGGCTTAAGATTTTGGCAGGGGTTTTCTATAGGAATTTTATATACACTTTTCTTTACACTTTTCTATTCAATTGTACTATGGATGGATGGTAGTGTATTTGAAACCTCTCATTTTGACGAATACAGGGAGATGATAGTAGAAAAAATCATCGCAGGTAGAGAAATGCTTATTGATAAAATGGGCGAAGAAGGTTATCAGGATTATTTAAAATCCGGAGAATCATCCAATGCCAGAATTATTGGGAGTTTGGCTTTCAACAATATTCTAATTGGAATTTTAGTAACTCCATTGATTTCTTTATTTATGCGTACTAGTGAACCTAAGCGATTATGAAGTATAATATAAGCATCATAATACCCGTATTTAATGAGGAGGAATCAATTCCTGAACTAATAGCCTGGATTGAAAGGGTAATGACTAATAATCCAATGCTGAGCTATGAGGTTCTTATGATTGACGATGGGAGTTCAGACGAATCCTGGAACATCATCCAGAATTTAGCCAAAAATAAGCATCAAGTTAAAGGCATCAAATTTTCCAGAAACTACGGTAAATCGGCTGCTTTGCATACTGGATTTCACTCTTCCCAAGGAGAGGTTGTGATTACAATGGATGCTGATATGCAGGATAGCCCTGATGAAATTCCAGCTTTATACGATATGGTGGTAAAAGAAGGCTATGACATCGTATCTGGATGGAAGAAGAAAAGGCATGATCCAATTAGTAAGACCATTCCTTCCAAATTTTTCAATTTAGTTACTCGAAGAATTTCAGGAATTAAATTACATGATTTCAATTGTGGATTAAAAGCCTACCGCGATAAAGTAGTCAAGAATATTGATGTTTACGGAGAGATGCATCGCTATATTCCTGTAATAGCCAAATGGAATGGTTTTCGAAAGATAGGGGAGAAGGTAGTAGAGCATCGAGCCAGGAAATATGGTGAAACTAAATATGGCTTGGAGCGATTCCTTTATGGCTTTCTGGATTTACTATCCATCACTTTCGTGTCTAAATTCAAGAAAAGTCCTATGCATTTTTTTGGTGCTATGGGAACACTTTCTTTTATTTTCGGCTTTTTTGTCACCATTTATATTATCGGGAAGAAGTTTTATGAAATCCACTACAGCTTGCCTGTGAGGGAAATCACAGATCAACCGTTATTCTTTTTGGCTTTAGTAGCCTTGATTGTTGGGGTTCAATTATTCTTAGCTGGATTTGTTGGAGAGATGATTACTATGAATTCTCCTAGAAAGGTTGATTATATAATTGACGAAGAAACAGGAATTGGATGAGATTTTATTCAGTTATTATCCCCATTTATAATCGCCCCGATGAGATAAAGGAATTATTGGAGAGCCTTACACATCAATCATTTAAAAAGTTTGAAATAATAATTGTTGAAGATGGTTCTACTTTAAAATGTAAGGACATCTGCGAATCCTTTTTACCTCAATTAGATATTAGATATTTTTATAAGGAAAATTCAGGCCAAGGGTTTAGCCGTAATTTCGGTTTTGAAAAAGCAAAAGGAGATTATTATATCGTTTTTGATTCGGACTGCATCATTCCTACTGATTATTTTGAAATAGTGGACAATTTCTTAAATGAAAATCCCCTAGATGCATTCGGTGGCCCCGATGCTGCTTTGGATAGTTTCACTATGGTGCAAAAAGCCATTAGTTACTCTATGACCTCATTTTTTACCACAGGTGGAATAAGAGGGGGTAAAAAGCAATTAGAAAAATTCCGACCTAGAAGTTTTAATATGGGTATTTCAAAAGAAGTATTTGAAAAAATCGGAGGTTACAATATTACCCGAATGGGAGAAGATATTGAATTTAGCATTAGAATAGAAAAGGCAGGTTTTAAAACCGGTTTAATTCCTGATGCCAAGGTTTTTCACAAAAGAAGAACAAAGCTAGGCCAGTTTTATAAACAACTGTTTTTTTTCGGCAGAGGAAGGATTAATATCTTTAGATTTTATAAAAGTGAACTGAAAGCAGTCCATTTATTGCCACTATTTTTTGTTCTTGCCTTGTTTTTTTGGCTCACGACAGCTTTTTGGAATTGGCAACTTTTCCAATTAGGAGGCGCTTTGCTTGCGCTATATTATATTCTGATTGGAATTGACGCTTTTATCAAAACCAATAACTTTTTTGTGGCTTGTTTAAGTTTGCTTACTTCTTTTATCCAGCTTTTTGCTTACGGCATGGGATTTATCAAGGAGAGTTTTACTTATTTAAAAAAGCCTAAGCCTGTTGGTTTGAAATAAGAAATTTTTCTTAAGTCCCTAATATGAACTATATTAGGTTTTCAATTTGTTTAAATGGGTAGCAATATTAATCTAGAAAAGGTGATAAATCATTGGATAGATACTTCTAATGAGGATTTTGATACTATGATAAAATTGTATGAGTCTAAATCATACCATTGGTCATTATTTCTAGGTCATATTTCTACTGAAAAGTTATTGAAAGCACTTTACGTTAAAAGAAATCAAGAACATGCACCATTCACTCATAATTTATATAGGTTAGCAGAGAAAACTAATCTAGACATGAATCATGAAATAGAAGATTGGCTTGATCAAATAACGGTATTTAACTTGAATGCTCGGTATGATGATTATAAAAGAGAATTTTATAATCTATGTACCGAAAATTACTGTAAAGAATGGATAGGGAAAATAGAAATAATAAGGGAACGGATATTCAAAATGCTTTAAACATTGCGAAAAAATATCGTGATGTAGTTTCTGATTTACCTCACTTTAATGAACTTTGGTTATTTGGTTCTTTTGTTAGAGGTGATTTCCATAAGGACAGTGACTTAGATATTGCGGTAATATTTGACAACTATCAAAGTAAAATGGATATTCAGTTAGAACTTATGAGGCTAAGAAGAAATATTGATAGTAGAATAGAACCTCATCCATTTAGAAAAGTTGAGTTTAATTCTTATAATCCATTGATAGATGAAATAAAAAAATATGGAAAAGTGATTTCCTGAAACTTATTATTTCCCAACCCTATAAATAATTTCCCCTTTAGGTAAAGCATATTTTTCAACTCGGTATTCTGGTAATTCATTAATGTAATTATCTTCAGTCACTTTAAACCCAGCTTTTCTCAATCTATCTGGATAATCTTTGCCATA
This sequence comes from Marivirga sp., assembly GCF_024636815.1. GTDB lineage: Bacteria > Bacteroidota > Bacteroidia > Cytophagales > Cyclobacteriaceae > Marivirga. The sequence continues at coordinate 11,497 of NZ_JAGXGF010000177.1, forward strand.
GAGCCTGACGTGATCATCTTGACCAAATATTTTTTCTCTTTCCTTAGGGTCGGTAATGCTATTATCTTCAAAAGTTTTCTCAGGAACAGGTTCAAAAAATGGAATTTGCAAAATGCCCCAACCTCCCGGTTTCAATACCCGGTGTAGTTCGCTCATGGCTTTGATATCATCTTCTACATGTTCCATTACATGATTACAAAAAACCACATCAAAAGTGTTTGCTGGAAAAGGGATGTCATGAATATCCATTTTCACTTTTGCCAAAGGAGATTCAATATCTGCAGTGATATAATTCTCACCATGTAGCTTTTCGAAATGGTCCATAAAACATTGTTCCGGGGCAACATGCAATACCTTTAGCTTGGCATTGAAGAAATTAGTTTTTTCTTTTAAGTATAGCCATATTAATCGATGTCTTTCCAGTGAAAGTGTGTCAGGACAAAGTGCATTTTCTCTGGGGTTAACTCTTCCGTAGGGTAGAAATTTACTGTAGCCTTTTCCATTAATAGGACAATAAACATTATCTCCTCTATAAAAAAGACCAATGATTTTCAAGCTGATCCCACTTACCCTCTGAATGTATTTTCGAGGCACATTTCTTAATATAAAACTTATAATTTTCTTCATGATCTTATCTTGGATTGCAAAGGTAATAAAATGCTTCAATCTTCTAACTTTCCATGCATTTAAGCCTCCATAAATGCTGATAAACAATTTTCTCTTTTATATAATTTTATATCTATAAACGAGTCTTAAAATAGTTTTATGATAGTTAAAACTATTTTGAAATTTTAACATCTTAAAATTAACTCTTAAATCAAACGTTCATCAAGGAACTATTTATTTAGTAGGCTTTATTAATTGATAGGTGGTTGATAAAATTCTATTTTTTATCAATAATTTTACAATCATAACGTTTTAGGTTTTTCTTTGAATTCTAACCCATATGAATAAAAAATTAATAATAGTATTATCAGCTTTAGTCATTATAGTAATTGCCTTTTTCACCTTTAGGGGAAGCGGTACTACGGATACCATTGAAATTATGACTGAAGCACAGACTGGTGAATTTGTAATAGCCATTACAACTACCGGGGAGCTGGAGGCTAAAAATGCTATAAAAATAACCGGTCCTTCAGGTTTACGAGCAGCGAGATTATGGAATGTAAAGATTGAAAAACTAGTAGATGAAGGAACTGTGGTCAAGAAAGGAGATTTTGTTGCAAGTTTAGATGCTTCAGAACTTTCCGATAGATTGCGTAATGTAGAAAATGAATATCAGCAAAGCCTTTCCCAATATACGCAAACTAAATTAGATACAGCACTTACGCTTAGGCAAGCAAGAGATGAATTAATCAATCTCGAATTTGCTGTGGAGGAAAAGAAATTAGTATTGGAGCAATCTCAATTTGAACCTCCTGCTACCATTAAGCAAGCTGAAATTGATTTAAGCAAAGCGGAAAGAGCATTTAAACAAGCGAAGGAAAATTATTTACTAAGAAAAGATAAAGCTATTGCACAAATGCAAGAAGCAGCAGCTGAACTATCGGAAGATAGAGATGAAAGAGACTTCCTCGTGGAATTGAGAAGTAAATTTAGAATTATGGCACCAGATGACGGCATGGTGATTTACATGAGAGAATACGATGGTTCCAAGAAGTCAGAAGGAGGTTCAATAAATGCCTTTGATCCTACTGTTGCCACACTACCCGATTTGTCAACTATGATATCTACCACTTTTGTGAATGAAGTGGATATACGGAAAGTAGCTAAAGGTCAACATGTGAATATCGGTTTAGATGCCTTTCCAGATAAAAAATTAACTGGAGAAGTAATTTATGTTGCTAATGTTGGAGAACAGCGGCCAAATTCAGATGCTAAAGTCTTTGAAGTGAAAGTTCAAATCAATGAAAGTGATACTACATTAAGGCCAGCTATGAGTACTGCAAATGAGATTATTACTGATGTTGTACCAAATGCAATTTATGTTCCCTTAGAATCAATATTTAATCAGGGGGATTCTATA
>NZ_JAGXGF010000178.1 GCF_024636815.1 Marivirga sp.
ATGTTATAGTGAGCAAAATCTATGTAGGTTTGGTTTTGCATTTTATTTTTGTTTTAAGTTCTATTATTAAATTTTTAAAATCACTATAAAAAGCTTTTCAATTTAGATAGTTCATCCAAAATATTAAACTCAAATATACCCAAAGTCCACTGAAAAAAATATGAACTACAGTTTCAAAGGTTTTTCCTTTCCATAGCTTGGCAGAATATCCGAAAAACTGAGTTAAGAGCCGTAAGCTCCAAAAGATGGCAAGCCCAAGTGAAATAGTTTTGCCTAGCTTTGTTTCTATTAGGTCTGATGATGAAGTGAAACAAAGCAAGCCCATCAAGAAAACCACAAGTGCGATGAAAAATGTATGAACAGTCATCATTTGTCTGTTTATTAAAGTCAATGGCTTTAAATCCTCTTTCCATTTGAAGTATTTTGGAAAAATTAGGTGGACAAAAGCCAAGCCCATTAATAAAACCCCGATTATCTGAAAGTGAATTTGCATATTGAATTATGGACGACAATTAAAGATAGACATGAATGGGGTGAATTTGCTTTCTTCAAAGGAAGAAAAACCTGCTTCCTTATATGCTTTTTCCCAGGCTTTTCTTGAGAAAAAGTGTGTAAAGCCAATGGTAAACGCAAAAAAATTTGGGATATCTCTTAAATGCTCAACTGTAATTACCTTACCGTTTGGCTTGCAAATTCTGTGGCATTCCTTCAAAAAAGCTACTTTTTCTTTATGAGTACGGATTTCATGAGCTGCAGATAGTAAAAAAATTAGATCTACCGATTGATTTACTAAAGGAATCTCTTCAGACTTTATTTGAGATGTATCAGGATATAGCATGCTGACTTTTCTGGCTCTTACTATTGCTGGTTCTGTGTGTTGCTTTGCATTGTAGAAATCAAAAACTTTTAAGGAGGCTTCCGGGAAATTGTTTTTGAGTATAAAACTCGTTTCATCAAAACCTGCATTGATATTGACTATTTGCTCTGGTGTTTGATCCGTTAAATGGAGTTTCTTCAACCATTTAAAATCATAATAGCCTGAAAAATCATAAACATAAGCCGAAACCACTAATGGCATAATAAGTCCATATAGAAAAGCAGCCGCAACTATCCAATTCCAAAAAACTGGGACTTCAAAAAACATTAGCCCAGAAAGAGTTATGGCTAAAACAATTAATCCAATAACATAAAAATGCCTGTTAAAGCTTAAAATATTGAGAACGCCCTGAAATTTTCGTCTTTTTATTTCCATTGCTCTACTTTTCCTTTTTTCCAGTAATAGGGAATATTTCTCACTACAAAAGCATTCGCCAGATGTATATCTTTAAAACCTTTATCCTCTATAAAGCCTACATTTGCTCTTTGAATTTCAAGCGGTTGCGGTTTCCAGTTCTGTCTGACGCCTTCAATGATTAAAACCTTTTTTTTCTCCTCATTATAAGTAAAGGTAAAGGGCAATGGCCCAGCGAATCGCCTGGCTTCTTTCCAATTGCTAAACGGAGAGTTTGCTGGTAATCTAATATCCTGATTTGCGGAATTAACCGTAACATCTAAGGCAGATTTTTCAGAGCGAATAGTAAGTTGATCGTCTTCCTTTTTATAGCGGATATCGGTAGTGGTATAATTGTAATGCGTAAAAATATTACCAAAGAATGCCATCTTCCTTTTATTAGTTTCAGACTTCAAAATATATAGCCCCCTTAATCGCTTCCCTCTTTTATCGGTATAGCGCACAAACACTCGAAAACCAATTAGAAAGAAATCATTACCCAAAAATTTAGGAAATCCTTTAGGTCTTAAGCCCTTTGTGTCGACCATTGCCACAGCAACAAAAGCCCATTTGTCATCAAAAGTATCAAGCTCTAAACATTCAGGAATCAAGTCCTGCAATTCTTCTTTGGCAATAGCATAAGTCAGCACAATGGAGTTCTCGAAATAGGTTTCAACTGCAAAAGGATGGTTTTTTAGAAAGCTCATGATGTGGTCTGCGGATTTAGTTTCTTATTCAGGACGAACTCGTTATAATAAACGAACCCAATAAATAGAAACGCGAAAATTATATTAAACCTTCCCCAAAGTAAAAGCTCGGGAACATGTATAAATTCCAAAATATTCATAGTTGCTACAATAATGATTTGGGTAATGGCATTCAACTTCGATTTGAATTTTGTTAATACCCAAATTGCCATTGTTATTTCAGAAAGCCCTATTAAAACGGTAAACAATCTTGAATTTTCATCTCCCAAGATGCTTGCAACTATTTCCTCGTGCCTTGGAACCACATTTAGTACTTTACATACTAATCCATTTATAAGCCATACTGTGGCTATTAGGAAGGTATGTGTTTTGTGGATGGTTTTGGTGGTCAAGTTGTTGTTATTTAGGAGGTCAAAAGCACTAATTTCTTCATTGGCATAAGCAAATTTACAAATCGTGGTTCACAACCCATTAAATTTGAAATTCTAATTTAATAAAATTAGCTTCATACACAGGCCTTTGCATTTTGCTTTGTTAGCGATTCGAGCCTAAAATCTGACACAATTGCTTTTCTTGACCAAGGAGCGCATCTATTTTTACGGTCTAGGTCTACTTTCAAATAGTAATTGTTTTTTAGTACTTTAGTTGTATAATTAGCATTACACATAATATCTTATTTTAATTATTTTATCATGCGCCCTATCCGCTATTTCTTCTACTCCCTCTCCTCTATACTGTTGTTAAGTATAGCCACTGGATGTTCCAACCCAAAGCAAAATTCTAATGTTTTGCATACATCTCCACATACCTCCATATTTGGTAAAAATGTCCTCATATTTGACGATTCAATGAACCTGGATAGTATAAAGATGACCCTTGAGGCCTTACACGAGCAACAAAAATATAACGAGTTTGGCTCAGAACGATATGCGCTATTATTCAAACCGGGAAGCTATGATGTAGATGTGACGGTAGATTATTATGTTCAGGCGCTTGGTTTAGGCAGGTACCCGGATGATGTTACCATCAATGGAGCGGTACAATCCACTTCATCTACAAGTGGTAATAAGGTGACCACTATGTTTTGGCGCGGTGCCGAAAATTTCAAAATTATTCCAAAAAATGGCGAAATGATTTATTGGGCAGTTTCACAAGCTGCTCCTTACCGAAGAATGCATGTTGCGGGGGATATAAATTTTGATAAAGGCAGTTGGGCAAGTGGTGGTGTTCTTGCCAATTCTCTTGTAGAAGGCAGGGCTGGTTTAACCACAGGACAACAGTGGATGACAAGAAATTCAAGCATTGGTTCGTGGGAAGGCGGAAACTGGAACAGAGTGTTTGTTGGTGTGGAAGGCGCTCCGAATGATACATGGCCTGCTCAACCAACAACCGTAATTGACAAAACACCAGTAATTCGTGAAAAACCGTTTTTGACTTATACAGAATCAGGTGATTATGCGATATTTGTTCCTGAACTGCTTCGAGAAACTTCGGGGCCTTCCTGGATGAATCGTAATGAGGAGGGGGAGTTAATTTCGATAGCAGAATTTCATATCGCTTTTCCCGATAAAGACAATTCCACTTCCATTAATCAAGCTTTAGCTGATGGTAAGCATATTATGTTTACGCCCGGTATCTATGAATTAGATGAAACCCTTACCATCACAAAATCTAATACTGTAATGCTTGGAATTGGATTACCTACCCTCATTACTCAAAATGGAGAGATTGCAGTGGCTACTCATGATATTCCCGGAATAAAAATAGCTGGTATTATGGTAGATGCGGGTCCAAAGTTATCTCCAACACTTATTCAAATTGGAACAGAGGCTTCTGATGAGGATTATTCTGATAATCCCATTTCTCTTCATGATATCTATTGCCGAGTTGGAGGTGCAGTAGTTGGTCAAGCCAATACTACTATAACTATCAATAGCAATTATGTAATTGGCGATCATTTTTGGTTATGGCGAGCTGATCATGGTACCGGAACTGAATGGATGGACGGACAAAATAAGCACGGGCTTGTTGTAAATGGGGATCATGTAACTATCTATGGCTTGTTTAATGAGCACTTTCAAGGCTATCAAACGCTTTGGAAAGGAGAATACGGAAGAACTTGTTTTTATCAATCTGAAATCCCCTATTCCCCACCCAGCTTAGAGCTTTGGAATGATAATGGACAACCTGGCTATGCTTCTTATAAAGTTGCGGATAGCGTTGAAAATCACGAAGCCTATGGCTTGGGTATTTATAGTTTTTTCCGTGGTGAGCCCACGGTCTCCAATAATGTCAGATTAGAAAATGCCATGGAAGTACCTGACAATTCAGGCATAGTAATTACACATATCTCAACATTTGCTGAACTCAATGGAGGCATCAATCATTCAATAAATGGATTGGGCGAATCCACCGAAGTGGGCGAACTAAAACAGTATGATGGATTTAAAGGAAAAGAATAGTACACTCTTTTCTGTAAATAGGTGTTTTCGAGGATTGAATTTAGTTGATTATTGAACTTATTGGATTAATGTTATTAGTAGAAGCATAAAGCTAAAATGAGTATGTACCGTATCTGCTAGACTTTCTATCTTTCTATTTACCAAATGCCTGTCAAAAAGCATACTTGGTATATTCATTTTAGCAAATGCTATCTGTTTTATAAATTGTCTAGTCCCAATATTGATCGGTTTTTATTAATCTGAGCAATTTCTGTCCGATTATACTTTTCCTTTTTAAACCTAAGAGTTCCATAAATATAGTCACCACCAGCTCTAAGAGATAATCTATCAGAAACAGCAGCAAACATAAATGCACTAAATGAAGAGTCAATATAATATGCTCGATCCAAATATGCTGAGACAAGTTGATTCAATTCTTTTGTGTTGTTATGAATTGCTACTAAACAAAGCGCCTCTTGCGCTTCTTTTGACATGCGTTTAGTTTTGGGCCATGATGACTTTCGTAGTAATTTTATTGCTATTTCTGAGTTCATTTTATCAAACAGCTCCATCTTTTGATATAATCGTTTGATATCAGGTTTATCTAAGTTAGCTACGGTGTTAATACTATCTCGATAAATTTGATCTTGGAAGTAAATTTCCTCAAGTGTTAGATCAATCGAATCTAGATTTATAAGTCGATGAATCTCGTCCTTTATTTTAGAGACTTCGATTAAGATTAATTGTTTTTGGCTTTTTTTTGGAAACCAATCTAAATCAATTGATGATGAAGTATTAGATAGAGGTACATGCGTCATTCCTGATTGACTACTGTCGGATTGTTCTCGACAATTCGTGAATAATAAAATTATTGTCAAAATTGTGAAACATCGTATTTTTTTGTATTGCAAATAACGCATATTGTATAAAGCGTGGCTGGTTTAAATGTACAAAAACTTCAAGTTTCTAAATAGGCAATCCGCAGAATTTGCTTATTAAATTTTACCAATAATTCAATCGACAGGATTGATGGACTTTCTACAAAGAGAATATGTTTCGTTGCCCACTGAATAGCCACTGTTTATAAAGAATGTTTGTTGCCTTTTTTCCTTTATTCAAAATTTCCCTTCAAAGCAGGAGGAGCATTAAAATTACTCCAAAATTGTTTGCTATATGAAGATTCATAATCATATAAGTCAGTTTCCTTATCTACTGGACTTAAATCTGTTTTTAATTTAGTCTCGCTTACAGATAGAACCTTTATATATCTTCTGATTTCCGTTATAGTGTCATCGTTACTGGAAATCCTGAAATCATCAATTGAATTTACATGCCATTTTCCACTTGTTGTCTGAGTAAAATCAACATACTGGATTGATTCAATGAAATACAACTCTGAGCCAGATTTTTCCTCACCAGTTTGTTTATTAGTTTCGAAAGATTCCTTAATTGCTATTATCGCATGTTCTTTTTGAGTGATATAGATTGATGTAATTAGATTTGGTCTTTCTGGCTTTGTCAAATCTATTCGATATACATCATGGTCAAGAAAACTAGCTTTACCTATAAACGAAACGTCATGTTTTTTGATCACACTTTTCCTGAGATAATTCCTTGTCCAACTTAATGAATAAAGCACTTCTATTCCATTTGCGCCATCAAACGTCTTATCGTTATTAAAAATCGGTCTTTTTTGATTGATGAAAACACTTGGATTTTTATGATTTCGCTCGAATCCCTTTGAACCAACATTTGCGATTATCTCTAATTTACGTAGCGGTTGTCCATTCTTAAGTATGTTTTCATTATAATATATAGTTTTATTAATATCACCTCTATAGTAATTCATCTTAAAGCTTTCAAGCGCAGTTTCTAATATTTTCACTGGATCTATTGCGGTAACAACTATTTCTTTTAGTGCTAATACATCTTCCTCAAGAAAAATAACTTTGTCCTTTTCAGTTTCTTTTATTATTTCAGGACTGTAACCTATACAGGATATTAAAAGGCTCTTCTCTTTATATTTATCAGAATAATTGAACTGAAAATAGCCTTGCTCATTGGTAGAAGTACCAAGTCTTGTATTTTTTAAAAAGATATGGGCATTAAAAATCGGAGTAGAATCTGTTTTAGAAAGCACTCGCCCTTCCAAATGAATTTGATCTTGTGACAGCCCAAGTAGATGAGATAAGCAAAAAAATAGAGTTAGTATTTGTTTCATTTCTAATTTAAGATGCTGCATAATTGCAACTAAAATTTCCTTATCAACATTGCTGATACATACATATCATCAAACAAAATTATCAATCTAATGTCAATTAAAAATCAAGTTATACACCAAATATAAAAACTTCAATATTAAAACCTTAGTAAACCAGAACCTTTTCGATAAGCCTTAAAATTCTACACAAAAAAAGCGTTCCAGAAAATTCCTGAAACGCTTTAGTTAAATCAAATAATTGGAAGAATTTATTTCAACCCAGCCCTCTCCAACAAAGCCTCAATTTTAGGTTCTCTGCCTCTGAATCTTTTGTATAATTCCATCGGGTGTTCGCTTCCTCCTTTTGAAAGGATGTTGTCTTTAAAGGATTGTGAGACTTCCTTATTGAATATGCCTTTTTCTTTGAATAATGAGAAGGCATCTGCATCCAGAACTTCTGCCCATTTGTAGCTGTAATAACCTGAGGCATAGCCACCGGAAAAAATATGCCCGAATTGGGTGCTCATCAAAGTGCCTTCCACTTTAGGAAATAATTTTGTGGGTGCCATGGCTTTTTCTTCAAAGTCGGCTATATTTTCGATGTTTTGAGCCTCTTCTCTGTCTAAGCTGAAATAAGCCAGATCCAACAATGCTAAACTGACCTGCCTTACGGTGGCATAAGCTTCATGATAAGTACTGCTGGCTTTTATTTTCTCAACATATTCCTGTGGAATCTTTTCGCCTGTTTCATAATGTCTGGCAAATAAATCAAGGCATTCTTTTTCATAACACCAATTTTCAAATATTTGAGAAGGCAATTCCACAAAATCCCAATAAACATTAGCTCCGGACAAGCTGCCGTAGCGGCTGTTGCCTAACATGGCATGCAAGGCATGACCAAATTCATGAAATAAAGTGGTCACTTCATTGAAAGTGAGTAAACTCGGATTGCCCGGTGAAGATGGAGTGAAATTACAAACATTGGAAACTAGTGGTCGGATGTCTTCTCCATTTTTTCGGTATTGATCTCGGTAGCCCGTCATCCAAGCGCCTCCTCTTTTTCCTTCTCTTGGATGGAAATCGGCATAGAAAATGGCTACATGCTCACCTGAAGTAGTGGATACTTCATAAGTGGTTACATCTTCATGATAAACCGGAATATTTTTAACTTCTTTAAAACGAATATCATATAACTTTTCAGCCGATTGAAATACGCCATCCAGCACATTTTCCAATTTGAAATAAGGTCTTAACAATTCATCATCAATGGCATACTTTTTCTTTTTCAGCTTTTCAGAATAATAAGCCCAATCCCAACGCTGCAAGTCAATATCCTCACCTAGTTCTTTTAAAAATGCTTTAATTTCGGCCACTTCTTCTTTTGCTTTAGGTAGGGCTTGTTTTAAGAGATCATCCAAAAACTGCTGCACTTTATCCTTACTTTCAGCCATTCTTTCTTCCAGCACATAATCTGCGTAAGTGTCATATCCTAAAAGACTGACTTTCTCACTTCTCAGGTTTACAATTTCCTGAATGATGGCTTTATTATCTCGCACATCATTTTTGTTGGCTTTGGACATAAAGGCTTTGTAAAGCTGTTCTCTCAAAGAGCGATTATCCGCATTTTCCATAAAAGGAACAAAGCTTGGCGCTTGTAGGGTAAATACCCACTTTCCTTCTTTACCTTTGCTTAGGGCGGTTGAGGCTGCTTGCCTAATGGCAGAATCCGGTAAACCACTTAAGTCTTTTTCATCTGAAATCACCAGTTCGTAATCATTGGTTTCAGCCAGAACATTTTCACCAAAACTAAGGCTGAGATTGGAAAGCTTTTTCGTGATTTCTTTAAATCGGGTTTTGTCCTTTTCATTCAGATCAGCCCCATTTCTTATAAAAGCCTTATAGGTTTTATTCAAAAGCATTTCTTGCTCGTTATCGAGCTCAAGCTGTTCCTTTTGTTTATAAATGATTTTTACGCGCTCGAATAAATCTGCATTTTGCCAAATGTCATTGCCAAATTCTGATAAGATGGGAGAAGCTTCTTTTGCTACTTCTTGAATTTTCTTATTGGTTTCCGCACTGTTGAGGTTAAATAAAATGGAAGTTACCGAGCTTAACTTTTCACCCGCTAATTCCATTGCTTCCAGAGTGTTTTCGAAAGTTGGTGCGTCACTCTGTGAAGTGATGCCGTCAACTTCTTGTTTTGCTTCTTTAATAGCTTCGGTAATAGCTGGCATAAAATGCTCCGACTTTATTTTATCAAATGGGGGAGTTTGATGGGGGGTGTCAAAGTTTTTTAATAGTGGGTTATCCATGGAAAATCTTCTTTTTTAAATATCAATTGCAAACTTAAGTTGTTTAGTACGGAATTGAAGGGTGAGAAGATTAAATTATATGAATTGATTTTATGTTTTTTCCCCTCATTTGTGAAAGCAAGTTTGCATATGCTTGCACAAATCCACAAACAAAATATGATGTTTATTTTTTTCGCATAAGCGAAAAATCTTTTGTGTTCTCTTGTTTCTGTTGTGGTGGGAAAGTGCTGCTGATAATGGGACTAAAAAAACTCATTTTTTAACCACTACTTGTCCTGACCTAAATCTGGAAAAGATAAGTAAGAAAACAAAAGAAAATAACCTTGGTTATTTTTGAGGAATGCAGTGAATGTTTCCTCCTAAAAAAGTTTGCAGTTTATTCTTGAATTTCTGTATACTCAAAAGCCCCAATATCCGGAGAAGTGCCTCTATTATTTCCTGAAATATCTGTATTAATTTCGGTTTCCAGCGCAGCACCAATTGCTGGTGAGTCTTCTCCCAATCGAAAATCCGCATCATTTACCTCTACAAAGGAGGGATTCTGATTTCTGATGGAATTATTTTGACTCAATATTTCAATACTGCTTCTAAATAAATTATGCGAAAAGGAAAAGCTTAAATTACCTTCCTGTTGCTCGAAAAATTGAATTTCATCCGTAATTCTTCCGTAAATAATGTTGTTCACTAATTGAACCTCCATAGGAGCGAGAATTTCATTTTCATTATTATCAAAGGCTAAGTCCGAAAAAAAGGCAGCCGGATCTTCACGCGCAGTATTAAAATAATTAGCTATGGTGCAATGAGTATAATAAGCACTTCCTCCTCCCGTATGAGATACTGTACCACCAGCAGTATTGTAAAATACAGAATTGACAGCAGCAAAATCACTATTTAAAGATATAACAGAAGAGATCGCCATATTGCCCACAAAACAATTTTCCAATATCAAATCCGGCTGATTATCGGGATTAAAAACATTAAGATTAAGTCCGAATAGTGCGTTTTTGATGGTGGTGTGTTTTAGGTAATTATCTTTACTATCCTCAAGAAATACAATTCCACCCCATTGACCTGGAGCACTTGCAAATGGTTCGTCTAATCTATCGTTTGTAAAAATGATTGGGTTTTCAAGATTTCCTTCCGCTTGTAAACTTCCATTTATAATAAGAAAAGTTTCAGGAGCACTGTATATTTTGGTTCCGGGTTCAATGCTTAAAACACAAGAAGAATCTAATTGAATAGTACCTGATAAAACATAAGGCTTTTCTGCGTTCCATCTGGTGTCACATGCTAAAATAGAATCAGAAATATAATTTGCATTTTGACCCCAGGCTTCAAATACAACCGATTGAGCATTATTTTGATTTATCACTTCCAAATAATCTCTTATGACAAAAGGATTGTTAACATCACCTTGATCAATATTGGCAGAAACTAATAAAAGTAGGCTATCTTCGGCTAATAATAGCTGATCAGAAAAGCTTGATTGGGTTCTACCGTTTAAAGTCAACTGAAAAGCCTGGCTTTGATTTATTAAGCCTATGGAGGAGATGTTCACCGCTTTATTCGATGGATTCTTAATTTTTAATCTTCGGGTAATGCTTAGCCTTTCTGCAAAAAGTGTATCGAATTGCAAAGTATCTGTAGAAAAAGAAAGGTTTATTGGTTCAGTGGTTGGCTCGGGCTCATAGGAACAAGAGGCAAAACCAAAAAATAATAAACCACTAAAAGCAAATAATAGGGCCTTACTGAGCCGTTTCATCCAATTTGCTTGCATTTTCGGCAATCTGTAAATTTTCGATAAGGTCTTCAATTTCACCATTCATGATATTGGGTAAATTATGCACTGTATAGTTGATTCTGTGGTCTGTAACTCTTCCCTGCGGATAGTTATAAGTCCTGATTTTATCCGATCTGTCTCCACTTCTAACAATACTCCTTCTTTGAGCACCCACTTCTTCATTTTGTTTTGCTAATTCTATCTCATACAAACGAGAACGCAATACTCTTAGTGCTTTATCAAAGTTTTTAAGTTGAGATTTCTGATCCTGACAAGTAACTACCAAGCCAGTGGGCTCATGGGTTAAACGAACTGCTGAATAGGTAGTGTTTACAGATTGACCACCAGGTCCAGAAGAACAGTAAGTATCTTTTCGGATATCGTTCATATCAATTTCCACCTCTACCTCATCAATTTCGGGCAAAACGGCAACGGTGGCGGCAGAAGTATGCACTCTTCCTTGTGTTTCAGTAGCCGGAACTCTTTGCACCCTGTGCACACCGGATTCATATTTCATAGTGCCATAAGCATTTTTTCCGGTAACGGTGCTGATAATTTCTTTATATCCACCTGCTGTACCAAAAGTTAAATCGAGTACGATCAGGTTTAAGCCGTTTTTATCGCAAAATCGTTGGTACATTTTGAAAAGGTCACCTGCAAAGATTGCGGCCTCATCTCCACCAGTTCCTGCACGAATTTCCAAGACTGCATTTTTGGAGTCATTGGGATCTTTAGGAATCAGCATTTTTTTCAGCTCATCCTCAATCCTTTCTTTCTCTGGCTTTAACTCTTCCCATTCCATTTTGGCCATTTCCCTGAACTCAGGTTCCTTTTCATTCTCCAGAATGTTTTTTGCTTGTTTGATGTCATCCAATACTTTGGTGTAAGCATCATAAACATCTACCACTTTTTCCAAATCAGCATATTCCTTACTGAGTTCGGTGAATTTTTTCATATCCGCCATAGCATCAGGCTGAACCATTAATTGGCCCACTTCCTGAAAGCGTTCTTTCATACGTTCTAATCTGTCTAACATCAAGCAATCAATTTATAAGTGCAAAACTACTAAATATTAATCAATACATTAAAGCTCAAATTTGATCATATTTTATGATTGTAATAAGTTGAGGACTTCATTGACAGGTTTTTCGATAGTGTTCAACGATTAATACTTCTTTTTTCAGCGAAAAATGACTACTTTTTCACTTTAAAATAAAAAAGCAGTAGGTTAAATTACAGTTGATAATATAACTTGCATTAATATTTTTAAATAAAGAAATTTATTTGCAGATGCGTCACCTAAAAATCATTGCCATATTTCTTGTTTTCATTTTTGTAGCTAAAGTCGGTTTAGCTCAGGAAAAAAACTATCGGTTTCACAAAGTTTTCTTTTACAGTTTTACGAAATATATTGAATGGCCTGAAGAGAAAAAAAAGGGAGATTTTGTAATAGCGGTGTTAGGTGATTCTGAAATAATTCCATTATTAAAGGAAATGGCTGAGATAAAAAAAGTGGGGGATAGAAGCATAAAAGTGGTGAAATTAGACGAGGTGAATAAAGGAGAATTCTATCATATTTTATTTGTGCCAACTGAAAAAAATCAATCTTTTACTTCAATTAAAAATAATTTAAAAGATCAGCCATGTTTATTGGTAACGGAATCTGAGGGAATGGCAAGAAATGGATCCATGATCAATTTTAAAGATGTAAATGGCAAATTGAGATTTGAAGTGAATACTAATACGCTTGAGAGCTCAGGTTTGAAAATGTCTCAAGAGTTAACCCGTTTTGGAGAAGAAATAAATTAAATATTACATAATAGTGGATTTAGAATTATTGTAATAAATTCATAATTCAATAATTTTCATTAAGTTTAAAAAGAATAATTTTTTAAAGTCCAGAAGATGAAAAACTTTCGATTTACGATTGGGAATAAAATATTAGGTGGGTTTATTACTCTCATTTTGATATTTATAGTATATGCAGGGATTACAATTTTTACGGTTAGCCAGAATAGTAATTTAACTGCGACCAACTCCAATGTAATCAAACCTTCCTTAACCAGCATAAAGGATTTTAACCTCTTGATTATAAGATCAAAAATGCTGGTAACCAATTGGGTGTATCTCCAGAGCAATGAAAGCGACAAAGAAAGTTTACAAGCTATTCATGATGAGGAATATCCTGCCATGAAAGAAAAAATTAGTTCGCTAAAGGAAAACTGGGATAATGAAGAGCAGAGGCTAGATATGGATACTGTTTTCATGGAATTCGAAGACTTAATAGGGATTCAGAAAGAAGTTATGGAAAGCTTACAAACCTTTGAGGATTATGAGGATCCTATTGTAAAATTCATGGCATCTGAAACTATTGAAAGAGAGATTATTCCGAGAACAGATACGGTTATTGCACATCTAAATGAAATATTAGTCGATAAACAAGAGGAATCAGAACGTTATGAAGAAGAGGTGTTAGAATCTTCTAATAGCTTGAGAAATACCTCCATTATTTTAGGGATAGTTTTTGTGATTTTAGGCTTAATCGGGGCTTTCTGGTTAGCATCCTCTATCACCAAGCCAGTTAATTATATCAAAGACATTATTGTAAAATTAGGAAAAGGAATACTGCCTGAGAATAACGACAGGAAATTTGGCAATGATGAGATTGGAGAAATGGCTGTGGCTGTTGGTCAATTAGTGGACGGACTGAAAGACACTTCTTACTTTGCTGAAAACATTGGTAATGGTAAATATGATTCTGATTATGAGCCATTAAGTGAAGAAGATGTTTTAGGAAATGCCTTGATAAACATGAGAGGTAATTTAAGAAAAGTGGCTGAAGAGGATAAGAAAAGAAACTGGACTACCGAAGGCTTGGCTATGTTTGGAGATATCTTAAGAAAGAACAATGATAATATTTCGCTTCTTTCAGATGATATTATTTCCAGTTTAGTAAAGTATACAAAATCCAATCAAGGAGGCATTTTTGTTATTAACAGAGAAGATGATGAGGATCCGTTCTTAGAGCTAACGGCTTGCTATGCTTGGGGTAAAAAGAAATACTTAGAGCAAAAAATCTATGAAGGAGAAGGCTTAACGGGTCAAGCCTGGTTAGAAGGTGAGACAATCTATATGACCGAGGTTCCTCAGGATTATGTGATGATTACTTCCGGCTTGGGTGAGGCTAATCCGAACAGTATTTTAATAGTTCCATTGAAAGTAAATGAAGAAATTTATGGAATTATTGAATTAGCTTCTTTTAATGAATTTGCTGAACACGAAAGGGAATTTGTGGAGAAAATTGCTGAAAATATTGCATCCACTATTTCTTCAGTAAAAATAAATGAAAGAACTTCTAAATTATTGGAAGAGTCTAGAGAAATGACCGAGCAGATGCGTTCGCAAGAGGAAGAGATGCGCCAGAACATGGAAGAACTTCAGGCCACTCAAGAAGAAATGGAAAGAGCACAACGTGAGCGAGAGGATAAAGAGAAAATTATCAATTATACCAATATGATGGTTGAATTGGATGGTTCCTTTTATATCAATAGCATAAATAATGTGGTCTCTGATAAATTAGGCTATTCCTCATCTGATTTAAGTGGAAGTGAATTAAGCAAAATTGTAGATTCTAAAGATGCTTTAAAATCCTTAAAAGGATCTTTGGAAGCAGGTAAAACCTGGTCTGGAGTTATAAAGCTGAAAAATAAATCTGGAGAAATTGTCAATGCTCAATTCTCATGCGGACCATTAAGCGGTCAAGATTCCGGTGGAAGCAATTACTTAATGATAGGAGCTGTAGTTTCTAATGAAGAATTAATATAGCATATGTCACCATCCTATAAATTAACATTTGCGATTTTGATGATGGTGGTTTGGGCTTGTGGCTTCTCTACAGAAAAAAGAAGGCCTAAAAGAATTGAGGACACTCAAGACCAGCGCGAAGTAAAAAAAGTGTCCGAAGCTGATATAATTAATAAAACAACTGAACTTGGAGATTCTATTACCCAAATCGCAGGCTCAGTTTTTATGGGCAAAATATCAGAAAAATATGCTGAGGGAGGGTACGAAGCAGCTGCAGAATTTTGTAGTATGAATGCTTATCCGCTTACTGATAGTTTGGCAAAAGAATACAAAGTTTTCCTAAAAAGGGTTAGTAATAAATACAGAAATCCTAATAATGCTTCCTCTGATTTAGAAAAGCAGGTTTTAGAGGCCTATAAATATTCAGTTGAACATGGAGATGATATAGGCGCAAATGTTCAATTCATTCGCCCCGGAGACACAATACTTTATAATAAACCAATCCGGATACCCTCTGAGCTATGCCTTAATTGCCATGGAAGTCCAAGTCAAATTTCAGAGGAAGTTCATAGCATTTTAAAAGAGGAATATCCTAATGATAAAGCCACTGGCTACAAAGTGGGCGACCTTAGAGGTATGTGGAGCTTGAAGTTTCTGAAAAAGGAAATTGTTCAAGGTTTATAATTCGCAAATTTTTCTTTCAGGTTTTTTAGGGGTGTTCAAATATATTTTACTCCTATTATAAAAATTGAATTGAAGCAGGAACTCATCCATCAATTTTATAAGGACTACCAAGCAAAGATGATCAAGTTTGCATTTGCATTAATGCGCTCTCAGGAAAATGCTGAGGAAGCAGTGCATAATGTATTCCGCAAACTTTGGGATTCTGATAAACTAGCCGAAATTAAAAATCCTTATGCTTATTTGGTCCAATGCACTAAGTATGAAGCTTATGCTATCTTAGCTAAAGATAAAAAGGAAATGGAGGTCAACTATCATTTTCTTAAGTCAGAGATAGAGGAAAAAGATCAAACAGAATTCAAAGATGATAAAGTAGATCAATTGCGAAAAGCGATCCATACACTTCCCCCTAGATGCAAGGAAATCATGTTGCTTAAAGTTGAGGATGGATTAACGCATCATGAAATATCGGATTATTTAAAAGTGAGTGAAAAGACTATTGAAAACCAAGTCAGTATTGCAATTAAAAAAATCAGAAAATTTATGAGTAAAAATTAGGGGTAAGCATCTGGTTTTTCATCTATACATTAGAACTAATAAAATGGAGAAATCATATTCAAAAATATGGAAGTATTTAGAGGGTAAATTATCACCTCAGGAGGAGGAAGAGTTGATGGATTGGATAGGTGAGTCTGAGCGAAATGCAGATTTTTTCAATCAGGTGATTCAGGATTACAATGAAATCATCACACCTTCTCCTGCCCAAAACACTCATTATAAATGGTATTGGGCAGCGGCCAGTGTTATCTTATTCTTGTCCATATCAATATGGATTTTTAATCCTTTTATTTCGGAAGCCCCACTTCAAAACTTTACATTATCAGATGGTAGTGAAGTGACCATAAGTTCTGATTCGAAGTTTGAATATGATTCCATCAGCTTTGAATCAACTAAATGGGTTAAAATTCAGGGAACAGCAGAAATAAGCACTAAAGCCAAAGAACATTTATTAATCGAAACGCAAAATGGATATCTGATATTAGAAGGAAATTCATCTTTACAAATTCAAGAATTAAAGCATAAGGAGATGAACGTTTTTGTAGAGAAAGGAAATATTAGATGGTTAAACCCAACTGTTACAACAGAGGAATTAGTATTAGTGAGTGGAGAAAAATTGCTTTTCAAAAAGGATGGCAAAACTGTCATATCCTATAACAAGCTCAAAGCACAAAAAACCTTTTTAATTTTTGAAAACTATATGAACCTTTAAAACCTAATAGATGAAAACGATCAAACTGATTATACTTTTTACGACATTTTCTATCAGTACATATTCGCAATCGAAATGTGCAGACAATCTACTGACTTTTACTTCCTCATTAGATCCGGATTCTCTAAAGGTTGACTTTAATCTTATTCTTTCTATTAAAGATTATGAAGACATTCCTTTTTATGAAGAATACCGATTTACGTCTTCTCCTAAAGACCCGCAGTATTTCTTAATAAAGAAAATGAACCCTGAGGCTTCTTTAGGCTATAAAGTTTTTGACTGGGATAATACAGAAATTGAAACTCAAACGATACAACAAAAAGTTAAGGGTGAATCACTCATAACTTTAAGAAAGCATCAAAGTGGAAATTATAAACTGGTATTATATTCCAAAGATCCTGATGGAAGCTGTATAAGCCTTTCAAAACTGAAAAGAAAGAAGGCTGGAGAAATCAAAATTCCCTCAAGCAAATTGAATCAGAATACGGATTTAAAGGCTTTAACATTATTAAAGGAGTATAATGTGAATATTAAAACGGATGACCTCCCAGTTTTGAAAGAATATTCTTATGTGCTTACTAAAGGAACGGATTATTATTTTTACTGGGAGAAAAATGAAAATTTAAAACTAAGAATAACGAATTCTAAGAGAGAAGAACAGCTATTAGAGTCATTCGATGGGAATAATAAAATAGAAAAAATCAATTGTGAAAAAACAGGAATCTATTATTTCATTATTTACGCAAAAGAGGCAAAACCTCAAGAATCTACCCTCAAATTTTATTTTGATGAGCAAAGTAGAAAATCGAACTAGACCTACCCAAACCTATTTATGCATCTAACTAAAAAAATCTTTAATTTTATCCTGAGATTTTATTTTACTGAGATGATCGACAGTTAATGGTTTTTCAACATAATCAATCACCATATCATACTTTTTCGCATTGATTCTATCGGCAGTATTAATGGAGGAAGTTAAAATAATAACGGATACATTTTTATCCATTCCTTTTTCGAGGATTTCATCCATCACTTCCCATCCATCTAGAATCGGCATATTAATGTCTAATAATATGCAGTAATGCCGCTTTACATTGAAATAGGTATTAAAATAATCAACGGCATCTTTACCGTTGTAAAAGTGGATAGGGGAAGGGTGAAAATCATCTTCTTTTACATATATATCATGTAAAAAAACAGTCATCTCATCATCATCCACAATTAATACCTCAAAGTCTTGGTTGTTTGGTGACATAATTTTTATGTTAATTATAGCTGTTTCTGTAAGAAACTACTAAAAATTAATTACCTGAGATAAAATATTTTGTAATCACATCCGAGAAAAATTTACCGCCAGCCGTTCCATGTATATTTTCTGGTGGAACAGTACCTCCAAATTCATAAGTTTCAAAAAGGACTTCCTCACTACCATTAGCTGTCATATTCTCATAAGCATCTACAGAATTAAAATAAGGCACCAAAGCATCTTCTCTGGCATGATACAGTTTTATAGGTGATTCTGCTCGCCAATCATGTACGTCATTATCAGCTAGAGCTACCCTAAATTCACTGTCAGGATTGTTTACATCAGCAATAAATGCATCAGTAAAAATTTCTTGAGGATTTGTATTAGAGAGGGCAAAATAGCCATTTTCACTTACTTCTGTGGCAAAAGGTTCTTTTAAATAGTATCCCATTCCTTTTTGTATATAAACTCTATCATAAGTATCCATCACCCATAAATAAAGACCAATAGAAAAGCCTATTTCACCTTGAAAATTAAAAATGTAATCTCCAACTGCTGTTTTATGGTAGGCTCCAGCTCCCATCGCACTTCGGATTATTTTGAATTCTTCCATGTGGTTTTCTTCAATATATTTATGTAAGGCCATAGTGGAATTTCCTCCTTGAGAATAACCTAATAAATGCAATTCTTCCACCTCAGAATCACCATCGGTTCTCATGGCTACTTCCAAAAATTCAGCATATTCTCTTGCCGCTACTAACATATCGTAGCTTGTAGTGGCAGTGGTTTGAACATGTTCATATGGGTGAAACATATCTCCTGTACTTCCATAACCAATATAGTCCGGAGCAGAGATCATATAACCATTTGATGCAAAAAGTGCAGCTGATAAATGTATTTCGGCATTATCTTCTGATAAATAAGAGGGTGCTCTATGCTCTTTATCAATATCCGGATTTGGATCTTTAGCTAAAGTGCTGTGCTGAAAACTTGTTAATTTTGCTGAACCTTTAACAATGGGAATTAAAATTAATCCTGATGCCTCTACTTCTGTTCCATCAAAATTTTGGGTCATATAAGTAATTCTATGAGCTGTAATATCAAAATTGACAAAGCCTGAAACAAAATTATTGCCTCCAAAACGTTCGACAATCTCTTCAGTAGAAATAGAATCTAAAAATTCATAACTCACTACCTGCTGAAATTCAAATTCATTTTCTAATTCATCATCCAGATCATTATTACAGGAAAAAAAGAAAACAGGGAACAAAAGGAAGAAAAATAATCGAAGAAACTTAGTAGATTGCATATGCAGATATTGTTAATGGTAATTAAAGTGTGATCTATTTCAAATGAAATTATTAAGCAATATATTAAATTAAAACTAACTTAACATATGCTCCTACAAGAAATACCTAAAAAAGAGGACATACAGGCAGCTGAAAAAAGGATTCACGATTATGTACATCGTACACCTGTATTTACTTCTATTCAGTTGAACGAGATGCTTGGAGTAAACGTTTATTTTAAATGTGAAAATTTACAGAAAGTAGGTGCCTTTAAAATGCGTGGCGCTTCCAATGCGATTCTTTCATTAAGCAAAGCGCAACTGAAAAAAGGGGTTGCAACACACTCCTCCGGCAACCATGCTCAAGCGGTGGCTTTAACGGCCAAACTAGCAAAAATTCCTGCATTTATTGTGATGCCTCAAAATGCACCAGAAGTGAAAGTGGAGGCGGTTAGAAGATATGGTGCGGAAGTGATTTATTGTGAATCTAATCTAAAAGCAAGGGAAGAGGCCTTAAATGAGGTGGTGGAAAAAACAGGCGCAACTTTTATTCACCCTTATGATAATTATGATGTAATTGCCGGACAAGCAACTTGCGCCAAGGAAATGATAGAAGATACCGATCATTTGAAAGCTATTTTTGCCCCTATAGGTGGAGGTGGATTGATGTCGGGAACCTTACTTTCCTCTCAATACTTTGGAAATAAAGTTCCTGTAATTGGAGCTGAGCCAACAGGTGCAGATGATGCTTATCGATCATGGAAAGCGGGTGAACTGATTCCAATGGAAAATCCAGACACCATAGCCGATGGACTTAGAACCTCATTAGGTGAGCGGAATTTTCCTATTATTCAAAAGTATATAAAGGATATTATTACAGTCAGTGATGATGAAATCATTGAAGCCATGCGCTTGATTTTTAATTATTTAAAATTAGTAGTAGAACCATCCGGTGCTGTGCCCTTTGCTTCTATGATTAAGGCGAAAGACCGGTTTAAAGGAAAAAAAGTGGGAGTGATTTTATGTGGGGGGAATATTGATTTGAAAAAGCTGCCTTTCTAATATTTTAACAAAGTTTTTACTAAGCTTATTTTTTTAATGATATATGAAGGTTGTCCATCGTTACTATATTCTTCCTAAAAGAGACCAAAAAAGAAAGTTGTGGTTTTTTGTTTTAAATTTACTCATCATTGTTGCAGTGATTGTTTTCATGGCCTGGAGCACTAATGTTTGGTTAATATTGATTTTAATCCCAATCGTAATTTCCATTTATGCTTCTTTTATTGATGTTCCAACAGGCAGAAATAATGGTCAAATTGTATATTATTCACCACTTCTTTTGTCTTCAGCAATAAAAAACAATAAAATTCAATTACATGGCGGAACCCTCTTCGATTATTATTACACTTTAAGTATGCAAAAAAGTGAGTCTAGAAATAAAAAGGCAATTCTTTACAGCTATATGGAAGGCATGATTAATATGTTAGATAGCCTCAGTGAAAAGCAAGATGATATTAAGATTGAAGCCAATGCTTATTTTATAAATCCACATACAGCTGAGAAATTAGGTTTCAAGGAGGTCAAAACAAAGAATTTTCAAAAGATTATCATGCTTTTTAACTATGTTCCAATTACCATAAGTTATTCTATTGCAATGGGAAAATTAAGTTTCCCTAATATTTTATCCCTTAAAAGTTATGAATGTACAATGGGTGATTTAAGAAATAACAGGTCAAAGTTAGAAGCCATGTTCGAACGAATTAATCAATAAGCATGAAGTTGGAGATTATAGAAAAATGCAGAGAGGAGCTGAGAGCAAAAAAGCTCAATATTTCTAATGAAATTGAAGCGGTTAAGGATTCAATGGGTTCTGACACCAAAAGTTCGGCAGGAGATAAATATGAAACGGGCAGGGAGATGATGAATCAAGAAAGAGATAAACTGCAATCTCAGTTGGGTGTGATCGATCGACAGATAGAGAGCTTAAATCAAATCAAAACCAATAAGCAGTTTGAAAAAATAGACTTTGGAGCTTTAGTTAAAACCTCCATGGCTCATTACTTCATTTCCATTTCTTATGGAAAAATTTCAGTCAATAATAAAGATGTTTTTTTGGTTTCGGCAGTTACGCCTCTTGCACAACTTATGATGGGTAAAAAGGCGGGAGATAAGGTGAATTGGAATGGGAAAGATATTTTAATTGAAGAGATCAACTAAGATGTAAACAAAACCAAAGAATTTAAGTTTTATGCTTTGAAATGCTTAAAACCAATTTCTTACATATTTTCGTCACTATTTTGGTTATTTCCATCTAGCCCTGGCTGGAAACTTTAGCATTTGATATACAATTAAAAATCACGTTAGCAATGATTTTCCTTTTAACCTGAGTTCGATTCTAATTTAGGATTCAGAACGCCTGTAAATAGTGAGTTTCAACTAAAAATTCTGAAGCAATAGC
>NZ_JAGXGF010000179.1 GCF_024636815.1 Marivirga sp.
AAGATTGTTTAACTTATAAAATAAATAAAATGAAAGTTACCGTAGTAGGAGCTGGTGCAGTGGGTGCAAGTTGTGCCGAATACATTGCCATCAAAAATTTTGCAGAGGAAGTAGTATTGGTTGATATTAAAGAAGGTTTTGCCGAAGGTAAAGCCATGGATTTAATGCAATGCGCTTCATTAAATGGATTTGATACAAAAATCACGGGTGTTACAAATGACTACAGCAAAACAGCTGATAGTGATGTAGCCGTAATCACTTCAGGTATTCCAAGAAAGCCTGGAATGACCAGAGAGGAATTGATTTCTACAAACGCGGGTATCGTAAAGCAAGTAGCTGAAAACTTAATTAAAAATTCGCCAAATGTAACCATCATTGTGGTATCTAACCCAATGGATACTATGGCTTATTTAGCTCATAAATCAACCGGCTTACCAAAGAATAAAATCATTGGAATGGGCGGTGCTTTAGATTCAGCTCGTTTCAAATACAGATTAGCTGAGGCTTTAGATTGCCCAGCATCTGATGTAGATGGAATGGTAATCGGTGGTCACAGTGATACTGGAATGATTCCATTAACAAGATTAGCAACTAGAAATAGTGTGCCTGTTTCTAAATTTATTTCTAATGATAAATTAGAAAACGTAAAAGAAGAAACCAAAGTAGGGGGTGCAACATTGACGAAATTATTGGGAACTTCTGCTTGGTATGCTCCAGGTGCTGCAGTTTCTGCTATGGTTCATGCCATTGCTAACGATTCTAAGAAAATGTTTCCTTGTTCATGCTTATTGGACGGTGAATATGGATTGAAAGACATTTCAATAGGGGTTCCTGCCATTATTGGTAAAAATGGAATTGAAGAAATCGTTGAGATTGAATTAGATGATGCTGAAAAAGCAAAATTGAATGAAAGTGCTGAAGCAGTAAGAAAAACTAACGGTTTATTGTAAGAAGTAACTTAAATAAAATATATTGAAAGCATTCGGCATATGTCGGATGCTTTTTTCATTTTAGATCAATGAAAACAACCTATTATGCCTGAAAAACAACCCAACAATCCACTTCATGGGATAACACTTAAAGCTATTTTAGAGCATTTAGTAGAAGTTTATGGCTGGGAAGAATTGGGAGATAGGATTAAAATCAATAGTTTTAATCATGACCCTTCTATAAAATCTAGCTTGACTTTTTTAAGGAAAACATCCTGGGCTAGAGAAAAAGTTGAACGGCTGTATATCAAAAGTTTAAAGAAATAGACATTCAGAAAGCAGTTATTTGATTTTTATAATCTCCTCAGAAACAACTAACTTATATTAATTCAGAAATTCTTCGATATTTTATGAATTTTGAAGGTAAATTATCATTTTTGAATCTCAACTATTGTATTCAAAATAATGTCATTTTCGCCAAAACCTATTTTCTCCATTCTGTTATTACTGTTTTTCGTATTTAATCTCCAAGCCCAAAATGCCTGGATCAATGAGTTTCACTATGATAATGATGGAGGTGATGTAGGGGAGTTTGTAGAAGTAGTTATTGAGGATACAAGCACTTATGATTTAAGTTTATTTACAGTTCATCTTTACAATGGGAATAATGGGGAATCTTATGGTTCTCATTCTTTGGATTCCTTCGTTGCAGGAGAT
This sequence comes from Marivirga sp., assembly GCF_024636815.1. Classification (GTDB taxonomy): domain Bacteria; phylum Bacteroidota; class Bacteroidia; order Cytophagales; family Cyclobacteriaceae; genus Marivirga. Next base: position 1,647 of record NZ_JAGXGF010000179.1, read on the forward strand.
ACAGAAAGCGGCTTCACTATTTTTTATAAAAATATCTCAGGCATTCAAAATGGTGCTCCAGATGGTTTTTCATTAGATTATCAAGGGAGTTTACTTCATTTTATCAGTTATGAAGGTGCTTTCACTGGAGTAGGTGGTCCTGCTGATGGACAATTTTCAGAGGATTTGCTGGTAGAGGAAATTACTACAACTCCAATTGGTGAGTCAATACAGTTAACAGGAAGTGGTACTGCTTATTCAGATTTTTCTTGGTTGGCACCTGACCTGAAAACAAAAGGACAACTCAATAACGGTCAAACTTTGGGTGCTACTTGTGCGTCTCCTACAATTCAAGCAAGCTTTTCTATTCCTTTAAATGAAGAAATAGGAGATAATCAGATTAGTTTAAATTGGAGCAAAGGAGATGGTGATGGAGTACTTATCCTGATTAAAGAAAGTAGTGCTGTAAATGAAAGTCCTCAAAATGGGACAGCATATACTGCTGATGCTGACTTTAGCAGTGGCTTAGCGGATGTGATCGGCACCGGGAATTTTGTGGTTTACGATGGAACAGACACATCAGTCAATATTACAGGATTGACACAGGGTACTGAATATCATTTTGCAATTTTTGAGTATTTAACCACGAACCAATGCTATTTAAAAGAAAGTGAAACGATTTTTGTCACGACTACCACTTCTTTTGATGCAGACAGTGAAATTAATACTCCCTCAACCCAAATTCCTTCTATTGCTATTCCTTCTATTGCTAATTCAGAAGCCGAAGCAGTAGAGGTTTTCAAATTTGATGTTTCCGATCTGGGTACTAGTGATGGCGTACCTACTTTGCTCAATACTATTATGATAGAAAAAAGTGCTGAGAATACAGTAAAAGATTGGTCTACAGTTATTAAAGGAGCAAAATTAAATGATGGTGTTTCTAATTTGACTATCAGTAATTTATCCATAAATCCGGATAATATAGAATTTGATTTGGCAGGAAATGAATTTCCCACTGCAGAGGGAGGTACAGAAACACTAACACTTTCTATTTGGCTCAATGAAACTCAGTTTGATGGAGATACTCTTGGCTTTGAAATTCCCGAAAATCATAGTTTTGGAGCTGACGTAAACGGTTCTTTATTGAACAATCCTATTGCAGGAACCATTACCTCCAATTCTTTTAGAATTGAAGTAGAAGCTACTGATTTTGAAATAAATACAGTTTCTAATGCTTTGGTAAATGAAGTCTTCAATTTGAGTGTCAGGGCGGTGGATGTAAATGGCAATACAGATTTAGCAACTAGGAATATCAGCCTTACATTAAATACTGGAAATGGAAATTTAATTTCTCCATCAGGTGGCTTGGGCCCGCTAAACATGAATAATGGTTTTTATGAATGGACAGATTTAGCATATGATACTCAAGAAAGTATCATAATTGAAGTTTCTGATGGGAATGGTTTGTCAGTAAATACTCCTCAAATAGATATAATTCCATTGATAACTTCAGTTTTTATTTCTGAATATATAGAAGGAAGTAGCAGTAATAAAGCCTTAGAAGTTTTTAATAATAGCGGTGGATTCATTAATCTGGCTAATTTTTCTTTGGCTATTTATACGAATGGTAGCGAAACCATAAGTTATGAATATCAGCTTTCAAATATTCAGGATAGTTTAGCCGACCAGCAAAATTTAGTGATTGCCAATACAAGTGCAGATTCTATTTTACAAGAAATTGCTGATACCACACAATTTTCTATCACCAATTTCAATGGAGACGATGCTTTAGCATTATTATACAAAGGCAATATTATTGATGTAATAGGTGAAATTGGCATTGATCCGGGAACAGCATGGGAGGTTGCAGGTGTTTCAGAAGCTACTCAAGACAAAACCTTAGTTAGAAAAGCTTCAATCACAGAAGGGAATCCTAATAATTTAGCTTCATTTGGCAGTAGTCATATGAATTCTGAATGGGTTATTTATGATACAGATGAATTTTCTTATTTAGGTAATCATTTTAGATGTGCAGCACCAAAAGAGCAAATTACAGGTGTTTCCATTCAAAATATTACTGAAAGTACGGTCGAGTTAAACTGGACTGCTCCAACTGATCTCAATTCGATTGTTTTAATCAAAGAGGGCAACGCAGTTGATTTTCCTCCAATCAGTGGTAATACCTACACCGCTAATCCTGATTTTAATTTGGCAGATGAATTAGGGGTGGGTAATAAAATTGTATTTGCTGGAAATGGAGAAAATGTTAATATTTCAAATCTTACTTCAGGTACAAGCTATCATATTGCTATTTACGCTTATGATGGTGCAGAAAATTGCTACAATTTGGATACTGCGGCAACTGCAAATTTCACTACTGCAATTGCTTTAGATGAAGATTCCCAAATCAATGATTTGTTACAGCCTGTGGATTCTAGCTTGTTGTCTACCATAGATGAAGAAATAGAAGCTCAGGATGTGTTTTCATTCACAATAGCAGATTTGGCTACAAATGATACTGCATATACTTTTATTGAGAAAATGGTTTTCGAATCTGCTGCTACTAATTCTTTGGCTTGGGGGAGTACTTTAAATCTTATTTTAAAAGACGGTAATGGAAAAATCAATAATGCAGAATTTACCATAGTTGATGATAGTATTAAAATTGATTTTCCAGAAAATGAAGAATATGAAATCCCCTCAGGGCAATCCGTTGATTTCACCTTGGCCATTTGGTTTAACCGATTTGAAGTAAACGATACCCAGCAATTTGCATTACAAATTCCTACCGAGCATGAATTTGTATCTTCAGTTTCAGGCTCAATGTTGGTCAATACATTGATAGATAGCATTTCTTCTAATGAGATTGAAATTATTGAAGCTTTTGATAGAATAGAGGATATTCGAAATGGAATTAATGGAACAACTTATGTGACTACTGGCTATGTGTCATCCAATGATTTTGGAATTGGAAACACTGAATTTTATATCCAAAAGGATGAATCGACAACCTATGAGCAAGGAATTTCTATTTATTCAGTAGTAGAAATCCCTAATATCCTCCCAGGAAATAAGGTTAAAGTTTTGGGTGTTAGAGAAGATCTAAATGGAAGCATTCGTATCAATGTTGATACGGTCATTATTCTCAATAATGAAGAGATTTTGCCAGAGACTTATTCGATTTTTCCATCTGATTTAAGCACAAGCAATGAATTGATAGGAACAAGGGTGCAATTCGATAGTATGACCTTAGTTCAGCCTGATTTATGGGGTGATTTTACTGAAAATGTAATTCAGTTTACAAATGCAAATGATACTGTATTGGTAAAAATTGAGCCTAACAATATCTATTTCGATGGAAATGCTCAGCTTCCTTTTGGCGCAGTGGATTTGAATGGAATCTTGGAAAATAGAAATGATAGCATTCAGTTAATAGTGTCCTTAGATAATGAAATTACTGATTCTTATTCTCCAATTTTTGAGACTGAGCCTCAAATTTTAAACGTTCAAGGTGAAACTGTCGATTTGAGTTTTACGGTCAATGAATTATCATCTGTTTATTATGCTGTCAAGAATATAGGAGATTCAATTCCGGATTTGCAGACTTTGAAAAATCCTCAGTCTGATGCACAAATCATCAGTTATGGTAATGAAAAAATAGAAATAGAAAATGCTGGAAATTCTATCTCAGTAAATATCCAAAACCTAACTTCCAATACAGAATATTCTGTTTTTATTGTGGCGGAAGATACTTTAGGGAATGCGAATCAAATTAGACAGCTGGACTTCTTTACACTCAATACAAATGCTGACTATGATGTGACTGTTTTAAATGCATCTGAGCAAATTTCTGCAACTGAAATCAATGCCTTTGATGCTAGTCAAAATTTTGAAGCAGTTTTCAATTTCACATTAGTTGATGGAGGTACAAGTGATTCTTTATCAACATTTGTGAATCAGATGGTCATCCATTCATCTGCTGAAAATGAGGTTGATTTTAGTGAAGTACTCAGTGAAGTAGAATTATATGATCTGTCAAATGAAGGAGTCATTAATACTCAAAATTCGATTTTTACTGATTCAATCGTCTTTGAATTTGAGGAAATATTTGAATTGAATGATGGTGATTCCAATAACTTTCAATTGAAAATTAAATTGAATGAAATAGTGGAGGATGAGCAAAATTTAGTCTTTGAGATTCCAGCTAATCAAACTGCCTGGCAATTGGAACCTTACGGTTCACAATTAGCGGATAATTTTAATGATGCTGTTATTTCTTCTGTTCATTCAATAGATGTAGTCCCAACAGAATTGAATACAATTTACCCAAATGAAGTTTACGTAGGAGAAGAATTCAATATTGAAATTAGCCTGGAAGATGGGAATGGTAATATTGACAAGGCCGAAAGAACCATGAATATTGTGGTGGACAGTGTGGGGGAATTGTCTGGACAAACAGAACTTAATTTGATAAATGGACAAGGTATTTTTGATAGTTTGAGTTTTGATCAAACAGGACTATTTTCATTTGAAATTACGGATGGAATATTATCAGAAACAATTGAAATCAATTTTATTCAATCTGAAATAGTATTGGATACTGCTGGCTTCAATAGCGACTTTGGATTGGTCAATTTTTCTGATAGTTCAGAAATTCAGTCTTATCAGCTTTCTGCTGAGAATTTAAAAGATTCTATTTTGGTAGTTGCGCCTGAACCCTTTCAAATTTCATTGAGTCCTGAGTTTACAGATGAAACAGACACTTTGGTTTTTGAAAAAGATAGTTTTAGCATAAGCGAAATCTTTGTAAGGTTTATGCCTAATGATAGTTCGGGGGAGTTTTATCAAGCTAATATTCTTCATTTAAGCCGTGATGCAGATACAATACTTTTACCTCTAAGCGGTCAAGAAGGAATTTTAACTTTATCTACCATAGCCTCCGTAAGAAATAAGTTGATAGGGGAAAGAGTGAAAACCAAAGGAGTCGTAATTGGTGGAAATAATCATTTTGAGGAGAAGAGAATAATTCAAGATGAAACAGGAGGAATTGCAATTCAAGGATTAAATTCTGCCAACCTAAATTTCGGAGATAGTGTGGAGGTAGAAGGTATTTTAACTGAAGAGGATGGTTGGTTAAGTCTTATTCCTGAAACTGAAATTAGTACACTATCCTCAGATTCAGTAATAGTGGATCCATTATTAAAATCACTTTCTGAGATTGATATATCACTAGAATTTCAGCGAATTAGAATCGAAAATTTGGATATTTCTGAAGAAGGTTTATTTGCTAAAGGAGAGTATTTTATTTTTGATGATAATTCAGACTCTTTGATATTCAAATTGAATGATTATAATCATCCATTGGTAGGGACAGAAATTCCAATAGGAAAAGTAAATGTGACAGGCTTCATCAGTAGAAGAAATGATACATTTCTGATTTATCCTGAATTTGTCGAAGACTTGGAGATAATACCGAGAGATACGGTTTTGACCATAGAAGCTCCAGAAGATGGTTTGTTTTTTGGAAATATAAGTTTGGATGAATTTTCAGAGCCTCAGTCTTACAGCTTAGAAGCTGAAAATTTACCCGAAAATTTAAGGATTTCAACAAATGAGAATTTTGAATTCAGTCTGTTGGAAAATTCAAATTATGCAAATGAATTAGAGCTACCGATTAATGAAAGAGGCGATATTCCGGAAATAAGAATTTACGTTCGTTTTTCGCCTATTGCCGCAAGGGGAGGGGAGATTTCAGGAGAGATTGTTCATGTTTCGGGCGGTCAAACTTATAGTATTGGATTGAAAGGTATAGAAGAAATCATTACTTCAAATCCTTCTAAACCTGAAAGTATAATTTTGATTTATCCGAATCCTGTGGATTCAGAATTGAAAATTGAATTATTGAAATCAGGCAATTATCAGTATCAATTGACGGGAATAGATGGTGTAAAAATTCTTGAAGGAAAATTAAGTAGCCGTAAAGTTTTACAACTTGATGGACTAGAAATCGGAATTTATCTATTAAAAATTTCGAATGAAAGTAATAATTATCACTTCAGAATATTAAAAAAATAAAGAAACCAAGCTGAAAGTTGACTTGAATTAAAACTCCTGAGGTGGATTATATTTTCTAAAATGACCATTCATTTGAATCAATTCTTTGGACCGTTGAATGTCACGCAATTTTGGTAGTATTACTTTCAAATGATCCATTACATATCGCTGTCTCTGTCTTTCCTCTGTTAATTGTATCAATTCATACTCAGCTTCAGTAGAGAGTCCAATCTGATGGGCAATATCAAAAATCTGAAAATCCATTGAAAGTTTTCTATTATCTACTTCTACTAAATCATACATTTCCTGAATAGCCTGATAAATTTCTTCTTTCAAGATTAAATCCGCATTATTTTTATTGGGAATTTCCTCTATCGCACCAATAGCGTATTTTTTATTTTGGTAAGGGTTTTCCATATCCAGAACCTTTACTATCCCTTTTCCTCGTGTTTTTATGTCGAATCGGCCATCTTCATATTCTTTAGTTACTTCACGGATTTCCATTTCTGTTCCATATTCTACTTTGTTTTTTATATATGATGGGATAGCAAATGTGCTATTTTCCTTGATACAATCTGCTATGAGTTCCTTATAGCGAGGCTCAAATACATGTAGATTAAGATTTTGATAGGGGAACGCCACTAAATTTAATGGGAAAAGTGGTAATGTTCGTTTCATCTGAATATTTAATGTTGATACAAATATTTAAATGGCTTGTTTAATTTTTAGGTTGCGTTTTCGTACAAAAAAATGTTTTATTTATTGGAAAAATTTATAAAACATTCAATTAATAGTGTGATTTTCAGCAATATTATTCATTTATAGTAAAGAATATGGATAGTAGAATAATTGATAGGGTTAATCATTTAAATATCTGACTAACTTAAAATTAAAATGTATTACTTTTGATATAACCCTAACGTTAAATGTATGAATCTTAACTTTGGTCTGCCCGTTTGCCTTGCGTGTCCATGATTTAGTACATAATATCAGATTTTTTTTATTTTTCCAAGAAGCGGCTAAGACTAGCACAAACGATTTCATCATCATCATATGCATGACCTTTACCATCATGGATGTAAATATTATAGGTGCTGTCGTTTCTATCAAATTCCTTCAATCGATTTTCTAAAATTCTTGCATGCCATACGCTGGTCTTCTGATCTTCAGTACCTTGATGAATTTCAAATGCAGGGAGATTATTTGCAAAATAGTATGGGGAGCTCGTAATGAGACGTTTCCTGATTTCTTCAGGACTTGCTTTTGGTGTATAAAAAACCCGGCTGTAAGATCCGCCAACCCTTTCATTATTTACAACGTGCAGGTCTAAAAATTTAGTGTGTGTGGAATTTGCAATTATATAATCAAGTTTATCGGTCATTCCACCAATTATTAAAGCAACAGTTGCCCCTCTGCTAATACCTGTAGCAATTGTTTTGGTTTTATCAGATTTGTCATATAGAAATTTAACAGCCTCCAGAAATGCAACTGCATCTTCTGCTGCACCCAGCCAAACATCTCCTGAATATCCTTCAGAACGAAAGCAAAAATCCTCACCTCTTAAAATATTGCCTCTAAAAGAGGGCATGATAGAAATATAGTTATCCAAAAGTCCGCGACACCTACCACTCGACAATCGGTTAAGATCGCTTGTTTTCAGTACATCTATTCCTGTTCCTCCACCCATTAGACCTAATAAGATCGGAGCATTAGAAATATTAATGCCCTTTGGAATACGAATTAGGCCATAATGTTTCTGTCCATTAACCAAGTGAGATACAACTTTAATAGAATCACCGTTTGATCTTACTTCCGAAAATTCAATTTGTATTTGACTGGGGGTGAAATCCTTCCTTTTCCATTCTGTCAGTATAGTACTTAGTTCATTTTCGGTGGGTCCCCTCATCAAATCTTCGATCGGAACGCCAGGGTCAGTGTTGATTGGATATGTAGTCGCATTCTCGTATCCCTCGCATCCACCTAGTCCTACAGTTACAAGGTAATTGAAATTTCTGTTCGTATGGATAAAGTAGAAATCTAGTAAAATGAAGTAGAAAACAAAAACAGTAAAAAAATGGAATCTTTTAATAACTAGTATTGAAAGAGGTAGAATAATTATCGGTATGAAGCCAAATGAAACAATTGAATTTATAAGACCCTGGGGCAGTAATTGAGGAAATTTAAATCTTACTACCATGAAAAATAACATCGCTCCGCTAAGAATCACCAGTGTCAAACTTTCGGCTTTATTTGCTTTATTGCCCGATAAAAGTAAGGAGACAAAGAGTATGAAATAGAATAAGGCCAGAAATATTAAACTGTGTGTAATAAGCCAGCCAGATAGAGGGATTATTCCTGCCATACCTATAAGTCCTAAAACAGAAATTGCTGAGACTATTGAAAATATAGTAATTAGAAGGGAGCGTTTCTTGCTGTTGCCGACTTTACTTACAAGGCGAATGCTAGCCGAAAGAAAGAGTATGATTAATAATACACCTGAGGTTAAATATACAGAACCGAAACCAGGAACATTTCCTAAAAAAGGCATAGCGATCGAAACGCTGAAATCATGGATAAAAATTACCGCTAAAATCAGAATTGTTGTCGTGTACATCAGATTATCAATGTTCCACAACTTCTTTTTCTTAATTGATTGAAAGATTTGAATTATAAAAATTGACAGGATAAGCCCTGAAGCTATCAAAATAATAATAGCTCCAGCTTGCATACCAATTCCAATAGTACAGAGTAATCCTGTTAAAAGGATAATGAAGGATACATTTATCAGGGATAGTTTTATTTTCATGATTTAGGTACAGGTGTTTTTATCTGTAATATATTGGTTGGATTAACTTCTTGATCATTGCTTCAACAGAAGATAAAATTCTAGGGTCGCTTTGATAAGAATTATCTGCATTGTAGAACAAAATTTTATTTGTCTTCCTGTCTGCCAATACTATTTTAATACTAACCCAATTCAGTCCAGACCTGCCCAATAAAATGGTATTTGTCCGTAGGCTTTGTGTCATTACATAGTTTGGTTCATAATCAGGATGATAATAGCCGTAAACGAATGTAGCCATAAAGTAACGACCCTTACTCTCATACCTATCATTCTTCAGCCAATAGGGCAGAGGAATATTGTCTACTCCGCTTTCCAAGGAATCAAGGTCATTGAAAAAGGCGGAAATCTCACCATCTAAACTTGGCTCCAGAAAAAAAGGCTCATTTTCCAATCTGTACTTTCTTTTTAGCGTGGAGATAGTTGTTCCAGATATTTTGTCGGATAGTTTTAAAGCAAGTTCATCATCTGGTAAACGCTGAGTTTTAGTTGCAGCCTCAACGATAACATGCGGAGAAAATAACGCAAGCGTATCTATTGACTGCTTTGAATCCTTGAAAGAGGTGGCTTGCTTTCCTGATTTACAGCCGTAATTGAAAAATGAGAAGCTGATAAACAGAAAAAAGAAGTACAGCAATGCTCTATTCATAAATTATCTAATTAAATATTTTACTAGTACTTAACGCGAAGCTAAAATGCGTTTGCTACACTTCGCTGATGAAATACTAAAGTAGCGAAGCCAAACCATAACCACAATTATTGATAGAAAAAAGAAGAGTGCCGTGCTGAATGCTTGTCTTAAATTTAAATGAAATCATAAGTTTGGCTTTGTGGCAATTATGGCTCTTCACCTTGCTAGAAGCAGTAATCAAATGCATTTTTAGCAATTGTGTGTGC
>NZ_JAGXGF010000180.1 GCF_024636815.1 Marivirga sp.
ATTTGTTGCTATACTAATAATTATAAATGCAAGAAGCCGAGAAATATAGCCGATATTCATTTTTACTGGATAAAACTGCCCGTAGGGTCAAACAGTACGCTAAGCAAAGATTCAGGGAATTGGGCTGGACCATCACGATTGACCAATGGGCTGTTTTAAAGCAATTGTATGATAAAGGAGAAGTGAACCAAAGGGAATTGGCAACAAACACTTTCAAAGATCATCCTACCATGACCCGTATAATAGACTTATTGAAAACCAAGGAGTTGATCGAACGTAAGCCTCATCCGGCTGATAGAAGAAGCTTTATGATTGCCTTAACAGCTGAGGGGAAATCTATGGTGGAAGAATGTCTTCCTGAAGTGCAAAAAATCAGGATGAAGGCTTGGGATAATTTGTCAGAAAAAGATTTTCAAGAGTTTAAAAGAATATTAGAGAGTATCTATCAGAACTTGTCTTAAGTTTATTTAATTCTATCAATCCCAACATAATAAAGGTCAAATCCACCAAGTCCAACGGGGCGGTTAGACGAAAATAACATCAAGTCATTGGTGAATTCATTTTCTTGAGAGCGAATGATGGGACGGTACTCATCATATTCAGAATTGATCTTAGCCCCAAAATTTTTAGGCTCCGACCATTCACCATTTATTTTTTCAGAATAATAAAGATCAAAGCCTCCGAAACCACCCTGTCTATCAGAAGCAAATACCATATAATCTTCCAAAATGAAAGGGCATTTATCATCTGAGGATGAATTGAGTGCATCAATTGAACGGATTGTTTTTTTAGAATTATCATAGAGTCTATCAAGCAGGTCTAGTGAATTATCCAGCTCAACATTGAAGATATCAAATTGCCCATTTCGATTACTGCACCAATATATTTGACTGCTATCTTTGTTTAACGTAGGGTAATAATCATCAAAAGTAGAGTTTAAATAGGAAATAGGGGCGATTGAATCATATTCATGATTCATTGCATTATGGGTGAATTTTACATCAAAGTTGCCTGCTTCATCATTGGCATACATAAAAAATCTTTCATGTTCACCATAAATTTTTCGGCTCAAATAGGGCCCCAATTCATTAAATGGTGTATTAATTTTTCCTAGCGCATTTTTTAAATCTATATCTTCCGAATTTGCATTTGCATCCTTATCTTCACCTATTGTAAATTCACCAGATGAATAAGAGAAATATAGAGCTATAAGTTTATATATAATGTCATAATCTCCACCTCCTGAACGTCTGTTCGAGGAGAAATATACCGTAAAAGCATCTCCTGTGCCAGGGGCGCTTTGATTGTAATCATCGTATTCTGAATTAGCAAATTCCAGATTTACCGGACTACTGGGTATGGTAGCAGAATTGTATTTATAGCCATATTTTTCATTGCAAGAAAAAAGAATTAGAAGTAAAAGGAGGATAGGTAAAGCTTTTTTCATTTTGGTTCTTTAAATATTAAACTATACAATAAACGTTATATTTTTTTTAATATTGTTTTTGAGAAAAATCTTGAAGCTTAATTATTTCCACCTGCTCATTCCAAAATAGTTAAGATAGTCTTCTAGTGGTTTTAATCCATTCTGTAATCTTATGGAATCAATATTAGTGGTATCAGCTTTTTTCATTCAACAAATCCTCTAGCTGAAGATTATAATCATACTGCAAATCTTCTTCCATTTTGGCTATGGTTTTGCGGATAGAAATGATCAGTCTTTCGTATAAATTATTCAAAGTTGTATTTTCTGTTATGGAGGGAGTCAATGAAAGCATTTTATGAGCAAAATAGATTAACAATTCTACTTCAGTAGATTTCTTTTTTGAATATCGAATATATTTCTTGGTGAGCCTTAAAACTTTTCGGATCGTTTTTTTCATCCAATAGTAATTCTGATTATTGATATCGGAGAATTGAAGATCAATTTCATTTTTAACTGATTGAATGTACCCTTCTTCATTTGAAGCCTCAAATAATAAATAGGTCAAAAGCTCTTTATTCTCTTTTTTAAACCTGGATAAATTTAAACAATAGGATAAGAGTTCCTCTTCTGATTTATGTTTTAATTCCTTTTTAATTTCTGCCAATGTAGCTGCTTTCATGATATGAAATTATATAAAAGCAGGCAACAAAATCAATCCTTCGTTAAAATACTATTATTGCTGATGTTTTTTTTCAATTGCTCTACATCCAATGGTTTTTCAAAAAAAGCAAGGGCACCGTTATGCAAGGCGAATTTTTTATCTGATTTTAATACTGAAGTGGTTAAAATGATAATAGGAATATGTCTTTTTTCTTGAGTATTTTTTACGATCTGTAAAACCTCTAGTCCATCTATTTTAGGTAAATTCAAATCTAAAAGTACTAAATCAGGCTCTTCACAATGGGAAAATTCATGCTGTTGTAATATTAAATCTATTGCATCAGCCCCATTATTGACAATGTCTAAGGTTAAATCAGAGTAAGCTTCTTCCAAATAAGCTGTGGTGAGTACAACATCTATCTCATTGTCTTCTACCAATAAAATTTTCATAGATCATCATCTTTAAAGTATAAAAAAATGATGGATGATGAGGAGGTGACATTAAATTCAGTTTGATGATACTGATACACCTATTAATTACTACTTAAAGTTAGGTCATGAAGTTTCTAAATTTAAATCAAATTCGATCAATCTTGATTTATTGCAGACTAAATTGGTTTTTCTTTCGAAATATAAAGTTCACTGTTGTTGTGAAAGTGAGTATATTAGATATTAAACGCAGATTTAAATTATTTTACCAGAATGTGGTTATGCTTAATTTATTCTAGATCATGAGTACTGCTTTAATTAGCTAAAGCGGTAGTAGACTCCCGTTATCTTCATGTATATTTTGATACTTTAATGCTGCCCTGGCCGTTACCAATAGCATTCCACTTCTCATTAGGTAATGATCTTCATCAATAAATTCAAAAAGTTATGATTAATTACTTTTTTTGGGAAAACTATATTATTAATTATATTTATTTATGGATTACTTAATTATTCTTCCACCCTTTTTAAATGTTAGCTTTTGCAAAAAAGTTTTAGATATATGATGGGGTATAAGTTTTCACAAAGAATTAAAAAATGGCTCGCTGCTGCAAAATCAAATGGCTATATGTTATTGATAGTATTCATTGTGAGTGGTTCTTTGCTTTTCATGAATTATTATACCATTCGAGTGCTTTCCGGAGTTCGTGCTTACATCCATGGCGAATCCTATTATTCTAAGGGTCAGAAGGATGCTTCACGTTATTTGCTGATGTACATTGATACTCAAAACGAACAATATTGGAAATCTTTTCAAGAAAATCTTAATATCCCTTTGCGTGATAGAGAGGCCAGAATAGCCTTGTTAAATGGAAATAGGGAAGAAGCAGAAAAGAAATTAATAGAAGGTAAAAACCATCCTGATGATGTAGAGGACATGGTTTGGCTGTTCTCTACCTTCCAGCAAATGCAATTTGTTCAAGATCCTCTCAAAAGCTGGACCAATGCAGATTCCGTTTTAATCCGACTACATAAACTGGGCAATGACATACGATCGAAAATATTAAACGGTACTTTAAATGATTCAAATAAAGAAATATTACAACAACGGATATATGAACAAGGCATACAAATAACAATTGAGGAAACTGAGTTTCTTAAAAGCCTGGGAGATACTTCGCGAAGATTACGAGACCTTATTTTATGGGCCAATACCATATTGATCATTGCCATTGTGGGTGGTGCCAGTATTTTTTCAATGCGGATTATAAACAGACTAATCAACTCTGAGGAAAGATTGTTGGAAAGAAATAAGGAACTCAAAAACACTAATACGGAATTGGATAAATTTGTATATAGTGCATCTCACGATTTAAGGGCACCAATTACCTCTCTAAAAGGATTGATTAAAGTTGCAAAACTTGCGAAAGACCAAGAGAAAGTTAAACAGTATTTCTTATTAATGGAAAAAAGCCTTGACAAGCAAGATGATTTCATCAGACAAATAATTTCGTTCTCGAAGAATAAACGAAGGGGTCTAAATATAATAAAGGTTGATGTTAAAGCCTTAATTGATAACATAGTTAATCAGTTGAAATATATGAATGATTTCACCTCTTCCTCTTCTATAAAAAGGAATATATCGGTTGATTACATTTATACAGATGTGCTTAGACTGGATATAATCCTAAGTAATCTAATCTCCAATGCGATTAAATATAAAGACCCGAATAAGGAAAAGCACATTATTGAAATTAATGTAATCAAAGAGGATAATAATATTCAATTTTCTGTAAAGATAATGGTATTGGTATTGCTGAAGAAACTAAATATAAAATCTTTGATATGTTTTATATGTCTAAACATAATATTGAAGGAACAGGTGTAGGCTTGTACATTGTAAAAGAAACTATAGAAAAACTGAATGGCAATATTAACGTTGACTCTGAACTAGGAGAGGGGACCTTATTTACCGTAGAAATACCAGAAAGTAGACAAGCTTGAAATGTAGTCAGCCTTTAATATTATAGTGTTATTTTACAAATCAAATTATTAAATTAGTTATAAAATATGTTTTTAATCATTGATGATAGTGAAACTGATAGATTAATTACTCGAATTCTACTTGAAGAATCGTATTCAAATCACGAAGTCGTTGATGTTGAAAGTGCCAATAAAGGTATTGAGTGGTTAAAAAATAATATTCCTGAAGAGAGAATGTGTATTCTTCTAGATATTAAGATGCCGGAATTAAACGGATTTGAATTTTTAAATTTATACGAGGAACTCCCTGAATCTGTAAAACAAAATACTACTATTTTTATGATTTCATCAACATTGGATCCAAATGATATCCAACGTGCTAATGATCATTTACATGTGAGAAAACTTCTGGAGAAGCCTTTTGATCCGGCTAGCATCAGCATATGATTTATTTGTTCGGACGGAGCCGGATGATTGCATGTTTTCTAGCAAATTTTTGTATGGAAAACCTCCTGAAAATTCATAGGAATTTAAACTTAAAAACACCTGCAGACCTAGTAGTGATGGAGAGCTATTAAGAAATTCAGTTTTAGTTTTGGAGAAAAGTTACGATTACTTAAGATTCATTTATATTTATTCATTAACCCAAAATCAAAAGGAGTCCAGTAACTAGCTTTCAATCCACTTCTTTTAAATCCTGTATTTACCCAAGAGTTACAGGTTTTGTAAAAAGAATAACTCCCATTTGCTCTATAGAAATCGTCCTTTGACGTATATCCCTGGTTTTTGAGTAATATTATTTCTCCATTTCTGTTTAAAGTGAAAGTCTCATACAAATAGGTGTTTAATTTCTTGAGCTCGGATTCTGTTATTTTAATTTCAATCCAATCGCTTTTTCTGTTTTGATAACGCGTTACATGAATCAAAGAGGATCCCTTTAAGAACACTGCGCTAAAAGCATTTTTAAAGGTTAAATCTCCCCAAGTTGGTGTATTCAAATAAAATTCCTCATCTCCCCATCCGAACGCTAAATAATTTTCATATGATTTATGCTTTAAATCAGAAAGTAAAATTGAATCTAAATTTTCTTTTGGAAAGACGATATCTAAATGAACACCATTTGTAGCTAAATAAATGGTGTTGTCAGGGATTTCACTGATTTGATCTCTATCAATTGTGATGCTACTTAGAATTAAAGAAACCACTAAATAGACAATAGGGATTAGTAAAAAATATAAAACATATTTAATTATCTTCTTGACTATTTTCATGTAGACTGGTTAATATACTTTCTAGTGGTAGCTTCTGATTTTTTCTCCAATATAGTTAAGAGCTTTGTCATATGTTTCAATTCCGTGACCTACATTATTAAACACTTTTATTTCTTTTATATTCTTCAAATGTCGTTTCGCATTCTGAATAGATTTCTTTGTAGGGAATAAAAGATCTTTATTACCCAACAGTAAATGTATTTCAACTTCGGTTTCTGCAAGTTGCTTATTCATAAAATAAGGCTTTTGCGCTTTATCTTTGTAACGGCTAATAGCAAAGACCTCATAATCAACCAGCATTTTTTCTGAAAACTCAGATAATTGATGATTCGGCTTTGAAAAAATTGCATTGTCAAGAAATTTCAAGACATTTTTGGAGCTAGGGCTAATTATTGGAAGAAGGTTATAATAAAGATTTTTAAATTTCAATGAAAAAAATTGCAAGCAAGCCGGATTCAGTAGAAATACAGATTTAATTTTTTCAGGTTTAACAATTCCGAGTTTCATACAAATTAAACCACCAAATGAGGCTCCTGCCACAAATGCATTTTCAATTTTGAGTTTGTCAAAAACTTCAACCACCCAATGTCCATAGTCTAAATAGTCTAAAGATTTAATATCAGGAGTAGCTCCATTACTTAAGTTAGGGAGTCCATTCGTCTCCACCATATAGATTTTCAATTTGCAGTTTAAATTATCCAGTCCTTTATCAAAGTCCCAAATTAAAGAAGTGGTTCTTGCTCCCGGAAAAATCACTAAAGTTTCAAAATCTTTTTCTTTTGTATTGAGACCCCAGACCTGAGTAGTTCCAAGTGAAGTTTCTATTTCATAACGTTCATATTGTCTTTCGTTATTTCCCTGTAATTGCTTTACCCAATTCTCAAAATAAACAAAATCCGACTTTTCGCCCTTGAAATAAGATTTACTATAGATTCTCATAATTGTCTGTAGTATGGAGTGAAATTTTAAATAACACTAGTCAAAGTGTAATGAATTTAAGGATTTAATCTAATTACAGAACCTTAGGTAGATAAATTAATGCAAAAAATAAAAACCCCGGATTGGGTGGAGTTGTACAAATAAGCATTTAAGCTAAAGTTAAGTTGATAATTTCATTTAAATATTCATCATCACTTTTGTAATCCTTATTATATTCAATAGTTTCAATATTGTTTACAGCAAAGTATTTCATAAAATGGTTATAAACCTTCTTTTTGATGAATATGAGGCCCTAAGCAAAACAACTTTTAAAGAAGAATTCGTTACTTACTAAGGAATTGAATTAAGCCACAGGCAATACGCATGAAATATATATTTATACTCATTTTTTCCTTCAATATCTTCAGCCTTCAAGCTCAGGAGTTTGCAGATAAAGAATCAGATTCTCTAAACACAAAGAGGACCTTTTTAAAAAGCTCCATACTACCCTTATCCATGATAACTGCGGGGATTATTGCCAACAACAGTCAGTTTGAAAAAGATTTGCGATTTGATATAAGATCAAAAGTGGGTAATGATTTTTATTTTAGAATTGATGATTATTTCCAGTACGCACCCATTGCAGAAATGTATCTTGCGGATGCCCTGGGTGTCGAAGCTAAAAACCATTGGTTTGACCAAACTAAATACCTGCTAATTTCAAATATCATTACTGCTGTTATAACACAGGGTTTAAAAAGGACCACCCTAAAAACAAGACCGGATTTATCTTCTAGGCATTCTTTTCCTTCAGGGCATACCTCTTTTGCATTTACCAATGCAAGTGTTTTAATGCATGAATTCAGAGATAGCGCTCCTGTTTTAGCCTATAGCGGTTATTTCTTTTCCACCACTACTGCTGCTTTCAGAATGATAAATGACCGGCATTGGATATCAGATGTATTAGTTGGGGCAGGCATAGGTATATTAGCCACTGAACTGGTTTACTATTTAGAACCACTTAAAAACTTTAACCCTTTTAAGAAAAATGAAAACATTAATTTTGTCCCTATGTTCGATCAAAACAGCAAGGGATTTTATTTTTCTTATACCTTCTGAAACCAAGGATTATAAAGTACACAATTGAGTCTAGATAATCTTGAATTTGATAATTATGTACGCCCCTCTTGATTAATAACACAAACCTTTGAAACAGAATAAAATCCAGATTTTCGGGACAGGTCTTGCTCGAAGGGGGCGGGAAGTAGGACAAAACAGCGGGCCAGTGTTGGGATTAGCCTTGTCCACCAGTGGCGGACCACCCTTCTCTTTTTTGAAGAGAAGGGAATAATACTTAGGCAATCATTCTAAAATGTATAAGAGGTACTATATTTTTCCCTCTCTTTGGAAAAGAGAGGGAAAGATTTGTCTTTGACAAATCAGGGGTGAGTTGTTAATTGGAAGTTTAGCAATAAGCTAATCAAATCCAGTAGGGTAAGCTTCTTGATGTTTTTGAGTCAAGTATTAAACCTACTCAATGAGCATTGGTTCATCATTCCAGTTCTCATAACTCGCATATTTGGATGTCCAGAAACCATCTTCTCCATGGTCAAAATTTATGGTCATTAAGTCGAAATTGGACATCTGCTCTATATTGATTTTAAAAGCTACAGAATCTGGTAAGTTTATGCCGTGATTTGAATTTGTGCCCAAAAATGGAAAACCCATCCATGCCCCTTTTCCTCTGAGAATGATCATTTCTGCGCTGGTGTCAAATTCGTAACTATAACTTCCACTAAGCCAAGCTGAAAGGTCTGAACCTTTTACTATCATGTTACTTTCAGTCGGCTCAAAACATGTCTCATAAACAGAATCTTCAGGGCTCCAAATCTGTGAATCTCCCCAGAATTGATTATTATCCTCAAAAGCAAATGAGTTATCTGCATAAAAAGTGAATTCATGCTTATAAAGGCATGGTCTGGATCCATCATTATAAAGACCTTCCCACCACTTATTAGGCTGAGAAGAATCGGGTCCTAATGAAGCTGCTGCATCTACCCGATACAATTTCCATTTCTTTGATTCATTTCCAGATAAATGAAATGATGGTGGAGTTGGAATATCATTTAAAGTAATAGTTTGTGTCAAAGAGCGCTCGAGATTATCTGCTCCAAATGCTGTTAAAGTGACGTCATATTGGCCGGCTGTTTTATATGTGTACTTAGGGTCAACTAGATTGGAAGTTTCACCATTTCCAAAATCCCATGAAAATCGGTCTGCATTTTTGGATTTATTTGTAAACTGTACAGTCTTATAATTTAAGTCGTCAATTTCCCAATTGAAACCCACTAAAAATTCCGGGTCAGTATCCTTAGATTTATCGTTGCATGAAAAAATCACAAATGCAGTTAATATGAAAATATAGGTTTTCATGGTTAATGATTGTAGTTTAACATTATAACGTTAAGCTAAAATGAGTATACGACTCAGTTGCTAGACGCACTGAAGTTTCTGGTTTTCATTGTCATATCAAGTGACTCAATTCGCATATTCATTTTAGTGTTTGTTAGTTGCTTTTATTGTGAAGTCTTTGTGCTTGATCCAACTATCTTTGTTAATTCCACAATACCAGGCGAATTAGATTGATTACGATCACTTATAAATCCAGTCGATTGGGTTTGCTCATAAATAGCCTTAGCAACTTGTACCATTAAAGCATTTCTTGAATTTTCATCTTCTCCCACAATTGATTGAGTAAAAAGTTTATAAGAATTCAATGCGTTTTGACGGTGTTTGCTAAGCGTTTCTTGATGCTTGTTCACACTATATTGCTTGAATGAAAAGCTTATGAGAAAAACAAATATTGAAATTAGGAAAATTTTAGCCACAAGATTACTTATACTATATCGAATTAAATTACCTTGATCATCTAAAACTTCGGTATTTAAGTAGGGTGAAGCATTAAGAAGAATAAATCCGATAATGAAAATCGTTGATAGAATAATCCCTGCAATTAGCCACTTGTTTGCAAGTTTTGATGCTTTTGTAGCTTCATTTTTAAAAACCAATGCATAATCCGAAACTGTTTCCTCAGATGTCTTCTTTTTGAGTTCATTTAAAATTGTTTCAGATTCTGCACTATTCTTAATTATCGATTCCTTCTCATTAGTTATCTCTTTCGTTAGATGCTCAAATTCTTCTCTAAATGATTTAAGTTTTTCATCAAATAAGTTATTCGATGATTGGTGGTTTAAGGACTTTACAATTGTATAAACTTCAAGAAGTTTATTGCTATTATTTTGATCAATATTGAATGTATTATTATAATACTTATCAATGTTGCTAAGATAACCAACCTTTTGTCGTGCAATTTGATCTGCTGATCCAGATTCTTCCTTAACAATATTTTGAATAAATGACCTCATGTTTTGCTCAAAGCCACTGATTTTACTCTTTAACATTGAGGGAATATTGTCATTTTGATCTCTTAAATCCAAAAGCTCATCAATAATTGTTTTGATCTCTTTTAGCTTGTTAAGAGCAAAATCTAACTTGTGGCGAGTAACAAAACCAGTAGGAGAAATTTTATCAATATCTATTTCTCTAATATCTATTTTAGAATAGTCAATTTCTTTTGCCATAGTGGTGATTTAATTGCAACTAACGATTCGCTAAGTCTACAGGTACACTTAGCCATTAATTATCACGGCTAAGTCCACCTCAAACATAAACTAAAATTATAAAAATTTAAGATAAATTAAAGGAATAGGGTACGGAAGTTTATTAGAATGGTCTTTATTAAATCGTCTAAATGTTATGGTTTGCTAAACTGATTAGATCTATTTTAGGTAGCCATAGAAAAGCTGCATATAGATTATATTCTAAAGATGTTAAAGTAGTCTTAATACTTACAAAATTTGACATTAAGTAACTTACATATTTTGAATAGTTACTCTTCTTTTTTCTTTCAATTTTTTGAAGTGGGAAGGTGTTAATCCCGTAGCTTTTTTAAACTGGGTTGATAAATGAGCAACACTGCTGTAATGTAGTTTATATGCGATTTCAGAAAAAGTGTCTTCACCAAAAATAATCAACTCTTTTATCCGCTCAATTTTTAAAGAAATGATAAATTGTTCTAGTGTAGTTGCTTGAACTTCTGCAAAGAAATTAGATAAGTAATTATAAGACATATCTAATTCTTCACTTAGCAATACTGAAAACTTGAGATTTGGTTTTTTGTCTGACTTATAAACGTAGTCAATGGCTACAGTTCTTATCTTCTCAATTAAAACACCTTGCTTTTTTTCTAATAATTCTAATCCCGCTTTTCTGATTAGTTTATTTAGTGCAGTCTTATCAGTATCAGAAACATCCAAACTGGTTATTATTTCACCCAATTCTACTGTTGAAGGCAAAATTTTGAGTTCTTCTAAAGCTTCTTTAACAAAAATTTTGCAGCTTTCGCAAGCCATGTTTTTAACATAAATTATCATATGAGATTTTTATTTGGTTGAAAATAATTGTTCGAAAAGTTAGTTAAGATTCATTCCAATTATAATATAAACACCTAAACGTATCAATCCTGCAATTAGTCTAATTTTTATGCAAATATAAGCAGTGTGTTATAGTAGTTAGAAATTAGTTTTTGTGGGTATTTGAGGCAATGTTGGCGAGACCCTTTGCCATAGCTCAAGTGCAGTACACCGATGTGTCTGGCCGTTCGGCTGGTATATCAAACAACAATTTTTAGGCTTGGGAGCCTAAAAGACCGCTTCCTTTTGCTTTTTTACCTCATTATCTGCTTAACAGAAAAAATAAGCAAAAGCTATGAGGGAAGGTTTGTGCGTCTGAGGGGCCATACCCTCAAGCAAATTTTTGGGTTGTGTTTAGATTGAAGGGAATTCGGTTGGGAATATGGATTCGGCTCTTAAGGAGCAAAAGCAACTGGATTTAATGGTTAATTTAACCAAATAGCAACTTACCTATTCGATTAATCTTTAAAAATAATGAATGTCAGGTAAACATAGGGATTAATTTTTACTTGTAAAGTTCAGGAATGACATTTTATGAAAAAGCCATTCCTGATGATCAATTTTACAACGATTTCACCTCAAAAGAAACCTTTAGCTTTTCCCATGCCATAGCTACTTTGGCTTTTGATTCACCCATTTCCTTCACTGTATAGGTAAGTGTTTCCTGATTTTCTGCTAATTCTTCGGGCTTCACTTTCATCCGAACCAAATCCAGAGATGGGTCATAGTCATCGCTCATGTGCTGATCCCAGTTTTTGTTGATGATCAACGTCCATTCGTTTTCACCCGGAATAGTGAAAAAACCATATTTTCCAGTTGGCACCTTTACGTTTTTAATTTCTACATCATTTGAAAAATGGATGGTTGTTGCCCTGTGTGCTCCAGTAGCCCATACTTTGTTATATTCAACCAGACCTCCCCAGATCGTTCTCCCTCGCACAGATGGAGAAGAATAATCAATGTGTATATGTGTATCTCCTGCATTTCCCATAGCTACTGTCTTTGGACTCTTGGCTTTAGGTTTGCCATCATTTTCGGTTGCCGGCTCAGCATGATCATGACCTTCAGCAGCCTTCTTGCAGCCTCTGGAAAACTGTAAATGAACAATCTTCCAGATGTTGCTTTCCACCTGCATGGAAAGAGTTACTAATCCAGCAGAATTAATCTGTTGGCCGTGCATCTCCCCTTTAATCAAGTAATTACCTCTCACTAAAGCCATCTCTTTATTGACTAAGGACTCGGCTACTTCTATAGAGAATGTCATTTCATTCATCTTTCCAATTTCTTTACCCAAATGACCATCTCTGTATTGTTCCCAAGAATCATCTACTGAACCTTGTTCATATATTTTAGCTTGTGAAGAGAAGACAGAATCCAGGGGTTGTAAATTTTTATTATTAACTGAGTTGACAAATAAATCCAGCACTTCAGTGACTGTGTTTTTTGGATTGGTTGAATCATCGCAGCCATACATTAACATTGTGCAGGCCAAAAGGACGGTGGTAAATAATTTCTTCATTATATTTTTTGGATTAGTTTAAAAAAAAAGCAAAAATAAATTTTTCATAAAGATAATCTAAATACAACAAAACAAAACTTTGATCAATCTCCCTCCTCAAAAATATATTGGCAGGGGTAGTTTCAGGCACAATGTTTCTATAACCAATAGTCGCAAAAATTACTACACTGAAATAAAAAGCTTCGAACAGATAGTTTAAACTTTCCAAAGGTTTAATCCCCAGATCAACATAGAAACTCAGGTTATTACTTCCGAATTTTATAGGTACTTCGATTACCAATTTAAAATGATTGCAGAAAATTTTTCCTTCTCTTTAGGAAAAGAGA
This sequence comes from Marivirga sp., assembly GCF_024636815.1. Classification (GTDB taxonomy): domain Bacteria; phylum Bacteroidota; class Bacteroidia; order Cytophagales; family Cyclobacteriaceae; genus Marivirga. Next base: position 13,065 of record NZ_JAGXGF010000180.1, read on the forward strand.
ACAGCGTTTCCGCGGAGTCTGATCGAGATGAGTCAGAAAAAATAAGGTTTCCGAAAAGTCACATCACTTTCATTTATCTCCTTTGAGGTTAAGTCCATAGACTGCGATGTCTTGATCCATCATAAATTTGCCTTTTTAGCTTTTACATTCTTCAGAGTCACCTTTTCTCATTTTCAAAAACCATTTTACCTCTGCTAGAATTCACTTCTTTGTATATGTTTTTTATATGCTGTCAAATTGTTCTTCTAGCTTTGCCTTGCAATTCAATCATTTATTGTTCCGTTCCAAAACAAGCTGACAAATTTTAGGCTTGGGAGCCTAAAAGACCGCTTCCTTTTGCTAATTTATTTTAGCAATATAATTTTCTACCTCTTTAGTTATTTCTTCAATATTGGCTTTTAATGTCTTGGATAGACC
>NZ_JAGXGF010000181.1 GCF_024636815.1 Marivirga sp.
CCCTCTAACAAAAATAGTGCAGTGAGGTATTGACTGAACACTATAATTAGCAGATTTTGAATACGAATCAGCTTCACAAAACCTGGAAATGAAAAGTTTTTAGGCAACTGCTGTGTCATTTTAAAGCTTCAACTGATATTGATTTAAATTTCACCAATCCATTGCGTTTGTCCTAATAGGGCGTCTTTTATTTTCTGAAAATTATTTGGTTTTCAATGTCGGATACACATTCCCATCACAGAACAAAAGGTATCCAAAGGCTACTATTACTTTAACCACAAAGTGACACAGAGGCATTCACAAAGGTCACTAAATTAACCATGTAAAGCTTCATTTTATTGCTATGACTGTTCCTAACCTAATCAAGAATCAAACATACGAGAATACAATAGAAAATAACCTCGGTTATTTTTACCTCTGTGAATCTTTGTGAAAATCTTAGTGTCTTAGTGGTTAAAGTAAAATAACCTTGGTTATTTTTCAAAATGGTACAATTTTCACTGATTATCCAAAATATTCTGGCTAATCAATCTATAAATTTCCTGTACATTCTCATCACTTTGGAGCATTTCCATATGATTATCCAAAGTTTCCAAATCACCTCTTTTAGCGGGGCCTGTTTGCACTGATTTAGGAGAATGCTTTAAGGCTTTTTCAATCGTTTCCAAAACCAACGGATGAAGAAGAGAGAAATCCAATTGAGCATTTTTCATGATTTTCTCTGAAATGCTCATCATGTGGTTTGTGAAATTGCAAGCAAATACTGCGGCCAAATGCATCTGTTTTCTCTGAGCAGTGGAGACAATTTGAATATCCTTACTTAATGATTTAGCAAGATTATTTAAAATTTTTAATGCTTCCTTGTTTTCACTTTCCAAAAGAAATGGAATTTTCTCAAAATCAAGTTTTTTACTTTTGGAGAAAGTCTGTAAGGGGTAGAAAACTCCAGTTGCAGCAGCTGAGGAATACTCCATCACATCTAATCCCTTACTTCCTGAAGTATGCACCATTAGGCTTTGTTCAGGCAGCTTGATTTCCTGTGCAATACTTTGGATTGCATCATCTGGAACTGCTAAAATGAAAATTTGTGATGGACTATCTGAAAAGTCTAAGCTATCTTTAATTTTAGCATTGTATAGATTACCCACCAACTTCTTAGCAGATTTTCCATCAGGCGTGTAGACTTCATTTACAAAATGTCCAACGTTTTCAAGAGCAGGAGCCAAATGCCAGGCTACATTTCCTGCTCCTATAAAACTGATATGGTAAGCTGCATTTTTCACTCTAAGCCTTTACGCTTCATTTTATAAAACTCTGAATATCTTCTAAAAATCGCCATTCCAAAACCAAAAGTCAACACCAAAGTACCTATCCAAAGTAGGTTTATCAATGGTTTTTCTAATGCTTTTAGTATGATATAATCCTTCTGAGTTGTTCTTACTGAAAGCGTAAAAGTATTGGACTCAGGTTTGATATTTTCAATATTCAACTTCACACCAATCTCCCTGTTTTCATCAGGAATTCTACCAGCCATATTATCCCGGATTAAGTAATATGGGTTTAAGATATAATCTTCTCCATCTCCATAAACTTTTATCGTAGCTCTTACTGCTAAATCCTCCCCTTTCAGTTTTTCGCCTTCTATTTCATCTACTCTTTTAACATCTTCCAAAACGGTGACAAAATCGTTCAAGAAAAACTTCTCTCCAAAGGTAACATCCATAGTTTTTGGCTCTGACCATTCAATCTCTTGAGTTGGGTCAGGAACGGAAGAAACGTGAGTGTATAAATCTTTAGTAAGAGTTCTTTTGATGTCAGGGGAAGAGATCAAGCCACCCATGTCAGCATTAATCTGAGCACGAGGGAAAAGTGAAAATTTATCTCCATCTGCATGCAAATAATCTACTTTATAATAGTGATTAGCTCCATAAACCTTTAGCGTGTCTCCAGCCTTTAAGCTTTCATCATCTCTTTGGATTTCTCTTCTAACAATTTTTGAATTTTCATCCTTTGTATCTTCTAAATAAGAAGCTTTCACATATCCCCCATCATAGCTTTCATAAAATCGCCCTTTATAGGTTAGCGTATATTCTCCCATGGTCTGAGGGTCATTAATGAAAAGCGGAATGTTTTCCTGATTAAAGTTATCCTCTACTTCTTCCGAATTGGTCAGCAATAACCCTGTTTCATTCAAGGAAATCGTTCTTGAATAACCAGTGGAAAATAGGATTCCTAAAAGCATCATACCCAAACCAATATGTGCAATGGCACCACCGGAAAGCTTGTAATTGCTTTTAATAATTTTGAAAAATATTTTAGTATTTGCTACTATGGTATAAACCGATGCAATCACTAAAATAATATAATGAATATTGCTCATTCCCGCTAAAACAATAATTAATGCAGAGATAGCTAAAGTGATCAGAATTGGAAATAAAAGTGATTCTTTTACTTCTGATTTCTTCATTTTTTGCCACCAGAAGAATTGTCCTGTTCCAGATAAAATAGCTAGTCCTACTGCAAACCACATTTGCCATTTGGTATAGAACTCAATCTGATCAGCCGGAGGAGCTAAGTTTGATATCCCCCCAAAGGATTGTATAATAGAATTATAAACTGGAATAGAAGTCGGTAGTAAAATTTGAAATCCCATTAAGCAAAGCAAAGTCGCACCCATGAAAATCCAGAATTCTCTGGAATAGGTAGAAACCTCTTTCTCTGTGGATGGAATATGCTTCCAACGAACTACCGCTAGTACAATAGAAACAATTAAAAAGCTTAATAAGTATAATAACAATTGACCTGATAAGCCTAAATCAGTAAAGGAGTGAACAGATGATTCTCCCAGGACTCCACTTCTTACCATGAAGGTGGCATATAAAACCATTAGGAAAACCGAAAGCACTAAAATGATAGAAGCTTTCAAAGCAGTTTCACTCTTTTTATAGGTGATCATGGTGTGGATACTCGCCACCAAAACCAGCCAAGGTACTAAAGAAGCATTTTCAACTGGATCCCAGTTCCAAAACCCTTCAAAATTCAATGTTTCATAAGCCCAATAACCTCCCATTAAAATCCCCACTCCTAAGATAGAAGCAGAAAACAATGCCCAAGGCAAAGCAGGTCTAACCCATCCTTTAAAATCTTTTTTCCATAATCCTCCAATTGCATAGGCAAAAGGAATCAAAGTGGTAGCATATCCTAAGAATAAAACTGGCGGGTGAATGACCATCCAGTAGTTTTGCAATAATGGATTCAATCCCGTTCCGTCTTCGGGAACGTAATTTGGATTGATATTGAAGATTGGAGCATCCATTGCCTCTCGTAATAAAATGAATGGAGAACTCCCGATTTTGAAGTCGCCTATCACCACTCCCAAAATCATAGAAGAAAGGAATGCCTGAACTACTGCAAAGCTTAGCATTACAGATGGTGCCCATTTTTTATTGGTCAATAAAATGATAAAACCTAAAAGTACATTCCAGAATAACCACAATAAGAAACTTCCTTCCTGACCTTCCCAAAAAGAGGAAATGATATATTCCACTGGAAGGGCTCTAGATGAGTGACTCCATGCGTAGAAGTACTCATAGTAATGATTAGAAATGATCGTGAAAAGTGTAATGACAATGCCAAAAACAGCTAATCCGTGGAGTAAAAATGTAATTTGCCCGTTTTTTAACCAGCCTTTTTGCAATTCGGGCAATGGACTTTTTTCTGCTTTGTAGAAATTGAATATGGAAATGAGGGCAGTTACAAAGCTTATAATCACAAAAAGGTGACCAATGTCACCTATTGTAGTATGTATCATATTTTTGGAATCAAATTAAATAACAGTTTCTTCTTGATATTTTGACGGGCATTTCATTAAAATCTTATCAGCTATGAAAGTACCTTTTTGGAATGAACCAATTACAACCACTTGCTCGGAGCGTTTAAAATCTGCTGGCATAGGCTCATTGTAAAATACTTCTTGTTCCATTCCATTTTCATCTACCATCATAAAAGTGAATGATAATTTGTCTTCAGAAGGATTTAAACCAACGATTTCACCTTCTGCACTTTTCTTCAATTCACCTACCACATGGATTTTTGTATTATTACCATCCAATGCCATATCATGGGCATCATTAAATGTAACATAGGAGCTTGCATCACCTGCGGTGGAAACAATCATCATAATAGCTGCTGCTATTATAACTATACCAAAAATATAAGACTTCTTCATAACTAAAATTTATTCTCCGAATGGAACAAAGGTACTACCCAAAAAATTCTTTATTCTCTCTCTTTTAAGGATTTTTCTAATTTTTTTACTTTTCGCTCTGTCATTACTGTGTAAAGTGTGAAACCAATAAAAAGGGTAACGATAATGGCAACCAGAACATAGATTTTTCCATCGGCTCTCATAGCATCTGCCATTTCAATTCTATCATTGGCATAGTCTTCCTCTACTATTTCAGTTTTCTGAGCAGAAAGCCCTAAACTCATCATCAGTAGAGAAAAAACCAAAATATATTTAATCTTCTTCATCAATTTTTGATTTTATAAATGATAATCTAATTCTTAATTCTGTAAGCCAAACCCCCATTAAAGTCCATCCGATTACGGCTGGATAAAATACCATTCTTAATCTGCCATCCAATTCATATGCATTGAAGCCTGGATTACCTCCGTTGCCGGGATGTAAAGAATCCGTTAATCTTGGTAAAATAAATAATAATGGAATTAGTGTGGCGTATGCAAAGATATTATATACCGCACCGATTTTAGCTTTTTGCTGTGGGTCGGTAATGGAATTTCTTAAAAGGATGTAGGCAAAATAAATCAGCATTCCGATTGCCGAGGCATTTTGCTTTGGGTCACCGCTCCAAGGCGCTCCCCAGGTATAGTTTGCCCAAATCATGCCTGTTACCAATCCTAAAACCCCAAAAAGAATGGAAGTATTGACCAATTCAATAGCGTAAGTGTCAAATTTTTGATTGCCTGTTCTTAGATAACGAATCGAGAAAATAACGGAAGCAGTTAACATAATCACCATTCCGAACCACATTGGCACATGAAAATGCATGGCACGAATGGTTTCATTTAAAATTGCTAGTCGGGGCGCATCCAACAATAATCCGGCTATGAGTGTGTAGAACACCAGCGCAACTCCTATTATTTTCCACCAAGTTTTTCTCATTTTCTAATTTCTCCAGATAAAAGGAAATAAAATATATGCCGTAGTAATAACAATTGCATCTACGGATATTAAAGTAAACAGTTTGTCGTTCATTAAGCCAATTTCCATCCCGTCTATTGCATTTTTTGACAGCCTTACTGACATCAATAAAATAGGTAATAAAATCGGAAAACTTAGTACCGCCATCAGTGCTGTACTGTTATTAGCTTTGGAAACAATTCCCGAAACTAAAGTCAAAACACCTGAAAACCCGATAGAGGCAAAAAGTATTGTTAAAAGGAAATAAATATAATTCGAAACAGGATTTCCCAAAATGAGCGCATAGACTGAAAAACCAATTAAAGCAATCAAGACCGAAAGCAATACATTGAAAATAAGTTTTCCGCTCAGGATAACTTGCGGTTTACATAATGTGTAATAATATAACATCCTGCCTTCGCCTTCTTGTAAAAAACTTTTGGCTACTCCATTGATATTGGCAAAAACGATGATAATCCAAAAAAGCGCATTCCATGTTACGGTTTGCATCTGGCCACTTTTTACATTAAAGCTAAGGTAACAGATGAAAATTGTACTCACTAAATAGAGCAATATTCCATTGAAAGCGGTTTTATTCCGCCATTCTAATTTCACTTCTTTTTCAAAAATGGATACTACCTGTTTTATCACATTGCAAATTTAATAGATAAAGGCTAATAAGACATGGTAAATACCGAATGTTGTGTGTAATTTGCATAAAAACTATAACATGAATATTACACGAACCGAATTTGACGATTTATATATCATAAAACCTACTATTTTTGAAGATGCCAGAGGCTATTTTTTTGAAAGTTTTCACCAAAAGAAATTTGAGGATGCTACGGGAATTGAATGTGAATTCGTTCAAGACAATCAATCACGCTCAGTTTATGGTGTAATCCGCGGATTACATATGCAAGTTCCTCCAATGTCGCAATCCAAATTAGTAAGAGTTTTAAAAGGTGAGGTTTTGGATATTGCGATTGATTTAAGAAAAGATAAACCTACTTTTGGTAAATCCTTCTCCATTCACCTTTCTGCAGAGAATAAACATCAATTATACATCCCAAGGGGCTTTGCGCATGGAATTGCGGTTATAAGTGATGAAGCTGAATTCTTTTATAAATGCGATAATTATTACAGCCCGGAAAATGAAAGAGGCATCATGTATGATGACGCCTCCTTAAATATTGATTGGGAAATTGAAGTTGAAAAAAGAATTATTTCAGAAAAAGATGGAAAAAACCTAGCTTTTTCTAGCTTCAACTCTCCTTTTTAATCCATCCTTAGCTTCTCTAGTTTTTTGTTCTATTTTATCTAAATAATGTAGAAATAAGCTAATGATAATAATTATAGCAGCCATTCCTAATCCAATTAGCCCGCCATAGAAACCTAGTTTTATTAAACCAGGGCTAGCTGGTTGGGAGTAAACTGTGAAACCATCGATTAATTCGAATTGTGGTGTTAAATAAAGCTCTCTCTCAATTTCAAGCTTTTTCTCATATGCTCGTCTTGATTCGTTAAAAACGGATATTGGATTAGTGGTTTGTTCATCGGCCAGTATCACGTTATTTGAACCGTCCCTATCTCTCTCACCTACCATTCTAAAGTTTTTAAACAGGATTTCTTTTAAACTATCCAATTCTGCTAATTCTTCACTAATGTTTTGGCTTTCAAGTTTTAGGTTTGTTTCCTGTATTTCGAGTCTTTTCTGAACGAAAGGATTATTTCTAAAATAATCTAAGAGTGGCTCTTCTAATTCATTTATTGCTGTATTGTCATAAACTTCAACAAAAATCCGGTAGGTGGACTTGTTATCCATACTCAATCTTTCTACAAAACGATTGATAATAGCCTCATCTTCTATTTCGGATCGTAATTGTTCTTTGAATAATTCTAGCTCAATTATTTCTGCTTCGGAAACGAAAGGTTCATAACCAAAGCTTACAATATTATTAGCTAGAGCAGTGTCAATTTTTAATGTTTTTGCTAATTGCTCACGATTATCTTCTTCAGTTAATGAATCTAGTTTATTTATGGAGCTTTCCATTAAACGCCCACTTAAGTAAGTAGATCTCAATAAAATGGAGCTTTTAAAAACATCTGGAGTAACGAAATGAGCAACTATTCCTAAAATCCCACCAACAAGGCCTAGTATGAATATTAACTTAATATTCTTTAAAATGGCATTTTTTATTCCAACAATGAATAAAATGAAGTTGAAGAATATATTGCTGAAAAAATTGCCGATAGCGGAGAACAATTCTCTCAAATCAATTTCATCTGAGCTGTTATTTGGTTTTTGGTTTTTATCTACCTCTGACATATTTGTTAAAAATTTTTACAAATAAACGGAAGTTTTGAATACTATTGAAATAAAAAGTGATATGAATCCTTTATTCTGTTAGACAATCGTTATTTTTGAGTGAACTAAATAAATAAATTTTGAAAACTATATTAATTACCGGAGGTGCGGGCTTTATAGGCTCACATGTAGTCCGATTATTTGTCAACCAATATCCTAATTATAAAATTGTTAACCTGGACGCCCTAACTTATGCAGGGAATTTAGAAAATCTCAAGGATGTAGAGGATAAGCCTAATTATATATTTGAAAAAGGTGATATAATAGATGAAAAATTCATATTCAATCTTTTTGAAAAATACAACTTTGATGGAGTGATCCATCTAGCAGCTGAGTCTCATGTAGATAGATCGATCAGCAACCCACTTGAATTTTTAAAAACTAATATATTTGGCACGGTAATTTTGCTGAATGCGGCTAAAGAAAGCTGGAAAGACAATTTTGAAGGTAAGCGTTTTTATCATGTTTCCACAGATGAAGTCTATGGATCCGTTGATGATGGAGGGTTTTTTACTGAAGAAACTTCTTATGATCCCCAGTCACCTTATTCAGCTTCCAAAGCTGGCTCAGATCATTTTGTTAGGGCTTATGCTAATACTTACGGACTTCCTATTGTGATCAGCAATTGCTCCAATAATTACGGGCCTAACCAATTTCCTGAAAAGCTGATACCTCTTTTTATTAATAATATCAGAAACAACAAGCCTCTTCCAGTATATGGTAAGGGTGAAAATATTAGAGATTGGCTTTATGTAATCGATCATGCTATTGCAATTGACATGGTATATCATAAAGGCCAAAACAAAGAGACTTACAATATTGGAGGTTTTAATGAATGGAAAAACCTGGATTTGATTAAGGTCATGTGCAAGGTAATGGATGAGAAGTTGGGAAGGGAAGAAAGAACTTCCGAAAAACTGATCACCTATGTGAAAGATCGAGCCGGTCATGATTTAAGATATGCAATAGATGCCAACAAAATTATGAACGAACTGGGATGGAAACCAAGCCTCCAATTTGAGGAAGGGATTTCCAAAACAATTGATTGGTATCTAGAGAATGAAGAATGGCTCAAAAATGTCACCTCTGGAGCATATCAGCAATATTATGATGAGATGTATGAAAAAAGAGACTAGAACCTAGATTCTAGAATTAAGACCTTGCAATCTTTGAACTGAACTTCAAAGGAGTTAACAGGAGGTTTGTTATATAGTAAACTAAAAAATAACTAGTATAGACGCTAAAAATATTTGGGATGAAGCGAATATTCCAAGCCAAAGTAATCTGAAAATCTAGACAATTGAAATTAAGTCTAAATTATTCATCTCTAAGAGTATAATTTTCGTGAAACCAAGATATAGTAAAGAGTTTTAAATTAAAGTCAAAGCTTTACAAAATCAATCTAGACTCTAGGTTCTAGAATCTAAAAATCTAACAAAATGAAAGGAATAATATTAGCAGGAGGATCAGGAACGAGATTACATCCTTTAACAATTGCGTTGAGCAAACAACTTATGCCGGTTTACGATAAGCCCATGATTTATTATCCGCTCTCAACCTTAATGTTAGCTGGAATTAAGGACATATTGATTATATCTACTCCCGAGCATACGGGGCTTTTTAAGCAATTATTGGGAGACGGTTCTCAACTTGGCTGTAATTTCGAATATGCCATTCAGGAAAAACCGGAAGGTTTAGCTCAGGCATTTATTATTGGGGAAGATTTTGTAGGGGATGATGATGTAGCCTTGATATTAGGAGATAACATTTTCTATGGCTCAGGTATGTCTACTTTACTGCAATCTAATAGCAAGCCAGAAGGCGGAATAGTTTATGCCTATCATGTACATGATCCTGAGCGATACGGAGTGGTAGAGTTTAATGAAGAGGGCAAAGCCATTTCAATAGAAGAGAAGCCTGAAAACCCAAAATCATCTTTTGCGGTGCCGGGTATTTATTTTTATGATAATAGGGTAATTGATATCGCCAAAAACATAAAGCCTAGCCATAGAGGAGAATTGGAAATCACGGATGTCAACAAAAAATATCTTGAAGAAGGGAAATTAAAAGTTAGTGTACTTAACCGAGGAACCGCCTGGTTGGATACTGGAACTTTCTCATCCTTAATGCAAGCATCAGAATTTGTGAGGGTAATAGAAGAAAGACAAGGACTGAAAATCGGCTGTATAGAAGAAGTAGCTTTCCGAATGGGTTTTATTGAAAAAGCACAATTACAAAAACTAGCAGAGCCTCTTGTGAAAAGTGGTTATGGAGAATATTTGATGAGGTTAATTAAACAATCAAAAAAATGATTTTGGACAGGTCATGATGAATCATGGCCTGTCAATTTGATTACCATTTTATTTAAGTCTAATTTTTCAGTTCACAATCCCCCTCACCATTTCCTTCTTCCCCGGAGGTCCTGGCAAAGTTTCCACTTCAAAACCTAGGGCTTTTAAATCTCTTTTTAATTGCCCCTTTGCGCTGTAAGTAGTGAAAACACCCCCTTCTTTCAATAAGTTAAAGCATTTCTGCAATAAATCAGCTGTCCATAATTCTGCTTGCTTACTTGGGGCAAAGGCATCAAAAAATAAGACATCAAATCGCTGTTCAATTTGAAATTCCTCTAGTTTGCTCTTGGTTTTATGAATAGAGAAAAACGGATTAATTTCGATTTTTTCTTCCCATTCACTGCTATGTAATTGCTTAAAAACTGTTTTTAAATCTTCCTGCCCAATTGAAGTAGCATAATTTAATTGATCTATAATTTCCATATCCAATGGAAATGGTTCAATAGTAGTAAAATTGATTCTTACTTCATTATCCATTGCAAATTGAGCTGCTAGCAAAGCATTCAAACCCGTGCCAAAACCCACTTCGAAAATATCAACTTGCTTTGGTAAACCAGATTTAGTCCTCCAAAAACGCAATCCTTTTTCAATAAAAACATGAATAGACTCTTGCAAAGCACCATGAAAAGAGTGGTAAGTTTCCTTTAATCCTTCATGATAAAGTGAATGAGAGCCGTCTTCAGTTATGATAATTTTAACCTTGTCCATGATTATTGATCTAAATCACTTTGATGTTCCACTTTATAAATCAATGCTACTGCATGCGCATCTATCCCCTCTTCTCTGCCTACAAATCCCAGTTTTTCAGTAGTAGTAGCTTTCAAAGACAAATCTTCCTCACTTATCTTCATCACTTTGGATAAAACAGCCACCATTTCAGGAATCAACGGATTGATTTTTGGTTTTTGCAAACCGACTGTTACATCCAGGTTTCCAATTTCGTATCCCTTTTTCCGAATTAAAGCGACAGTTCTTTCCAGAAGTATTTTGCTGTCTATTCTTTTGTATTGAGGGTCTTGGTCTGAGAAATGAAAACCAATATCTCGTAAATTTGCTGCGCCTAATAAGGCATCACAAATCACGTGAATCAAAACATCCGCATCGGAATGCCCAACTCCTCCTTTATGATAGTCCAGTTTTATACCTCCTAACCAGAATTCTTCTCCTTCTGCAAGGCGGTGCACATCATAACCATATCCTATTCTGAAATTCATTTCTTTGCTTTATAATAGATAGTGGAACAATTTTCGTCTTTTAATATTTCATTTGATGACTCATGGATGTCTTTCGTACTTACTGCTTTAATTAAATCAATTTCTTCATTTACCAAATTAGGATTTCCCATAGCAGCACCAAAAGCAATAGACATAGCTCTATTTAAAATATCTACTTCTCCATATACTGTAGAGGAAATGGCTTGATTTTTTACCTTTTCCAGTTCTTTATTGGCAACTTCTTCCGCTTGTAATTCTTTTATGATTTGCTGAACAGCTTTATCTCCATTTTCCAGGCTTATTCCTGAAGAAACCTGACCGCTAATTACCAATAAACCAGGATCAACTGAACCAGTTACATAAGCAGCCAAACTAGAAAAAACTCCAGTTTCTTTTACTAATTTTTTGTATAGTCTACTTGATTTTCCTCTGCCCAAAATATCACTCATTAAATCTGTAGCGTAATATTTTTCCTCTGTTTTTGCAGGCATATGGTAGGCTTTATATAAGGCATCCACAGGCACATCCGCTTCAATTTCCAGAAACTTAGCCTTTTCCTGTTGAGGTTCTTTAGGTAATTTTCTTTCTCGTTTTTCTCCTGAAGGAATTTCACCAAACCATTTGTCAGCTAAATCTTTTATTTGCTCAGTCTCAACGTTTCCAGCCACTACTAAATAGGCATTATTAGGTCTGTAATGAGTGAAGAAAAAATCTTTCACATCATCCATTGTGGCATTCTCAATATGCGAGATCTCTTTCCCTATTGTAGCCCACTGATAAGGATGCTTTTCATAAGCTAAAGGTCTCATTTTTAACCATAAATCGCCATAAGGTTGATTTAAATAACGTTGTTTAAATTCTTCAATTACTACACTTCTTTGAACCTCTAGAACTTTTGGATCAAAAGAAAGAGATAGCATTCTGTCAGATTCCAACCAAAATGCAGTTTCAATATTTTGAGCAGGAAGGGTAACGTAATAATTCGTCACATCCGGGCTTGTAAAAGCATTATTTTCCCCACCTACTCTTTGAAGCGGCTCATCATAATTAGGAATATTTTTAGAGCCACCGAACATTAAGTGTTCAAAAAGATGGGCAAAACCAGTTTTGTCAGGCTTCTCATCTCTCGAACCTACATCGTAGAGTAGGTTAACAATGGCTAAAGGTGTATTTTTGTCTTCATGAACATACACATTCAGACCATTATCAAGCGTAAAAGAATTATATTTTATCATAAGCTAATGAGTGAATCAAAAATAAAAAATATAATGGCTTTTGCAGATAAGACCATTACTTTAAATTTGTCGGATAATAGTTTCCGATTTTTTAAGGAAACCCAA
>NZ_JAGXGF010000182.1 GCF_024636815.1 Marivirga sp.
TAGGAAAAGCTTTTCCATATAATCCAATATACTGCGTTATCTTCCCTCGATATAGCCCGCTATATCTTCTCAAAGACGCCTTGTCTATTGAATTATATGAAAATCTGAATTTACAAATTAGAGTCGAACTCAGGTTATAAGATAGATAGACTAATCATGCCGCTGAATTGATTATTATAAATATTCCTAATAATAAAAAGAGCCATTGAAATCAGTTTCAATGACTCTTTTCCTTTAAAAGGTAGTGTGGTTTCGGTATGACGCTTTTACAAATAGCATTTGAAATGCTAATCTATCCCATTTAATGAAAAAATTATAGGAGAAACTTAGCGTCTGACGGATACTGTCGGGCTTTACAAAAATGGTGGGTTCCTTTAACGGTTCCAACCGTCAGACCCAAGGCTAAGCTATATTAGTGTAAACAGCCTGTACATCATCATCCTCTTCAATTTTATCAATCAATTTTTCAATATCTGCCATTTGCTCGTCAGTAAATTCTACTGAATCATTGGCAAATCTTTTTAATGAAGCATTCTTAACATCTATGTTAAGCTCTTCTAATTTTTTTGATAAATTACCAAATTCTTTATAATCTCCATAGACATACAGATTACCCTCATTTTCCTCAATCTCTTCCATTCCGGCATCAATCAGTTCCAATTCAAGTTCTTCGATGTCCATATCTTCGGTTTTTTCAAATTCAAAGACAGCGGTTCTTGAAAACATAAATTCTAAAGAACCATTCGGGACTAAATTAGCACCAACTTTATCTTTATTGAAATAAGATTTAATATTAGCTACAGTACGGTTGTTATTGTCAGTCGCACATTCAATAAATATCAGTACACCATGAGGCCCTTTACCTTCAAAAGTAACTTCAACATAATTTTCTGCCTCGGATGTTGAAGCTCTTTTAATAGCGGCCTCAATGTTATCTTTAGGCATATTTTGTGCCTTGGCATTTTGAATGGCAGTCCGTAGGGAAGCATTCATTTCAGGGTCAGGTCCACCTTCCTTAGCCGCCATGGTGATGGTTTTTCCTAATCTTGGAAATAAACGGGACATCTTATCCCATCTTTTTTCTTTTGCCGCTCTGCGGTATTCAAATGCTCTTCCCATTATAATTTAATTCTTTTGCTGCAAAAATATAAAGAAGAGATTAAGATACCGCAATCTGAATGTAGTTTTGTTTCTCTAAATTATTGAAAATTATTCCTGCATCAGAAATTCAACGACATCTTCTTCCGAACCACAAAGTTTAAAAGGCAGGTTAAACTTATTAATGCTCTTTAATATCATATTAAGATAATAACGTTTAAAGATATTGGCATCTGAAATTGTTCCTGCTCTTTCCATTCCAGCTTCAATTGCCTTTGGCAACATTTCCTTTTCAAACCATTTGCGGTTTTCAGGACCAACTACTCCTTGCTCTCTAGTATCAGAATAAAATCTTTTAACGATATTTCCTGCTATAGCATGGTCATAAACGGTTAAAAACGCTTCTTTATATTGGTCGATACTTACATTGCCTTTCCATTTAATTCTTGCCATTTCCTGATCAGGGAAATAAGTTACTTCTGCATAATCTTTGTCTAATAATGTTTGAGTTTTTATCGCTTCTTGTTCCATAATGATTTGCTTTAATTTAAGTAAGTTAAAATCAAATAATATAAAAAATCATATTTTGGCGAATTATTACATGTTGTAACAAATATTATAATGTACTTATAATCAAATCGTTGAATAATTTATAATACTTATATTAATGGTTGGGGTATTTAAAAAATATAAATATCGTAATGCGAGTTATGGGTAAAACTCAGTTTGAAACATGATTTATATCAGTGAAAATAATGCTATATCAATTTAAATTTGAGCCATAATTAATTTGAGTTTTATGACAGATTTAAGCACTAAATACAACAAAGCGATTCCCAGATATACCAGTTATCCAACAGTTCCACATTGGAAATTGCAAAATCCAAATCAAGCAGAGTGGTTAAAAGAAGTTCAGAAAGTTTATTTTTCGCAAAAAGATAAAAGCATCAGTCTTTATATTCATTTACCATTTTGCGAAAGCCTATGTACTTATTGTGGTTGTAATAAAAGGATCACAAAAAATCATAGTGTAGAGGAACAATATATAGAAGCTGTTTTATCAGAATGGAATATTTATGTAAATGCTTTGGGTGAAAAACCAATTATCAGAAACATACACCTAGGTGGAGGAACACCCACTTTTTTCTCCTCTGAAAATCTGCATAAACTTTTATTTACTATTTTAGAGACTTCTGAAATCCATCCTCATAAAGCTTTTAGTTTCGAAGGACATCCCAACAACACTACTTATGAGCAATTAAGAATTTTAGCAGAATTGGGCTTCGACAGGATTTCTTATGGTGTGCAGGATTTTAATATTAAAGTGCAAAAAGCAATCCACCGTATTCAACCAATTGAAAATGTTCGGAAAACCACTCAATGGGCAAGACAGCTCGGTTATCATTCGGTAAACTATGATTTAATTTATGGGCTGCCTTTTCAGACTTTAGAAAATATTGAAGAGAATATTGAAAAAGTCAGAGAGTTCAAACCTGAAAGAATTGCGCTTTATAGCTATGCACATGTGCCATGGAAAAGCAAAGCGCAAAGAGGTTATGGAGATGATGATTTGCCTAAGCCGGAAGAGAAATTAGCCATGTATCTCCGAGCAAAGCAAATGCTCAATGAAATGGGGTATGAAAATATAGGCATGGATCACTTTGCCGTGCCTAATGATGAGCTGACTATTGCCAAGGAAAAAGGGTATTTAAACCGCAATTTCATGGGCTATACCACCGATCAAAATCAAATGATGATAGGTTTAGGCTGTTCAGCCATAAGCGCTACAGGTACTGCCTTTGTTCAAAATGAAAAAGTAGTAGAAAAGTATCAAACTGCAGTTTTGAATGATGAATTACCATTAATTATTGGTCATTATTTAACAGAAAAGGAACAGATCTCAGCTAAATTAATTAACCAGATTATCTGCAATGGATCAGTTCGTTTTAACAATAGTTCCTTGGCTATGCAGTTATGGGAAGAAGCTCAGGAGGAACTAGCCGATATGCAAAAAGATGGTTTATTGGAAATAGGAGATTATTCATTGAAAGTAACAGAAAAGGGAATGTTGTTTGTAAGAAATATTTGCAGTCTCTTCGATCCAAAACTAAAGCAAAAATCAGAAAAGCCTCAGTTTAGCCAGAGTATTTAGTTTTAATTTACTTCCAGTTTTGATTAAATTGAAGATACTGCCTAGTTATCCTACAAACCTTCATCAGTGCGTCATAGGGATCTATTGATTTTAACCAAGGGTTAAAATAATACAACCGTGAGAAATCATTTCATTATTGAAGTTCTTATTTCATATGTTTGCTAATAATAGAGAATTGAAACTCTGTTTCAATATAACAAGATTCCTGCCTTCGCAGGAATCTATCAATTCTAAAATATAACTACAATAACGATTAAGCAATTTTATCCGTCTAATCAATAAAAGAATTCTATGCCCAAAAAAGACATTACCCAAAAAGAAGATATTCAATTATTAGTCGATAGCTTCTATGAAAAAGTGCTAAAGGACGAGACTATCGGTTACATTTTTACTGACGTAGCAAAACTGGATGTCCCAGCTCATATGCCTATTATGTACGACTTTTGGTCTTCTGTCTTATTAGGTACAACTGCTTATAAGCGCAATCCCATGGATAAGCATTTTGCTTTAAATGAAAAAGAACCATTACAAAAAAAGCATTTCGATAGATGGTTGGAATTATGGTTTGAGACAGTTGACGAGCTATTTGAAGGTGAAACTGCTAAGGAAGCTAAAAACAGAGCAAACACAATAGGCAAGTTAATGCTTTTCAAAATGGAAGCCGCAAGAAATTAAACATTCACTCTGAATATCAGTTTATTAAGTATGGATAAACTGATATTCCCCATAAGCCTAGTAACATTCATCGCTTTCTTCTATGTAGTAGCAGCAGCATTCAATTTCCCTTACCCTATTGTTGCAGGACTATTTGGTATTTTGCCGGTAGCTCTAATTTGGATGGTATATAAAGTCCTCAAAGATGGAGAACATAGCGGTAAAACTTTTGAAAAACACTTTTACGAGTTTGAGTGATATTTTTATCACAAAGATATCTCTAAGAATTTCACAAAGAGAACCAAGTAAAAGATAAAGCTGTTGATTAGCTTTCGCCTTACTAAATTGTTCAAAGAGAGGCCAATTCTACCCTTCAAAGCAGATGTTTGGAATTTTGTCATATAGTTTAAATAATTGTGAAATGACCACTTCCGAGGGACTCGGGAAAGCGGGAGGGAGGAATCCGAAAGCTTTCGGGAAGTGGCGCAGTGTAGGATTTTCGAGCAGAAGCATTAAACTTTCTTGCTCGCCAGCTGGCGGATGATTCTTTTTGCTAGTATAAAACAAGTTTTCGCAGTCTTTCCGGCCAAAGGCTGGTCAGCCTTTGGCTGAGAACTGAACTTCAATAGAGACAACATAAGTTATGCTATTGTAAAAAATGGTGAGAATCTTATTATTTCCTGATGAAGTAAATCTGTGAGAACTATCCCCTTCAGGGGATTATAGGGGTGTTGCTTGAGTGGAATAAAGTGATTTCATCAGAAAAAAAGAAATCTTGTTTTATACTAGCAAAAAGAATGGAAAAAGTGTTAAGAAAGGAAATATTAGAATTAATACTTTTAAATAATATGTAATTTCATTTTTTCCCTAGCCCTTTCCTGTATCCTTTTCTGAACACTTACGCCCATAATCTTGCTTTCCAGCCAAGCAATAATGTCAAAATAGATAAATGAGCGTTTTTCATATCTGATATCTTGAAGCGGTTCAAGATTTTTCAACAACTTTTTAAATTCAGGAATCAATTCCACTTCTCTAAATTCACCAGCAAGTTTTCTTAAGAAACGCAATATATGTTTTTGAAATAAATGCAATTCACCCTTTTTAAGTACAAAACGGTAAGTGGAGCGGATGTAATAGTCTATCACCTCCATATTGCCCAGTTCATAATGTGCAATTAGACTCAAAATTCTCACGAAAGAGTGAATATCTTCCCTTAAATCTGTTTTTTCATCTTGCTGAATGCGGTTTAACCATTCCAGTGCTTTGTGATATTGGCTATCCCCAAAATAAAGGCAGGCAATTTTATAGAACAATATGATGCGGGAATGCTCATCCGAACGCTGAATAAAAGCCTCTAAATCAGGATTAAGCTTTTTTAATAATTTTACGCCCAAATTAAATTTCCCGAGCATAAAAATTCTATTGAATTCATGCACATAAACGTATTTTACCAGCCTGTTGCGGATATTTTCATTTACCGAATTCTGTATTTGTTCATTTAAATTATATAACCTTTGTTGAGTTTTAAGAAAATTTTGATAGTAGAATAATTTATATTCAGCTATCATCACCTGGTTGACGGCACTTAAATAATCATTCAAATGACTTTGCTTTAAGTCAGAATGATGGTCATAGAGTTTTAACCATTTTAAAGCATACTGATAACCCAAATTCATGTCTTCTATGAAATAGTAATAGTTAACATATAATCTGTAAAGACTTAATTTTTCATGTATGGATAATTTATCTTCCTCATGTTTTGGTAATCCATCATAAAATAAATTTTGAACTTCTTTAAAGTGCTCATCATTTCGGATATAGCCTGTTTTCACGTAGATGGCATTCAGTTTTACCGCTAAATTGGTGAATTGATTGATCAAATTAATTTTGCTGTTTGCATCTTCCACTTCTGAAATCACACGCTGAACGGCCTGACTGTATTGGCTTCCCACGCTTTGATTGAGTAGACTTTTCTCCCATTTTAAAAGCTCCAATTTTAATTCTAAGTTACCCGTTTTGGCTACCTTTTTATAGGCTTTTTTTAAGATGTCAAATGCTTGTCTAAATAAACCCCTATTATATAATAATTGCACATAATCAATCATCTCGCGAATATGGATTTCACTATTTTTCCCACTTTCATATTGCCTAAGCGCTTGCAAAATTTTTTGCATCAAGTGCGCTTTCATATTTGAAATCTGACTGGCTTTTATAAAGTTAATTCCCTCTAAATCCCCTGCTAAATAAACATCTTTATGATCTAAGTAATCAAAAAGTTGCATGTACTTAGCCTTGCTTTCATTCTGTTGTTGGGACAGCAATCGGAAATAGCGCTTTTCACTACGGGTAAGCGATTTTATTAAATCAAATAAATGGTCAGATGAATGCTTAGCCATCGTAATTAAAAGTCATTAAATAATTGTTTGAA
The DNA here is from genome assembly GCF_024636815.1 of Marivirga sp. Classification (GTDB taxonomy): domain Bacteria; phylum Bacteroidota; class Bacteroidia; order Cytophagales; family Cyclobacteriaceae; genus Marivirga. The sequence goes on from NZ_JAGXGF010000182.1 coordinate 6,333, forward strand.
GCTCTATTTAATTATAAATGTAAAAATAGAAATCGTAATTGCAAAAATATTTGGCATTACATGCACTGATCCATCGTCCTACATTAGTCCTATCAAAATATTAAAAGCATTAAAAAATTTATATATGGCACGAAGGATAGCAATTTTTGATACCACTTTAAGAGACGGAGAACAAGTGCCCGGTTGTGGTTTAAGCAAAAATGATAAGCTTAAAATCGCTAAGGAGTTAGAGGCATTAGGAGTAGATGTGATTGAATCGGGCTTTCCCATTTCTTCACCAGGAGATTTTGAATCAGTACGTCTTTTATCTAAGGAAATTAAAAATTCATCAATTTGTGCCTTATCCCGTGCGGTGAAAAATGATATTGAAATAGCTGCCAGAGCTTTGGAAGGAGCAGTCAGGCCAAGAATCCATACAGGTTTGGGAACCTCCGATCAGCATGTTTTCACAAAATTAAATTTCACAAGAGAGCAAGTTTTAGAAAAAGCCCATGAATGTGTTACCCATGCCCGATCTTTTGTAGACGAAGTAGAATTTTATGCTGAAGATGCAGGAAGAACTTCCAATGAATTTTTAGCTCAAGTTGTAGAAGTAGCAATCGCAGCCGGTGCAAAAGTAGTTAATATCCCGGATACTACCGGTTTTTGTTTACCGGAAGAATACGGAGCTAAAATTAAATACTTGGTAGACAATGTAAAAGGTATTGAAAATGCTACCATATCTGCTCATTGTCATAATGATTTAGGTTTAGCAACTGCCAATAGTATAGCCGCTATCATTAATGGTGCTGGGCAAATCGAATGTACTATAAATGGAATTGGCGAAAGAGCTGGAAATACTTCTTTAGAAGAGGTGGTGATGGTCATGAAGAAACATCCTGAATTAGCACTCGAAACTGGAATTAATACTCAATTGCTATTTCCAATAAGTCAAATGGTTTCACAAACTATGTGCATGCCAGTTCAGCCTAATAAAGCTGTAGTAGGTTCTAATGCCTTTTCTCATTCTTCAGGTATCCATCAGGATGGGGTGATCAAAAATAGAGATAATTATGAAATCATAGACCCTTATGAAGTAGGAGTCAATAAATCAAGCATTATTTTAACAGCCAGAAGTGGAAGAGCCGCCTTGAATTTTAGATTGATTGAATTGGGGGTTCATTTAGGAAAAGAAGAATTGGAAGAGACTTACCAACATTTTTGTGAATTAGCAGACCGCATCAATGTGGTAGAAGATAAGGATTTAAAGCATTTGGTTAAAAATCATTCAGTAGTAGTAAAATAAATTTCAGCTAAGACAATGTCAGCAAAAACATTATTTGATAAGATTTGGGATAAACATGTGGTGCATTCAGTTGAGGATGGTCCGCAGGTTTTATATATAGACAGGCATTTCATTCATGAGGTAACCAGTCCGCAGGCTTTTTCAGGCTTAAAGGAAAGAGGTATTCCTGTTTTCAGACCTGAACAAACCATAGCCACTGCGGACCATAACGTACCTACTGAAAATCAACATTTACCTATCAAAGATGCACTATCCCGCCATCAGGTAGAAACATTAATTAAAAATTGTGAAGAGTTCGGGGTGGAATTATACGGTTTAGGTCATCCTTACCAAGGGATAGTGCATGTGATAGGCCCTGAATTAGGAATTACCCAACCGGGTATGACGATTGTTTGTGGAGACAGCCACACTTCCACTCATGGTGCTTTCGGAAATATAGCTTTCGGAATTGGAACCAGTGAAGTAGAACAAGTGATGGCAACGCAATGTGTATTACAAAAAAAGCCCAAGACATTAAAAATTCAGGTTGATGGGAAACTAAATCCTGGAGTAGTTTCGAAAGATATTGTATTACATATCATTGCAAAACTAACTGCAGCTGGAGGAACCGGTCATTTTATAGAATTCTGTGGTTCTACCATTGAAAGTTTATCCATGGAGGCCCGTATGACAATATGCAATATGAGCATTGAAATGGGGGCCAGAGGCGGATTGATTGCTCCTGATGAAACGACTTTTGAATATCTGAAATCAAAGCCTTTCGCTCCTAAGGGAGAAAAATGGAATAAAAAAGTGGAGGAATGGAAAGCATTGAAATCAGATCCAAATGCTCAATTTGATTTGGAGTATCATTTCAAAGCTGAAGATATTGAGCCTATGATTACTTATGGCACTAATCCAGGTATGGGAATTGGTATCACCAAAGATATCCCGCTTCCAAATGGAAAAACTGCTTCCGGACTTGAGAAATCATTGAAATACATGGATTTGGAAGGTGGCAAACAACTGCTAGGACATCATGTGGATTATGTTTTCATCGGCAGCTGTACCAACAGCCGAATTGAAGATTTACGTTTGGTGGCAGAATTGGTGAAAGGAAAGAAAAAAGCTGATCATGTACATGCCATGATAGTTCCTGGTTCACGGCAAGTGGAGAAGCAAGCCCGAGCCGAAGGATTGGATAAAATATTGGAAGCAGCTGGCTTTGAATTAAGACAACCGGGGTGCTCAGCATGTTTAGGCATGAATGAAGATAAAGTGCCCAAGGGAAAATATTGTGTAAGCACATCTAATAGAAATTTTGAAGGAAGACAGGGACAAGGTGCCAGAACCTTATTGGCGAGTCCTTTGACCGCAGCAGCAGCTGCACTTTCAGGTAAAATTTCGGATGTGAGAGAATTAATGAAAGTAGAAGCATAAGATATTATGGAAAAATTTAACACATTAAATAGTCAGGCTGTATTACTTCCCTTTGAGGATGTAGATACTGATCAGATTATTCCCGCTCGTTTCCTGAAATCCGTCAGTCGGGAGGGGTTCGATGAGAACCTCTTCCGCGACTGGCGGTATTTAGAAGATGGCTCGCCTGATCCTGAATTTGTATTGAATCAGGAGGCTAATAAGGGAGATGTTTTAGTAGCGGGAAGAAATTTTGGATGTGGATCCAGTCGTGAACATGCTGCATGGGCATTGGTTGATTATGGTTTTAAAGCAGTGGTGTCAAGTTTTTTTGCAGACATTTTTAAAAATAATGCACTGAATAATGGGCTTTTGCCTGTTCAGGTAACAGATGATTTCTTAGCTCAGGTGTTCGAAATTCTGAAGAAAAAGCCGGAAGCCAAATTACAAATTGATTTGCAAAATCAGGAAATTAGTTTGGTAGGATTCTCTTTAACTGAAAATTTCGAGATTAATTCTTATAAAAAGTACTGCCTGCAAAACGGCTTTGATGATATAGATTTTCTATTGAACAAAAAGAATGAAATTGAAGCTTACGAGCAATCGCTAGCCTAAAGAAATAAATTATATGAACAAAAATATAAGCATATTAGCCGGAGATGGAATAGGGCCTGAAGTAACCACGGAGGCAGTAAAAGCCTTGGATGCTATTGCTGAAGCCTTTGGTCATCAGTTTCAGTATAGCAATGCATTGATTGGAGCAGCTGCTATTGATGCCACGGGTAATCCTTTCCCGGAAGCAACAGAAGAGAGTTGTAAATCAGCCGATGCTATTTTATTTGGCGCTATTGGTGATCCTAAATACGATAATGACCCGAATGCAAAAGTTCGACCTGAGCAGGGATTATTGAAAATGCGCAAAAACTTAGGACTTTTTGCAAATGTCCGTCCAGTGAGCAGTTATGATGCACTTTTACCTATCTCTCCTTTAAAAGAGCACATCATTAAAGGAACTGATTTTGTGGTATTCAGGGAGTTGACAGGGGGGATTTATTTTGGTGAACCAAGAGGTCGTTCCGAAGATGGAAATACCGCTTTCGATAGCTGTGTTTATTCTAAAATGGAAATTGAAAGAATAGCACATCTCGCATTTAAAGCTGCAGAGAACAGAAGAAAGAAACTCACTTTAGTGGATAAGGCAAATGTTTTGGCTACCTCCCGTCTGTGGAGAGAAACAGTGAAAGATTTGGCAAGCCAATATCCGGATGTAGAACTTGATTTTATGTTTGTGGATAATGCTGCCATGAAGATTATTCAGAATCCTAAGGATTTTGATGTAGTCTTGACCGAAAACATGTTCGGAGATATCATCACAGATGAGGCCTCGGTTATTTCAGGTTCTTTAGGTTTATTGCCTTCGGCCTCTTTAGGAATTAAAAGCAGTTTGTTTGAGCCAATTCATGGTTCTTATCCTCAAGCTGCAGGAAAAGGAATTGCAAATCCGCTGGGAGCAATACTTTCTGCTGCCATGCTACTGGAATATGCTTTTGACTTAAAAGCAGAAAGCCAAATTATAAAAGATGCAGTAGCGAAATCTTTGGAAGCAGGATTTGCTACTGAAGATACCCAGAAAGAAAATCCTAAAAGCACCAAAGAAGTAGGTGATTTTATAGTTGACCAAATTAAAAGTCTGGTGACAGTCAATGCATGATGAAAAAATTCGAAATCAACAATATTGTCATTATTACCATTTTAGTCATTTTTTTCAAAATGGCAGGATGAGCTTTTATCAAAAATGAAATGATATGAAGCCATCTTGCTAAAACAGGATGGCTTTTTTTTAACAATATAAATCTTAACCCAAACGCATATGTATTACAATGATAAAACCCTAGTATTCCTTAATGGCGATTGGCGTTATGCCGAAGATGCCCAAACTAGTTTGTACGGACAAACCTTGCACTATGGAAATGGTGTATTTGAAGGGATTCGTGCCTATAAAAATGATGTGGGTTTCAATATTTTCAAAGCCCATGAGCATTATGAGCGTTTACACAAATCCGCTGATTTAATGCATATCAAAATCCCTTATTCTGTGGAGGAATTAGTAAGCATAAGCTATGAATTATTAGATAGGAATAATCTGACTGATGCTTATATCCGCCCTTTGGTTTATTTGGGAGCTAATATGGCACTTCAACCTACTGATGAAGTAAATGTATTCATCTGCGCCTGGAAATGGGAGAAATATTTGGGTCACGATCCTATCAAGGCTAAAATTTCATCTTATCAGCGCATTCATCCCGCCTCACAGCATGTGGAAGCTAAAGTAGTGGGACATTATACTAATTCAATTCTGGCCACTACCGAAGCCAAGAAATTGGGTTATGATGAAGCGATTTTATTAGACTATACTCAACATGTTTCCGAAGGATCGGGTGCTAATATTTTCATAGAAAAAAACGGAGAGCTTTTTACTCCATCAAGAGGAAATATTTTACCGGGAATTACACGCCAAACTGTTTTAGAGATATGTAAAGATCATGGAATAAAAGTAACCGAAAAGCCCATATCAAAAGAACAATTATTGGAGGCGGATACTGCTTTCTTTACTGGAACTGCAGCGGAAATCGCCCCAATCGCTCAAGTAAATAATACGGTTTTTCCACTTAGTTGGGAAGATTCAATAGGACAGAGTATTTATCATATCTACCGACAAAAAGTATTGTTCAACGATTTACAAAATCAAACCATCATATAATGGCTAAGGAATTAAATCCATACAGTAAAGCAGTTACGCAAGACCCAACTCAGCCTGCAGCTCAGGCAATGTTACATGCTATAGGCTTGTCAGATGAGGATTTGACAAAACCGCAAATAGGTATTGCCAGCACGGGTTTTGAAGGTAATCCATGTAATATGCATTTAAATGATTTGGCTTTAGAGGTTAAGAAAAGCATCAAATCTTATGAATGGGTAGGATTGATCTTTAATACGATTGGGGTCAGTGACGGTATTTCCATGGGTACCAACGGCATGCGATATTCATTGCCTTCTCGTGATATTATA
>NZ_JAGXGF010000183.1 GCF_024636815.1 Marivirga sp.
AAATCCAAAATACCTTGAGTAATCCAATCATCATCCAATTTTTTCATACCACTTAATTTTTAGGTTAATTAATGCTTTATGAGGCGTAAAAAAACGCCATCTGCAATAACAATAACTCACTAATATAAAAAGAAACTGACAAAAATGCATAGGTAATTTGTATCAGAATATTACATGTCATATTTCTAGTTGAAAATCTGCTATTTTGACACGTATTATGATGTGGCATATAAAATGCTATTCACTCACTATAAATTGAGTTTTAAAAACTAATCATAACAAAATGTCAAACGTAAACATTAAACCACTTGCAGATAGGGTTCTGGTAGAACCAGCTGCAGCAGAAGAAAAAACAGCTTCAGGCATCATTATTCCTGATACCGCTAAAGAAAAACCACAAAGAGGTAGTGTTATAGCTGTTGGAAATGGCAAGCCTGATGAGCCAATTACTGTAAAGGTGGGTGATTCAGTTTTATATGGTAAATATGCCGGAACTGAAATCACTGTAGAGGGTAAAGAATACCTGATCATGCGAGAATCAGATATCTTCGCTATAGTTTAATTCAAATCTTAAAACTTTTAAAACATAATTATTATGGCAAAAAATATTTCATTCGACTTAAAAGCCAGAGATGGTTTAAGAAAAGGAGTTGATAAACTAGCTAATGCAGTAAAAGTAACATTGGGCCCAAAAGGTAGAAATGTTATTATCGACAAAAAATTTGGTGCTCCATCTGTAACAAAAGATGGTGTAACTGTAGCCAAAGAGATTGAATTGAAAGATCCTATTGAAAACATGGGCGCTCAATTGGTAAAAGAAGTAGCTTCTAAAACTGCTGATGAAGCAGGTGATGGTACTACTACTGCTACTGTATTAGCTCAGGCTATCTATAGACACGGAATTAAAAACGTAACTGCTGGTGCTAACCCAATGGATTTAAAAAGAGGAATTGACAAAGCTGTTAAAGCTGTTGTTGAAAACCTTAGAAAACAATCTAAAAACATATCAAACAGTAACGAAATTGAGCAAGTAGGTACTATTTCTGCCAATAACGATAGAGAAATTGGTAAAATGATTTCCGAAGCCATGGATAAAGTGGGTAAAGATGGCGTTATAACTGTTGAAGAAGCTAGAGGTACTGAAACTGAAGTAAAAACTGTAGAAGGAATGCAGTTTGACAGAGGTTACCAATCCCCGTACTTCGTTACCAATACGGAAAAGATGGAGGCTGAATTAGAGAATCCTTACATCTTAATTTACGATAAGAAAATTTCCAGCATGAAAGAATTGCTACCAATACTGGAAGCAGTTTCTCAAACTGGTAAGCCTTTATTAATTATTTCTGAAGAAGTAGAAGGTGAAGCTTTAGCTACTTTAGTGGTAAACAAAATTAGGGGTTCATTAAAAATTGCTGCTGTTAAAGCTCCAGGCTTTGGTGATAGAAGAAAAGCTATGTTAGAGGATATTGCCGTATTAACCGGTGGTACTTTAATCTCTGAAGAAAGAGGTTATAAACTAGATGGCGCTACACTTGACTACTTAGGTACAGCAGATAAAATCACAATTGATAAAGATAATACTACTATTGTTAATGGTGCAGGTAAAAAAGCCGACATTGAAGCAAGAGTAGGTCAAATCAAATCTCAGATAGAAAATACTACTTCTGACTACGATAAAGAAAAGCTACAAGAAAGATTAGCTAAATTATCTGGTGGTGTTGCTATCCTTTATATAGGAGCAGCTACTGAAGTTGAAATGAAAGAGAAGAAAGACAGAGTTGATGATGCATTGCACGCAACCAGAGCTGCTGTACAAGAAGGTATAGTTGCAGGTGGTGGTATTGCTTTGTTAAGGGCTATCTCTGTATTGGATAAGGTAGAAACTGAAAACCTTGATCAGAAAACTGGTGTGAATATTATCAGATTAGCACTAGAAGCTCCTTTAAGAACTATTGTTGAAAATGCAGGTGGTGAAGCTTCTGTAATCATTAACAAAGTTTTAGAAGGCAAGGATGATTATGGCTACAATGCACGTGAAGACAAGTTTGAAAACATGTTTGCAGCTGGTGTAATTGATCCAACTAAAGTGACTCGCTTAGCCCTAGAAAATGCGGCTTCTATCTCAGGATTGCTACTAACTACTGAATGTGTAGTGGCAGATGAAGAGGAAGAAGACAATGGTGGCGGAATGCAAGGTGGTGGAATGCCAGGTGGCATGGGCGGAATGGGCGGAATGATGTAATCCCCCATTTTTAAAGAAGAAAATAAAGGCTTTGTCGATTGACAAAGCCTTTTTTGTTTTTTTATTTTAAAAAAGTATAGCTTTACACTAAACATAACTAAGAAATGGACAAGCATCATATTTTTAAGAATTACGAAAGCTTTATTTTATTTCTACTGATTCATGTAGGAAGTTCAGACTATAGCCTTAAAGGCTCTGAAATTGAAGTTATTCTCTCAAAAATGGAAGATTATTTTCCTGATATTGAAGACATGGACGAACTTAGATCTAAGTTCGTTACTTTAAAAGATGAATATGAAGAGCTATCTGATTCTGATATCAACCATATCATCTATCATAATTATCTGCATTATAAAAATGACAGAATCAATGCTAATAGAATCATGAATGATTTACAGGAAGTAATTATGGCAGATGGCTTTATTCATGATATGGAAACCAAAACTATTGATGCAATTAAGAAATTATTGAATATCAGAGAAACTGATCTCTAAATCTTACAATAAATACATTACGGCTATAAAATGCGTTATAGTTCCTATCAACACAAACACATGCCAAATAGCATGAGCATATCGCATTTTATGGTTAGTATAAAAGATAGTCCCCAGAGTATAACTCACCCCTCCTCCTATTAATAATAAAAGCACAGTCGTTGACAGTTCTTCATACAATGGTTTGGCAATAAAAATCGCTATCCAACCCATTCCTAAATAAAGAAACAGAGATAACTTCGGGAATCGATGTGTGAAAAATATTTTAAAAACAGTTCCTAAAACAGCAATCCCCCAGACTATTCCAAACATCAACCACCCCATTGTTCCTCCTATTCCCAAAATTAAAAAGGGGGTATATGTCCCGGCAATTAAAAAATAAATACTAATATGATCGAAAATTCTTAAAATTGCTTTTGTTTTTTGGTGCTGAATGGCATGATAAATAGTAGAAAAGGTATACATCAACAAAAAGGCTCCACCAAAAAAGCTGCTGCTAATAATATGGAATACACTTCCCTCTAAAACAGAGAATGTAATCAGTAGCGAAATGGCTACTACACTAAACAAAATTCCAAAGCCATGCGTAATACTATTGGCTAATTCTTCCTCTATTGTTTGGGGTCTTTTCAAATTTTATAGGATTTTTGTGGAACCAAAAGTAAAACTTATCGCTTAGTATTACAAGAATATAAGTTATCAGATCTTTTCAAAAATAGTTATTTTGAAAGCTTTTTGGTAGCTTTGTTGTCTTTCAAAGCAAGTTTAACCATTTGCATCTATCTTTTTCAGATACCTTCCCATGGTTATTCTCCTTTGAATCCCTCTCAAAAGGGATTTTTTTAAATTCAAGTAAAATACTTGTCTTACACTACTAATTAAAACCCTACTTTATGGCAAGATCGCAAAATAGCTTTATCAAGAAACAAAAAGAGAAAAAGCGCATGAAGAAAAAAGAAGAGAAACAAGAAAAAAAGGAAATGCGCAAAGAACAATCAAAAGGCGGAGCTCTTGATGACATGATTGCTTATGTTGATGATTACGGAAATATCCTAGATAGCCCACCAGAAGAGCCCAAAAAAGATAAGAAAAAGGAAAAGGAAGAAGATTCTGAAAACAAAGAAAAATAATAGTTTAAAAAATTACTACCCCGTAAAAAACCAAAAGGCGAGCTTAAACTCGCCTTTGGGGTGATAATGAAAGTATTTCGTCATTAATCCTACCTCATGATAACGTTTGGGAGCTTTTCTCCCGACTCGTTAATATGAATATAGCAATTCAAATTGATATTTACAAGCGTATTCAAAATATTTTTCTGCAATATTTTTCGTAATATTTTTTGAGAATCAATCTAGGATGCATTAAATAGCATTCCGTTAGATTCCGTTTCATAAACAATGAATCAAAAAGTAATTATGAAAAAAGAATGTCCTTCTTGCGCAATGATGATTGAAAAAGACACACAATTTTGTCCTATTTGTAAATATGAATTCCCAAGAAGCAGTTATCAAAAACAATTGAAATGGGTCGCCATTATACTGGCCGTACTTTTCTTATTGGTAATCCTACTTTAAAATATATCTTATGAAAACAGAATTTCCATTTGCAATCATTAATGTATTTTCAAAATCAGCTATAAATGCTTTGGGAAATCCATCAGCCGTTATTCTTTTAGATAATAAATTATCAGACGACAAGTTACAATCAATTGCTACCGAGTTAAATCAACCTGCAACAACCTTTCTTTGGGAAACTGATAAAGAAAATGAATTTCTAATCCGATGGTTTGCTCCTGACGCTGAAATTGGTTTATGCGGACATGGGGCAATGGCAGCTTCTGTCTTTTTATCTGATCAATTTCCTGAATTAGCTTCTGATAATGGATTTAAACTCTTGAAAAATAATATTACTATTGAAGCGGGGCTTAATTCAGAAAATAAGCATTTTATTGTATTAGATAATATTCGGAGAAGTAATCAGCAAACCCCACCAGAGGGATTAGAAAGAGCTTTAGGTCAGAAGATTTTGGAATATTACCCAACTGAAAACAAACATATTGTATTACTTGAAAATGAACAGAGCATGGCTAAAATGAAACCTGACTTTGAGGCACTGAGAAAAATAGATGTTTTTGGCTATTCTGTGACTGCTCCTTCCTCACAAAAAGATGATTTTGTGTGCAGAACTCTTGTCCCACATGTACAGCAGCTGGAAGATCATGCAACTGGCTCAACACAGGCCGTACTAGTCGATTTTTGGTCCGAAAAATTATCAAAACAAGAATTAGAGTCAAGACAGCTTAGTCCAAGAGGAGGTTATTTCAATGCGATACATCATTCGAAAAATTTCAAATTAATAGCCAATTCTTATTACTCAATTAAAGGAACTTTTTTCTTAAATTAGAGATTGAATTGATTAAAAAAACACCTTACATAACAAGATTAAAATGAAAAACTCACTATCCTATTTTTTACTAATAAGTATTTTAATATTTTCTTCTTGTAGAAATGAAGAACCCGAACCTGAAACCTTTGAAAATGGTACAAATGAATATGTGAACAATTGGATTTATGATAATTTAAATCTCTATTATTATTGGAATCAGGATTTACCTGAAAAAAACATAAATGAAGAAAATCCTGATGATTTTTTCTACAGCTTATTATCTAACCAAGACCGTTTTTCATGGATTCAGCCCAATTTTCAAGAATTGCTTAATTCTTTACAAGGCATTACATTAGAATCAGGATACGAATTTATCCTCTACAAAAAAGATGAAAATTCAAATACACTATTAGGTCAAATTTCTTACGTAAAAAAGGACTCACCAGCTAAAGATGCAGGACTTAAAAGAGGAGATTTATTTACTAAAATAAATGGAAGTGCGCTATCAATTGATAATTACAGAGATCTACTCAAAAATATAAGTCAAAATCATACTTTAACAATAGAGAGATACAATTTCCAAAATGAAGCCTTTGAGGAAATCGGTGACTTTGAGTTAAGTGCCATTCAATTTGCTGAAAATCCAAATCACCTTGACACAGTTTATACTAGAAATGGTAAAAAAATAGGATATTATGTTTACAATTTATTTGCAGTAGGAACCGATGCAGATAGTGCAGCTTATGCAATTGAAATGGATCAGATTTTTGAAAGCTTTAAATCAGCAGGTATTGATCATCTGATAATGGATCTAAGATATAATAGTGGAGGGGCTGAAAGAGCCACTATTAACCTTGCTAGTTTGATAGGTGCTAATATTACTGATCAGGATATATTCGTGAAAAGAGATTATAATGAAGGATTGAAACAAGCTATTGTAAATGAATATGGTGAAGAGTCTCTGAATAGAAAGTTTGTGAATAAGGCGGAAAATATTGGTAACACGCTACAAAGCCCTCAACTGACTGTATTAACGTCATCAAGAACCGCATCAGCATCTGAGCTTTTAATTAATGGCCTAAATCCATTTATAGACACCTATATTATTGGGGATACAACTGTGGGTAAAAATGTTGGTTCTACTAGCTTTTATGAAGAAGACAATCCAGATAACAATTGGGGCATGCAGCCTATTATCACAAAATCTTTTAACAGTCTTAATCAGTCAGATTATGATTTAGGATTCTATCCTGACATTCCTTTAAAAGATAATTCATTGGTTAAATTAGAATTAGGCGATGTTAACGAAAAACTTTTAAGAGAGGCCCTTATTTATTTAGCAGGCTCAGATGAAGTTAGTAGAAGTATAAGTTACAAAGATATTCCTTCAAAAGACATTTTGGGTAGTATGGAATTGAAAAGGAGATTTGGTATTTACGATATAGAATTAAATACCACTCTGGAATAAAAAGTGTCTAATTCTTAAATAAAATACACCTATTTTTTTTTTAAGAGGAATTGCTAATTATGGTTTAAGGCATAGTATTTTGAGGATTTCAAAAACACTTTGCAAAATATTCCTGTGTCTTATTCCTAGTTACTAGTTTCTCTTTATCTTTGAGCCATGAGCATATTAAGCGCTAAAAATATCCAAAAGCATTATGGAGACCTAAAAGTATTAGATGGTATTGATTTTCAGCTGGATGCAGCAAAAATCACTGCTATTGTAGGGCCTAGTGGCGCTGGAAAAAGTACGCTTTTACATATATTAGGCACATTAGATCAAGCCGATAGCGGTGAACTATTTTTTAAAGATAAAGATATTAGCCATTTAAAAGGCAGTAGATTATCCAATTTCAGAAACAGTGCTATTGGTTTTATCTTTCAGTTTCATAACCTTTTACCCGAATTTACTGCCGAAGAGAATATTTTAATCCCTGCTTATATTTCCAAAAAAGACGAAAATTCATCTTTGGAAAGGGCTCAAGAACTAATGAAAATTTTAGGAATTGAGCAAAGGTCTCACCACAAACCTGGTCAGCTCAGCGGAGGTGAACAACAAAGAGTAGCTGTTGCCAGAGCATTAATGAATAATCCCGACATTGTTTTTGCAGATGAACCTAGTGGAAATTTAGATTCTAAAAATGCCGAAGAACTCCATTCCTTATTTCTGAAATTAAGAGATGAATTAGGACAAGCATTCGTGATAGTAACCCACAATAAGGAACTAGCTTCAATTTCAGATGAACGGCATGAGATGAAAGATGGGAAGCTAAGTCGATTGGATTAAGTTAGAAGATAGAAGTCAGGAGCTCGAAGTTTGTCGATTGGCAATTGTATAGGTTCTAGATTCTAACCTCTAGCTTCTCCTAAGTATTTCCCTTAGTTAAAATTTCCGTTTTCTGCTGATTTATAGGATGATAAAGACTCCCATATTTGTAATGTCATTCATCAAGATAAATCATCATGAAACAATTATTCATCATTCCAGCGATTCTAGCCCTTCTACTAGGGCACCGTATGGACTTAAAAGCGCAAGACGTTTATTTTTCTCAGTTCTATTCTAATCCTATATATTTAAATAGCGCTTTGGCTGGCTCGGAAGGAAATCCAAGATTAACATTAGCCCACAGACAACAGTGGAGCAACCTTAGTGCATATAATGCTTCTTACTTTTCATTTGATACTCCTTTAGGTAAACAATCAGGATTAGCAATTCATGCTTTGAATGATCAACAAATGGATGGAGTGATTAATAATAACGCTATCGGAACTACGTTATCTCACAGAATACAGTTAAATAATAGAGCCCTAATTGGTGGAGGCATTTCATTAAACTATTTCCAAAAATCATTTGATTGGAGCACTTTGACTTTCGAAGATCAAATGAGAGCAGGAAGTGGTAATCGCTATCCAACTGCAGAAAGATTTGGTCAATCAAGAACTAATATGGTAGATGTTGGAGTAGGATTTATTTATGCCGCTGAAAACTTAATAGCAGGATTAAACATATCACATATCAATACTCCTAAAGAAAGATTTAATCCTGAATCACACGCTATTTTACCCAGAAGATACACAGCTCATATAGCGTATAAAATTCAGAAGTATTCATATAGTAAACAAGCTTATTCTATCACTCCATCAATTGTATATGAAAACCAAGCGAATATGGATTATTTAAACATTGGTGGATATTGGAACAATAGTTTCCTGACCTTAGGCACTTGGTATAGAGTAAAACAGGCCATGGTATTTACGGTTGGGTTTTCATTTCAACAATTTAATATGGGTTACAGCTATGATCATAGTTTACAAAATGCCCAAATAAATTATGGCGCAACAAATGAATTCACTTTATCATACAGATTTGAATGGAAAGGAAAAGATCCAAGTAAAAATTACAAAGGGAAATGTCCTGACATATATAAAAGCTTACGATAATATTAAAAATATTTGAGGAGTGATGACCTCAAATGATGGATGATGATGAATAGGGCGGATTGCGCAAGTAATCTGCCCTTTCTGTTTATTATTCATCCAAAAAATAAAACATAAACAAGATTAACATTTTCAGCTTGAATTTAAAAAGCTTAATTTCGCTTTTGAAAAATTTATGGGAATGATTAAAACAGCATACATAGTAGATATAGCAAGAACTCCGGTAGGAAAATTTGGAGGAACCTTAAGCAGTGTCAGACCTGACGATTTAGCTGCTCATATCATTAAAAGTTTATTGGAAAGACAGCCTAACTTTGATAAATCATTACTGGAAGATGTAATTTTTGGTGCTGCCAATCAAGCCGGTGAAGATAATAGGAATGTAGCGAGAATGGCTGGATTAATGGCAGGGTTACCTACACAAGTTGGAGGTGTAACGGTAAATAGATTATGTGCTTCTGGTTTGCAATCTATTATGGATGCAAGTCGTGCGACTATGCTGGGTGATGGAGAAGCTTTTATTGCCGGTGGTGTAGAAAGCATGACACGTGCCCCATTTGTAATGGCCAAAGCCGAAACTGCTTACTCAAGAAAGCCTGAGGTTTATGATACCACTATTGGATGGAGGTTTATCAATCCAAAATTAGCTGAAATGCACCACCCTTTTGCTATGGGAGAAACTGCAGAAAACGTAGCAGAAAAATGGAAAATCAGTAGAGAAGCTCAAGATGAATTTGCGCATAATTCACAATTAAAATATGATACTGCGCATAAAGCAGGGAAATTTAGTAATGAATTAATTTCGGTATCAATTCCGCAAAGGAAATCAGAAGATATTGTGTTTGGAAAAGATGAACACCCTAGACTTTCTTCTATAGAAAAATTAGGTTCTCTTCAGCCAGCTTTTAAAAAGAATGGCTCAGTTACAGCAGGTAATGCCAGTGGAGTAAATGACGGATCAGCCGCCAGCTTAATAGTGAATGAAGAAACTCTAAAGAAATTTAATTTAAAGCCAATGGCAAGGGTTGTAAGTATGGCCATCGCGGGTGTAAGTCCTGATACCATGGGGATAGGTCCTGTGCCTGCTACTCAAAAAGCTTTAAAAAGAGCCGGATTAAAAATTTCAGATATAGATTTAATCGAATTAAACGAAGCCTTTGCTTCACAATCGATTGCATGCATTCATGATTTAGATCTAAATCCTGAAATTATTAATGTAAATGGTGGTTCTATTGCCATAGGTCATCCATTAGGGGCCAGCGGAACAAGAATTTCAGCTACTTTATTGCATGAAATGCAAAAAAGAGACCATGTAAAATATGGATTGGCCACCATGTGTGTAGGAGTTGGACAAGGCGCAGCAATTATTTACGAAAAATTAAATTAAGCCTAATAGGCAATTACAAAAGAAAAAATTATCCCAATAGCTATGGGGATTGATATTCAGTAGCAAATGATCAATATTTGTGTTACTTATTTTTAGAATATATACAAAAGTTTTTAGAATATATACAAAAGCAAAATGGATTTAGAAAAAGCGAAACGATTTTCAGCATTTATTTACTACATACCCGCAATAATAATAATTATGGGCAGACTGCCTATTCCAGAGATTGCATTTATTGCATTACCTATCCCTTATTACGCTGTATTTTATTACTTATATACTAAAACTGAAAAATCGGAGCGAAATAAAATAGAATTTGCACGCTTAGTTTTAGTGACAGTTGCTCATATCGTGTTATATTTTATGATGTTTCATCGATAGTATTTTTCTATTTATTAACTTTAAATAAAATTTCCTTTAACACAATAAATTCAAAGCAAAATGAAGCAGTATCATGAATTAATGCAGCATATTTTGGACAATGGCGTTCAAAAAGGAGACCGAACCGGAACCGGAACCATAAGTGTTTTCGGCTATCAAATGCGATTTGATTTATCCGAAGGATTTCCTGTGGTGACTACTAAAAAGCTTCATTTAAGAACTATTATTCATGAACTACTTTGGTTTCTGAAAGGAGAAACCAATATAAAATATTTAAAGGAAAATGGAGTTTCGATTTGGGACGAATGGGCTGATGAAAACGGTGAACTTGGCCCTGTTTATGGGTCACAATGGAGAAACTGGCCCACACCTAATGGTCAACATATTGACCAGATTAGCCAGATAATCGAGCAAATAAAAAACACACCAAATTCAAGAAGAATAATGGTAAGCGCCTGGAATGTTTCAGAGGTTCCAAATATGGCTTTGCCCCCATGCCATGCTCTATTTCAGTTTTATGTGGCAGATGGGAAATTAAGTTGCCAGCTTTACCAGCGCTCTGCAGATGTATTTTTAGGCGTACCTTTTAATATTGCTTCTTATGCTTTGTTGACCATGATGGTAGCTCAAGTATGTGATTTAGAACCCGGTGATTTTATCCATACTTTAGGTGATGCGCACTTATACTCCAATCATTTGGAACAAACAGAATTACAACTATCAAGAGAGCATTACCCACTTCCAAAAATGAAGATCAACCCAAATGTAAAAAACATCTTTGATTTTAAATTTGATGACTTGGAATTAGTGGATTATCAATACCACCCTCACATAAAGGCGCCTGTTGCGGTTTAAACAATAATATTTTGAAAAAATTAAGCCTTGCTATTTTATTTTTATTGGTTAGCCTTCCCTTAGATGCCCAGCAATACGATTGGTATTTAAATGGACAGGTCATTAAAGGCTTTATATTAAAGCATAATGAGCATGTAGGGCATTTAGCTAATTCTAATCCTTCGGGTATAGAGTTAAGTTTACAGCAAAAACTTAATGGAAAAAGAGAATGGGAAAACATATACAAAAAGCCATTAGTCAGTTATGGTCTATCGTATTATAATCTACAAAACCCTAAATTAGGGCATTTAGTGGTTGCCTCTGCTGCAATGGATCTTCCCATTAAAAGAACTGAAAATACTGCCTTGTATTTCAGAATTGGAACGGGCCTGGTTTATAGCACAAATCCCTATGATAGGGAAACCAATAACCAGAATAATATGGTCACCAGTACCATCACTTATCTGTTGCAAACTCGCTTTACATATGAAATCAAATTGAATGAGCAGATTAGCTTAACACCCAATTTAAATATAACTCATTCCAGCAATGGCGCACAAAGAGCCCCTAATAGAGGTATAAATATTATAACCGCCAATTTGGGGATGTCCTATAAAATCAAAAGTCAGGAAGATAAAGAATTCAGAGACATTACACCTTTAGATAAAACTCCTTATCAAGTTTATTTAATGGTTAGTGGGGGAAGAAATACTCGAACCTTGCAAGTTAGAGAACCTCTTCCATTTTTTAATTTATTATTATACGGACAAAAATACGTTAACCCCAAAAGTGATTGGGGAGTTGGAATCGAATATTTTCACAGTTATTCATTAAAAGAACAGATTGCGACCAATTGGTTTAGAATTTATGATGAAGAAGAAATAGCCGATTTCAAAAGGTTGGGATTATTAATTGGACACGAACTGAAATTTGGGAAACTAGGATTTATCACTCAAATGGGCGTATATGTTTACAATCCTAGCAAATCCAATATGCCGGTATATCAGCGTTTCGGATTGCGTTATCAATTTCATAATAATATAATAGCACAAGTTGCATTAAAAACACATGCCGCCACAGCTGAACAAGCAGAAATAGGTATTGGATGGAGATTTTAAGAAGATATAGAACATATTTATTTTTAGTCCTTTTAGGAATTTCAATTCAATCTTGTGATTCAGAAGAAGCATATGATTGCTTCAAAAAATCAGGTGAAGAAACTACTATTATAATTGATGATATTCCAGATTTCGCAGAAATATTAATTCATGACGATATAGAATTGGAAATAGTAGAGACTGATCGTGAGTATTTTGAATTAACTTATGGGAAAAATTTAATTCCTAAAATTGTAATGGAACATGAAAATGATTCCCTTAGCTTTTTTAATCAAAATTTCTGTGGTTGGACAAGAGATTTTGAAAAACCACAATTAAAATGGTTTACCAATAAAAGTAAAATTAATGTCCTTTGCCTAAGCAATGGAAAAGTCACTTCTGCAGATACGATTAGAAATGATTTTGTCATCCGAATTCAGAGTGCTACAAATGAAGTTGATTTAAAAATCAACAATAATAACACTACCCTTTTAAGTAATTCTTCATCGCTTTTTAACGTAGCTGGAAAATGCAATAACTTAAGAGTTCGAGCATATTTTAATGATGGCAAATATGATTGCAGTAATTTAATAGCCAACAGAGCAAATGTATTGCAGAGAG
This sequence comes from Marivirga sp., assembly GCF_024636815.1. Taxonomy (GTDB): domain Bacteria; phylum Bacteroidota; class Bacteroidia; order Cytophagales; family Cyclobacteriaceae; genus Marivirga. The sequence continues at coordinate 12,883 of NZ_JAGXGF010000183.1, forward strand.
GTTACAATGACATTATAGTAAATGTAAAGGATAGCTTGATTGGAAGCATAGAAAATGCAGGAAGAATCCTTTACAAAGGAGATCCAGGCCTAAAGGTGAATGTAAGCAATGGAGGAGAATTAATTCATTTAGACTAAGAGTAATTATGAATATCACAAAACCTACCCTATTACTTGATGAAAAAAAGTGCAGGCTGAACATTGAAAAAATGCTAAATCGTGCCAAGAAATTCAATTGTAATTTACGTCCTCATTTTAAAACACATCAATCTCATAAAGTAGGTGAATGGTTTAAAGAATATGGCATTAATTCTTGTGCAGTTTCCTCACTTCAAATGGCTAAATATTTTGCTCAAGCTGGATGGAACGATATTACAGTGGCATTTCCTCTAAATATTTTAGAACATGAAACTGTAAACCAATTAGCTGAAAAAATAAGCTTAAATATTTGTATGGAATCAGTTGAAACAGCCAAAAATCTAAATGAGTGGTTAAAATTTCCTATCGGTATTTTTATTAAAACAGATGCAGGATACCATAGAACAGGGATAAGAGCAGAAGATTTTACAGGCATTGAAGCTATTGTCAATGAACTAAATAAAAATCCTTTAATCACTTTTAAAGGATTTTTACAACATGCCGGGCATACCTATCAAGCTAAAGGCAAAAAAGAAATTGATAAAATTCATGCTTATACTTCTGAAAAGATGATTAAGCTAAAAAATTATTTTAAAAAGAAATATTCTGAAATCATCATTTCAAATGGAGACACTCCTACCTGCAGTGTCTGTGAAGATTTTGACCATATTGATGAAATGCGTCCCGGTAATTTTGTCTTTTTTGATGTTATGCAAGCTGAAATTGGTTCTTGTAATTATGAAGATATAGCCGTAGCCATGCCTTGTCCCGTGGTAGCAAAACATGCTGACAGAAACGAGGTAATCGTATATGGTGGGGCTGTTCACTTTTCAAAAGACAGAATCGAAAAAGACGGTAATATCATTTATGGATTAATAGCTGAGCAAAAGGATAATGCATGGGGCAATCCTATTCCAGACTGGTATGTTAAAAAACTATCTCAGGAACACGGTACTATTCATGTTCCTGATGAAGCCTTCGACCAAATTAAGATTGGAGATTTGTTATATATCCTTCCAATTCACTCTTGTCTTACTGCCAATCTGATTAGTAAATATTATACGCTAGATGGCAAAGAGATTGAGATGTTTCGGTACCGAAGTTAGAAGTCGGAAGCTCGAAGTTGGAATTTACTGTACTATGTATTTATTTCTCTGCTTCCATATAATCTAAAGTCAAATTAATAAAAGCTTTTACACCCGTGAGCATCCCACTTTCGTCTATGTAGAAATCAGGAGTATGGTGTCCTCCCAGAGCTCGACCTTCCGGTTCTAGTTCGGGTCTTCCACCTATGAAGAAATATAAACCAGGGATTTGATTTTGGAAATAAGAGAAATCCTCAGCACCAGTTACAGCCTTCATCAGATGTAGTTTATCCTCTCCTACTGTTTTTTGAAAAGAAGACACCATTTTATTGGTTAAATCAATGTCATTGTAAGTCAATGGTGCATTTTCTACTATTTCTACTTCAACAGTTGCTCCAGCTATTTCAGCAATATTTTCAGCTGTCAACCTTATCTTTTCGTGAATCATTTCCCTCATGCCTTCATCCAAAGTTCTGATTGTTCCTTCCAACATGGCTGTTTCAGGAATTATATTAAAACGATTCCCAGCTTTCATGATTCCGACTGTTACAACTGCTGCTTCTTTAGTTAATTCTGCATTTCTGGATACAATGTATTGCAAACTATTAATGATTTGAGCAGAGACCGCTATAGGATCAACACTAGCCCATGGTGTAGAGCCATGCGCTTGTTTGCCCTTAATATTGATAGTAAATCGATCAGAAGCCGCCATAATACCTTCTTGCTTATATTTGATATGGCCGACAGTTGTTCCGGCATTGATGTGCAGACCAAAAATTGCTTCCACATCCGGGTTTTTAAGTACGCCTTCTTCTACCATCATTTTAGCTCCTCCTCTTTCTCCTGCAGGCACTCCTTCTTCAGCAGGCTGAAATATAAATTTGATGGTTCCTGGAATGTCTTCTTTCATTTCACTGAAAACCTCAGCAACTCCCATCATAATAGCAATATGCGTATCATGACCACAAGCATGCATTACACCGGTTTCCTGACCATTATATTCGGTTACCACTTCCGATTTAAAAGATAAATCATTTCGCTCTGTTACTGGTAAGGCATCAATATCTGCTCTCAATCCCACGACTGGTCCTGGTTTTCCACCTTTTAATACAGCTACCACTCCTGTATGGGCAACTCCGGTTTCTACTTCTAGACCTAAATCTTTTAAGTGTTCAGCAATTTTCTCCCCCGTTTTATATTCTCGGTTAGATAATTCCGGGTTTTCATGAAAATGCCTTCTCCATTCAATTACCTTTTCTTCAATGTCTTCGGCTTTCTCTAAAGCAATTTTGTGTAAATCCTGCGTATAAGAAATGGCAGGAATAATAACTAGGGCAAATAGAATTGGATATAACTTTTTCATAGGATTTAGATTTTAATCAAACTTAAATATATTGAAATAATTTAAAGAATTAGAGAAAATTGAAGGTAACTGATCTTTGGTTTGATATTGGAAACTCCTCAAACTGAGTCTGCTTAATTTCTGTGCTGGTGCGAGCTCAATGTCGTTAAGTTAAGCTTTTTATAATATCCGCTCTTTTTTTAATTTTTTGTCTTAATTGAATGATTTTGATTTCTTTTTTAGTCCTGAAAGGACGTTGTATTATAACACAGGGTGAAGCCCTGTGTATACAACTGACA
>NZ_JAGXGF010000184.1 GCF_024636815.1 Marivirga sp.
TAAACAACAAAATAAATCAATTCATATCTGTTTTTTCCGTGTATAGGAAGTTCCTGATTATAACAGAACTCCAAAACGGAAATTACCCGGAAATGAGTCGTAGTTTTAACTTTTATAAAAGGTAGTTGTGCAACAGCCACGAACACCAGTGCCAAATGGAAAGAAAAAGCCTTCAAAATTATTTTTAAGGCAGATACTTTTTGGGGTAAAATGTTTGATGCTATTTTATTAGTAGCCATTTTTCTAAGTGTTTTAGCTGTTGTACTAGAAAGTGTAGGTAGGATCCGATTGAATTATGGCACTTACTTCTTATGGGCTGAATGGATATTTACAGGTTTTTTTCTTATCGAATATATCTTAAGAATTATTATAGTAAAAAAGCCCTTGCACTATATTAAAAGCTTTTTCGGAATGGTAGATTTGCTGTCAATCTTACCCTCTTTATTAGCTTTTGTTTTTGTTGGTGCTCAGTCTTTAATGATTATCAGAGGCCTCAGGCTATTGAGAATTTTTAGGATTTTTAAGCTCACCCAATATTTAGGAGAAGCTTCACAACTTTCTACAGCTCTATTGGCAAGTAGAAAGAAGATTACATTATTTATTGCAACTGTGTTAATTTTAGTATCTATTTTGGGTGCAATTATGTATTTAATTGAACCACCAGAAAGTGGGTTTACTGATATTCCAAAAGGGATTTATTGGTCGATAGTTACCCTTACCACTGTTGGATATGGAGATATCGCCCCGATTACTCCATTAGGTCAAATTGTTGCCTCCTTTATTATGATCATGGGATATGGTATAATAGCAGTACCCACTGGAATAGTAACTTCAGAAATGAATAAAAGTCGATTTAAAACCGATAATAGAAGTTGTACCAGTTGTGGTGCAAAGCAACATGGTGATTTTGCAAAATTTTGTCATAATTGTGGAGAAAAATTACCTCCTGTTTCATAAATGACATTATTTTTCATCAACAATAATTACCTAAATATCGTTGTAGCTTCATGGAAAATGCTGGAATCAACAAAATAGAAAAATTAAGTTTCCCTTGGCAAACACAAGACCCTTTCCTTTTTTGTGTTCATCATGAGGATTTCTTCCCTAAGGGAAATAAAGATTTAGGACCTGCGGCTTCTCTGGATGGCAGAATGATAGGACAAGACTTCACTATTAAAGATGGCTGGAGAATGTATCATGGAAGTAAAGTACCTGGCTTCCCTGCACATCCTCATTGCGGTTTTGAAACTGTTACGGCTGTTAGAAAAGGGTTAGTGGACCATTCGGATTCTTTGGGTGCTGCGGGTCGATTCGGTAACGGAGATGTACAATGGATGACGGCTGGAAAAGGAGTACAACATTCGGAGATGTTTCCATTACTAAAGGAAAATGAAGAAAACCCATTAGAGCTTTTTCAAATTTGGTTGAATTTGCCAAGGTATAGCAAAAAGGTAGATCCTCACTTTGCCATGCTTTGGAAAGACACCATCCCTGTGTATAAGCATACGGATAGTAATGGTAAATCAACAGAAGTCGAGGTAATGGCAGGAAAACTAGGTGATGAAAAAGCACCTAAACCTGCACCGGATTCATGGGCAGCAAATCCAGAGAATGAAGTCGCAATTTGGCATATCAAAATGGAGCCTGGTGCTGAATTCACCTTACCAACAAGCCAAAATAAAATCAATAGAAATTTATATTTCTTTAAGGGTAAGGATTTTAAATTGAACGATACTGATTTACCACATTACCATAGCGCATATTTGGATGCTAGAGCGGATATCACCTTGAAAAATGGTGATGAAGAAGCAAGATTATTACTACTTCAAGGAAAACCAATTAACGAACCAGTAGTTCAACATGGACCATTTGTATTGAATTATCCTGCAGAAGTGCGTGAAACCATAATGGAGTTTCAAAAAACAGAATTCGGAGGATGGCCATGGCCTTCTTATGAAAATGTTCATGATAAAAACAAAGGCAGATTTGCTATACATGCAGATGGAAGAGAGGAAATTAAAGACTGATTCATGCAAGAAAAATTTTTAGAAAGTATTTTTAAAGAACATCAAAATGCGCAGGGCTGTCCTTCTCCAGACAGCATCATATCATTTTATGAGGCTCTATTGGGTTTTATTTTTCCTGATTATGGAAATGAAAAAATTTGCGATAAGGCAAAATTGGAAAGTCGGTATTTGGAACTAAAAAATGAATGGCATAATCTCTTAGAAAAAAGATGCAAAAGCCTTCAAAAAAAATATCCTGGAGAAGAAGAAGTTCTTTTTAATGATTTAGTGAAAATTAAGTCTGCTTTAGAAATAGATATAAGTGCAATATATGAAGGAGATCCAGCAGCTAAAAGCAGATTGGAAGTAGTGAAAACTTATCCGGGATTTAAGGCAATTGCAGCCTATAGGATTGCACATTGTATATATAATGCTGGATATGTTCTAATTGCCCGTATTATAAGTGAGCACGCCCACAGCAAGACTGGAGTGGATATTCATCCTGCTGCAAAAATTGGAAACAATTTCTGTATAGATCACGGAACTGGAATTGTAATTGGAGAAACTACTGATATAGGCAATTATGTAAAAATCTACCAAGGCGTTACTTTAGGCGCTACTAGTGTTCGAAAGGAAAATGCCAGTCTAAAAAGGCACCCAACTATTGGGAATCATGTAGTGATTTATGCAAATGCTACTATTTTAGGAGGGAAAACTGTTATAGGTGATCATTGTATTATTGGCGGCAACAGCTGGATAACAAAAAGCCTGGAGCCTCATTCAAGACTTTATTATGATTCAGAAAATAAGCATCTACATAAAAGTAATGTAAAATAATATGTTTGTAGAAGATTTAGTGGGTAACACCCCAATAGTAGAATTGAAAAATATCCCAACCAATAAAAATGTGAAGATATACTGTAAACTAGAAGGGCAAAATCCTGGAGGGAGTGTAAAAGACCGTGCTGCATTGGGGATGATAGGTGCTGCTTTGGAGAGAGGTGATATCAAAGCAGGAGATAAATTAGTTGAGGCTACTAGTGGTAATACTGGAATTGCTTTAGCTATGATTGCCAAATTGAAGGGATTGCACATGACCTTAATTATGCCGGAAAACTCTACAGCTGAAAGAATTCAAACTATGGAGGCTTATGGAGCTAAGGTGATTTTAACCAAAGCTGAAGGCACTATAGAATATTCCAGGACTGTAGCAGAAGAAATGGCGGCAACAGGTGAATATTATATGCTTAATCAATTCGGAAATCCTGATAATTACAAACAACATTATAAAACAACCGGTCCTGAAATCTGGAATGACACAAATGGTGAAATCACCCATTTTGTATCTGCTATGGGAACAACCGGGACCATAATGGGCGTTTCTCGTTATTTAAAAGAACAAAATCCCAATGTCCAAATTGTAGGTACTCAACCCACAGATGGCTCAAGAATCCCAGGAATCAGAAGATGGTCTCCTGAATTTTTACCAAAAATATTTGAAGCTAAAAGAGTAGATAGAACAATTGATATAAGCGAAGAAGATGCCACCAAAATGACCCAAAGAATGGCAAAGGAAGAAGGAATTTTAGCTGGAATGAGTAGCGGTGGTGCTTTATATGCTGCTCTACAAATTGCTGAAGAAATTGAATCTGGTGTAATTGTTTGCATTACTTGCGATCGTGGAGATCGATATTTGAGTTCAGGTTTATTTAAATAACTTCTACTAAATCTAAAACTTCACCTCTTTTACCATTAAACCTGAAGCAGCAGCATTTAGCTTATCAAAATTTGGAGGATTTCCTTGCAAGGCATCTTCAAGATCATGCAAGGAAATTTCATTTCTACCGATCTTAATTAAAGCACCCATCATTAAGCGAATTTGATATCGCATAAAACCCTTTCCCTTTACTTTAAAAACAAAACTCTTTTCAGGAAAAAAGCTTGCGGTTAATTCTGTATTTTCCTCTATCCTACTCTCCGTAATATTGCGAATTGTATTTTTATTTTCAGCATCGCCTACCATAAAGTATTTAAACTCATGTTCTCCTTCAAATAGTTGTGCGGCTTCCTTCATTTTTGAGATATCAAGAGGGAAATGAATACAATTCATAATAGGCGCAGCAAAAGGATATTTCTCTTTTACCGGAGCAAAATAATAATGATAAGTCTTTTGAGTTACATCTTGAATAATATTGAATTGATTATCAACAGCTTTGATATTAATAACTTTTATATCAGCAGGCAGATTTTCATCTAAATCCTTTTGAAAAGCAGCTAATTCCAATTGATGATTATTGAATAATTCAAAATAAGCAGATTGAGCAGATACCATAGCATCAGTACGTCCAGCTCCTAAAATCTTGAACTTTTCATCTTCAAAAAGGAAAGTTAAGGTTTTTTCCAGCATTCCCTGGAGGGTCCTTACTCCATGTTGAAATTGCCACCCATGATAGCGGAAACCCAAATATTGAATCTCAACTAAATAGAAATATTCGAAACGGGAAGCCATTGAAATTTATTTACAAAGTTGAGCATTTACTTCGCTATGTCCTCTATTGGCTTTACAAGTCCATGCCTTTTTGATGTCCATAACCTGCCAAATACTTCCGCCTAACTTCAATTCAATTCTGTAATATTGGTCATTAATTGAATCATCCTGCAAATTCTTCTTTTCAATCATCACTACTGCATGTGTGATCAATTCATTTCCTGATTTACTTTTAGCCAAAATTTTTACTTCAGGACTAATCATTTGTTGACCTGCAACTCTTATGGCTATGGTGATTGGACTATAAGCCCAGCTCAACCGCATAGTGGTAGCTTTCTCTATTGATTTATTAATTTCAACAATATCAATATTTTCTCCATTTTCAAAAACCTGCTGTTCTAAACCCCAGAGAGGGTCTTTATCATTTTTCTGTGAATCATTTTGTCCGCAAGAAAAAATCAAAAATGAGGTAAGTATCAATAAAAAATTTAAACGCATAAGTTAAGTTATATGGATTCTAAAATTTATTTACACAAAGGATAGTCATTTGATTCTGAATTTCAGGTTCACACCAATGATCCTCGTGTAATTGCCTAATAGGCTCTATTTAGTAAAATATTTTCAATTTTAAGGATTTCTTTTCCCCTTCCAAAAGGAATTTCGCATCCTTATATTTTGGAGCGCTAAAAGTATTGACTGCATCATTGCTTGCTCCATATCCTTCAGTTGGTGCGCCTACAAAGTTAGTATCCATTTCTTCATTTCCATTCTCATCATGTAAAAATACTATTGCATATTCGCCTTGAGGTAAATTTTCAATATTTATGAAATGCGTTTTTTGCATCACTTTTACTTTTTTATTGACAATAGCATTTTCTTCATTATCAGGATAATCATTAGCATTATCAAATACAGATACTAATACATGCCCTTTCATATTTCGAAATTCACTGATTTCTAATTCTAATGTAGCTGTTGAAGGTTGTGCAATAAATGAAAATAAAAAAATAAGATATTGGCTTAAAATCATGATTAAGGTTTTATAGTAAGCAACATCTTTTCCAAGTCAATGTTTACTTTTCCGAAACGTTCTAAAACATCAAAGCTAATTAACATTGACCTAGAGATGTCTTCAGAAATAACGGCTTCCAGATTAGTTAATTGTCCTTCGCCTAGTGCTAAAGAATTTAAAATAAATACATGTGGTGCTTCAAAAGCTTTATTTTCATCTATAAATTGGTAATAATTTCCTTCCTTCCATTCTTTGTAACCTAGTGTTTTGGTTTGAATTAATGTTTTAGCTATATCTTTTGAAATGATTACTTCCTTTGAGGTTTTTTCCAGGCCTACATAAATTTTTAACACATCATTAATCATTACGGGAATTTCAACGGACCCCGAATCACTTAATTGGATAGGAATAGATATTTCATCTCTTTTAAACGCTTCATCCATAAATACTTTATCCATATCCGTTGGTTCTTGAGCTTTTTCAGGATAAATCATTTTAAATTCATCAATAGACCAATCAGACCAATAGAGGATGAATTTTTTATTACCGAACACAATTTTAATATCCTCTAAATTAGGTTTGGTTGGTTTTCCAGCATTCCACCTGCCTTCGTACATCTCTTCTGATTTGGCAATCATCCCTTTCAAATCACCATAAACCCAATTTTCTAAGCCTCCTTCTATGTATACTAATTTATATACATCATTTTCTTTAGCCAAAGCAAGAGAGTAAGACCTGTTTTTAGCAGATAGGGAATAAACTCCTTCTATTGACTCTCTTCCAACATCTTTCCATTTCTGTTTTAAACTGTCCAATTCAAATTGGGCTTGAGTTCCCATAGGAATTACAAGAAATAAGGATACAATAAAAAAGTGCTTCATGGTTCGTCTAAGTGATTTTCAGATTTATCCAAAGATATACTCAATTCAGCGAAATAGAAAAATATGTGTATTTGAATTAAAATTATTAAAGAATTACCCAAAGAAAGTTAGGTAAAACAATACAAACTCATCATTTCTTATTGCCAATTATAAAAACAGTGTTACCAAATCCGTTATCTAAAGTAAAATTTGTTAGTTTTGCCAACATTCTCAAAAAAAAATAACTGATTGAACTAAAAGCTTTATGCAAGAAGTAAATAATTTTCTGATCTTTATTGATAGTTTTATTGGAAGCGCAACCTGGTTTCCATATGCCCTTTTAGGCACAGGTTTATTTTTTACCATCTACCTAAAATTCCCTCAAATACGGTTTTTCAAACATGCTTTAAAAATCGTTAGTGGAAAATTTGATAAAAAAGATTTACCTGGTGATACCTCTCACTTTCAAGCTTTAGCTACAGCTTTATCCGGAACAGTAGGAACTGGAAATATTGCCGGGGTTGCTTTCGCTATTCACTTAGGCGGACCTGCTGCATTATTTTGGATGTTAGTTACCGCAGCAATTGGTATGTGTACAAAATTTGTGGAAGTTTCGCTTTCGCATAAATACAGAACTAAACTTGATGATGGTACAATGGCGGGTGGACCGATGTACTACATGAAAAATGCCAATTTCACACTAAAAGGAAAAAAAGTGAACATGAAATGGCTAGCTGCCATCTTTGCTTTTGCAACGGTTTTATCATCCTTTGGAACTGGTAGTTTGCCACAAATCAACAGTATATCTAGTACTATGCTAGCTACATTTGGAATCGACCAAATGCTTACTGGAGCAGTATTAGCAGTATTTTTAGCTTTAGTTATCATAGGTGGAATCAAAAGAATTGCCGCAGTAACTTCGAAATTAGTGCCTGCTATGGCTATCATTTATTTCATTGGTGCTTTTGCAGTTATCCTTTTTAATTATGAAAACATCATTCCTTCACTAATGGCGATTTTTGGTGATGTATTTACTGGTTCTGCTGCAACTGGTGGTTTCATCGGTGCAAACATTGCTTATGCATTTAATAGAGGTGTGAATAGAGGTCTTTTCTCCAATGAAGCTGGACAGGGTTCTGCACCAATTGCACACGCATCAGCAAAAGCAAACGAACCACTTTCAGAAGGAATGGTGGCTATTTTAGAGCCATTTATTGATACTATTATCATTTGTACGGTTACTGGTTTAGTGTTACTTTCATCAGGTGCTTGGAACGAAAAACATGTTAACAAATTCGAATATTCAGAAATAGAAATTTTAGAGAGGCAATATGTTGAATCAAATGAGGAACATAAAAATAAAATTTATCTTCATATTAATGATGAAGAAAAACTACCTACTTATACAGGAAAAATAGAAGTTGTAGATGGTGAAATCCAAAATAATGAAGATTTTACCTTTATACACAGCAGAAGTTTTGCCGATAACATTATGATTTATAAGGATGAAGGATTGTTAACTGATGAATTATTTACAGGTTCCGTAGCCATCACTAATGGAAAAATATCTGATGATAGATCATTAAAATTCATTGGTGAATCCTTAGTGCATAGTGCACCACTAACCGCAATAGCTTTTAATAGAGGCTTCTTTGGAGATTGGGGACAATACATAGTATCCATAGGATTACTTTTATTTGCCTTTAGTACTGCAATCAGCTGGTCATATTATGGAGATAGAGCAATGACTTACTTATTCGGCCCTAAATCCGTGATTTATTATAGAGTAGTTTATGTGGTAGCTTTCTTCTTTGCTGCTTTTCAAGATACTACCATTATCTGGACATTATCTGCTATAACTATAGCCTTAATGACAATACCTAACTTGATTGGTATCTTATGGCTTAGAAAAGACATGAAAAAGACAATTGGGGAATACGGAGATTTCTTCGAGGAAAATTTTCCGGGTAAAGATCATCCGAAGTTTAAATAAGAGTTAAAATTAAAACTAGATTTACAAAACCACTCAATTAATTTTGAGTGGTTTTTTGTTTTTACTGAACAGAAGGAAACCCTTTGAAGAAGAATATAAGTCATTTCTAAAGAGTATGAGATTAATATTGATAACGCTATGTGTGAGACTAACTATTTCGCCCTTTCAGGGCTTTTGAGTAAGTATCAGGTTATTCATACAGGGCTATCACCCTGTGTTAGAAAATGACGTCCTTTCAGGACTAATATAAATAATCATTCCAAATGTGGATAAAACGTTAGTTATCTTGGATGAGTTTCATACTAAAAGAGTCACAGAAGTTGGATTTCATATTAATTACAATTAAATAAAAACTAACAAACTATAAAGTATTTGTAAAAACATTGCCAAATTCTTTAATTTAAAGTTTAAAAATTGATTATTAAAATAGATGTATAAAGTCCCAAAGGGACGATATATCTTAACGTAGGGTGAAGCCCTACGCTTCTAAAAAACTCAACCTAGCCCTGAAAGGGCGTAATATTTCGATCATAGAATAATAACCTGAGTTCGATTCTAATTTAGGATTCAGAACGCCTGTAAATAGTGAGTTTCAACTAAAAATTCTGAAGCAATAGCGGGCTATTGTAAGGAATTTTTAGGAAGAAAATCGCTGTTTAGAGGTGGGATAGGAAA
>NZ_JAGXGF010000185.1 GCF_024636815.1 Marivirga sp.
AATAGAATCCAACAGCTTCACTAATTCCAATAAGGAAATTTCTTGATGATTGAATGAGATGATTACAGTTTTCTTATTGAAATCTACTCGACTACTGATTATGCCAGAGTGCAGCTTATAAAGTTTTTCTAAAAGCCAGATGCAGGCACTACAGTGAATAGCCGGAATGTAAAACCTTACTTTACTGATTTCTTCATTTTTGAAATCTAAAAGGCTATTAGCAAAAGCCTCATCTTTGAGGAAATCGAAATTATTAATTCTTTTCTTTTTGGAACTGATGCCTGGCGATTCGGCAACGCAATAGAAATTATCAAGGTTATTTTCGAGTAAAATTTCATAGACCATACGGCAGCCTTCACAACAGAAATTCTGATCATGGCTCACAATAAGCTCTTGATCACATTTTTCTCCACAATGGCGACATTCAAGGTCTTGTCTTTTCGCTGTTGATGTACTCATTAATAGCTAATTTTTTATTTTTCAAAAGTAATAGCTGTTTAGCTCCAAAAACATGACCTAAGTCAGGAATCGGCTTGAGATTAATCATCTGTCAAATTAATCAGAAATGACATCATAAGTAAATAGGTCAAAAGTTAATTGATTGTTTCTTGTTTAGAATGACTTTAAACTTTAGATAAAATACAGCTTTAATATTTCAAACTTCATATTCAAAACTTAACTTAGACTTTATTATTAAAAGAACTATAGGATGTCGATATCTAAACCGGTGATGAAGGAAATTTTGCAACGCGCAAAAAATATATTGGATGAATATTTGAATGACCAGCATTTAAGAAAAACAGCAGAGCGCTATTCCGTTTTGGAGGAACTCTATTATTTACCTCAAGATGAACATATAGATGTAGAAACGCTATTTCTCAGAATGAGAAATAAGGAGTATACAATTTCAAGAGCGACAGTTTATAATTCTATTGACTTACTAGTAGAATGCGGCTTAGTCGTGAAGCATAATTTCAAAGATAAAAATGCGCTTTATGAGCCGGCTCTTACTTATGAGCATCATGACCATTTAGTATGCAATAATTGTTTGAAAATAAAAGAGTTTTTGGATCCCAGTATTGAAGCAATTAAAAAAAGGGTAGGAAAGTCTTTAGGTTCAGATATTAAACATCATTCTTTGGTTTTTTATGGAGATTGTACAATTGAAAATTGTGAAAATTTAAAAAGAAAAGAAGTCGTTAGTGGTTGATAATCAGTATGTGAAATGTTATAATTATTAACCGATATGACTTCAGAAATTAAATGACCGCAACAAAAATTTCTTGTTATCGCTTAATATAACATGATGAAATTACAAGAAACCATACAGCATTTAAATAGTATAGTCGATAATATAGCACAAGTAAATGCCCAGACTGAGGGTATGACCTATGAAGATTTCAGAAAAAATGAGCCTGTTAAAGAAACGGTTTACGAATATCTTCAGGAAATAGGCCAGGCTGCTAGGGAGTTGTCGGAAAATCAAAAGCTTCCTGCAGAAATAAATCTAGAGCCCTTAGTAGCATTTAGAAATGCACGCTATAATCAGGAGGCTGAAACTGGTCATCAGCAGGTTTTCAATTTGTTACCTGATTTAAGACAAATTGCTGATACTATAGAGACATCAGATTTATATCAAAATAATTTATCATAATGGATATTACTTTAGAACCAGTAGATTTTAACATAAGTCAGGATTTGAATGATCACATGCGTGAGATGTTCAATAAGCTTTCGAAATATAATGATCAAATAGTTGGTATCGATTTGTATTTAAAATCGAATGCAAACGATGAGAACGGTGAAAAAACCGTTGATGCGAAAATCTTCTTACCAGGAAATGATATTTATGTTTCTGGTGAGGGAGATAGCTTTGTATCAGCAGCCCAAGATTGCTATGAAGTAGCCAAAAGGCACGTTAGAAAAGCAAAAGAGAAAGTGAAAGACAGATATCAAAAGAGGCCTGATAAAGCTTAAAAGTTATACCAATGAAAAGTAAAATGAGCAATCAATATTGATTGCTCATTTTACTTTACTTCTAGTTTTATATTTATTGCAATTAAAATAATCACTAGTTTTATAGCATTGCTAATTGTAATATGGTATGTATGAATTTTGATAATCCTCAAATCTTGAACTTAAGTAAATTTGGGAGTCTTGATATAGGCTTTCTTTCTGTAGCAGAAGTAGAAAATGCCATTCCTTTTCCAATTAAAAGAGTTTATTGGGTTTATCAAACTCCTGAAAATCAGACAAGGGGAGATCATGCAAATCTCATTAACAAACAAGTGATAATCTGCTTAAACGGAACAGTTGAAGTATTTATTCAAGACCAGAGTGGTAAACATTACCCATATATTTTAAATGACGCCTCAAAAGGTTTATATATTCCTGCTAAGCATTGGCGGAAAATGATTTTTTCCGAAAATAGCATACTATTATGTATTTGCTCTGAGAAATTTGATGATTCAGATTATATTAAAGACTCCGATCAATTTATTCACTGAATCTTAGAATTAGATGGTTTACAATGAATATAGTTTTTCTTCTATTAACTTCAATCAAGTAAGTAATTACCCATCAAATTTATTATTCCTCTCAAAGCGATTTCTCAAAGTTCAAAATGAAATCGAAAAAAGACATTTTTTAATTGATTACAAAGGGAATACAATATTGACATTGACTTTTTCAATTATAGATAAAAAGGCTATTTCTCCTTACAGAGCTCCATTAGGTGGATTAAATCAGGTGGGAGAACTACCAATCGAAATTATTGAGGAATTTATTTATTTCACTCAACAAAAATTAAAGAATGAGGGGATTAGTTTAGTTGTATTAAATTTCGCCCCATTCTGTTACAGTCATAGATTAAAAAAACAAATACAGACTTTTCTTAAATGCGGTTGGGAGATTGACAATTCTGATGTTGGGTTGTTTTTAGAACTTAAAAATAAAAGTTATTGGCAAAGTATAGACCCAGGCTCAAAGAATAGATTAAATAAAGCCAAAAAAGCCGGTTTTTATTGTAAAAAAATTCATGTTGACGAACTAGATTCGGCATATAAAATTTTAGTGTCAAATCGTATTCGTAATGATTTTCCGATTACTATGAAATTTGAGGATTTAAATTTTATGTGCCAAAATTTCAAAGAATATGAATTGTTTGCAGCTTATGATGATGAAAAAATGATCTCAATGGCTGTTTGCATACAGGTTTCAGACAAAATCTCATATCTATTTTACTTGGCGGACTTACATGAATATAGAAGCTTTAGCCCCAATATTTTAATGCTAAACTATATCTATGATCACTATTTAGAGGCAGGTTTTGAGATCCTTGATTTAGGAGTAGTGTCAGAAAAATCTGTAATAAATAGAGGACTGTTTGATTTCAAGAAAAATTTGGGAGGCTCTACTTCAAAAAAATACGGTCTTATAAAGTATTTATAATTCAATAAAAAAAGAAATGTCCCAAAAGCTTGATGAATTGATAGCTTAATTTTTCCTCTAAACTAGCGACTTTAAATCCTATTTGCTTGATTGTTTATTTGGCAATATTTAGCTGTTTCCTTCTCAATTCTAATTTTTCCTTTGCTGTTTTAGAGAAGTCATTTCCATAAATAGCAGATTCCCATTCACCATACATCGGATTTGGCAACATAATGAAATTGTGTAATAATTCTTTTTGATGTTTCGTAATCAAATCTTTACCTAATGTGCTATCTCTTTCAGCAAATTTTTGGTCATAATCGGTTAAATTATCTCCTACATATAATAAGATATTATGCCCTGCTTTAACCATCTCTCGTCTTTCCGTTTTGTCACTTTTGGTGGTGCGTAATAAGAGATGTTCCTTTTCAGCTTGAGGTAACTTCAGTGTTTTTAAGTTTTTCAAAGTAGGTTCAAAAACTCCGATCTTCCGGTTTGAGACATAATAAATTTCAAGCCCTAAGCTATCTGCAAAGTTTAGGAAATCTATCGCACCCGGCAAGGCTTCCGCTTTGGCTTGTTTGCACCACTTTTCCCAGCTTTCAGAGCCATAATTTTTACCCTTTAAGAAAAGCCTGGCTTCATAAGGACTGTTGTCTAAAACAGTTTCATCTAAATCTAAGATTACAGCAGGTTTCAATTCTGATTTAGAAAGCGTATCCATCTTAATTTTCAGCAACATTTTACCTTTATCATAAGCTTGCAGATAAGAAGCTTCCATTTCAGCAGATTGCTGAAACCATAAAGTAGCATTTCCCAATTGCATGGATAATATCTCTTCAGCACTTAGTGTCTTTCTTTGAGGAAATTGCTGGCAAGCACTTAATATTAGAATAGAAATGATAACGATAAATGAACGCATAATTTTGATTTTTTTAACTTTTGCAAAAGTAAAAGGTAAATCGATAAGTAGAAGCCTGTATTCAAAATTAAATTTAACAAAAGCCAAATGATGGAATTTGTATCAACCTTGGATTGATTATATTTTTTTATAACAAGAAAATTATCCGTGATCTCATGTTTTTTTAAATCTGATTCTAATTTCCATTTCATAAAAGCTTAACTTTGAACCACCAAAAAGCAATTTTTATGTTAATACGCCCGAGAAGAAATCGCAAATCAGCTGCAATACGCGAAATGGTGGAAGAAACCACTTTAACAACCAAGGATTTTATCTTTCCACTCTTTTTATTAGAAGGTCAAAATAAAAAAATTGAAGTGGATAGTATGCCTGGTATTTATCGTTTTACATTAGATTTAATGTTAAAAGAAATTGAGGAATGCTTGAAATTAGGTATTAAATCTTTTGATGTTTTTCCCGTGGTAGAGGAAAAGCATAAAGACAAGATGGCCACTAAAAGTGCAGATGAAGATTTTTTCTACATAAAAGCCTTGAGAGAAATTAAATCTAAATTTCCAGAAGCTTGCATTATGACCGATGTCGCGATGGATCCTTATAGCAGTGATGGACATGACGGCATAGTAGATGAAAATGGCAATATTCTCAATGATGAAACTTTGGATGTGTTGGCAGATATGGCATTAGCTCAGGCTGAAACTGGAATAGATATTATCGGGCCATCTGATATGATGGATGGAAGAGTTGAATATATCAGAGATGTTTTAGATGAAAATGGATTTATAAACACCTCTATTATGAGCTATTGTGCTAAATATGCATCTGCTTTTTATGGTCCTTTCCGTGATGCACTCGACTCAGCACCAAAATCAGGCGATAAGAAAACTTACCAAATGAATCCTGCTAATAAATATGAAGCTTTAATTGAAGCAGAGCTAGATGCGCAAGAAGGAGCAGATTTCTTGATGGTAAAACCAGCTTTAGCTTATCTGGATGTCATTCATTTATTAAAAGAAAATAATGAATTGCCGATTGCTGCTTATAATGTAAGCGGAGAATACAGTATGATTAAAGCAGCAGCTCAAAAAGGCTGGTTAGATGGAGAATTGGCAATGATGGAAAGTTTACTGAGCATCAAAAGAGCCGGAGCAGATGTCATTTTAAGTTATTTCGCTAAAGAAGCAGCTCAGGTGTTGAGGAAATAAAGTTGAGTTGATGTTGTTAACGCGCTGTATTCGTTATCCTCAAAAAGTGTTTCATTGCTTATGTCAGACTTTGAAAAAGTCGGACATTTTTCCTTTTAAGTTGGTTCAATTCCACCTAAACCCACATTTATGTCTTCAAAAATGTATTACTGTAAATCAGGGTGTAGGTGTTTCAAATCATAGAATTTTCCCTTTTGAAGGTGTTTTCACCTTCAATTTTCTTTGAGATATCCTGAGCCTGTCTTCTTAAGTTTTGGTGAAAACACCTAAACGAGGCAGAGGAGAGGTTAAGGATATTCATCTTCTAAAAAGTCCAACTAGCCTATTTCTAACAAATGTCCCGACATTAAAATGTCTGACATGTCTGTAAGGAGGGTTGTTCAGTTTAATTGCTTTACCTTTATTCTTAAAAACCATCATAATTCCCCACTCAAATAATCTTTATTGTATTTAAAGGATTTTCAAATTACTTTCATCAAAATTTTAATGATATAATGATGAAAATAAAAAGTTTACTTTCCATAATGGCAATTTTCAGCTTTTTAAGTTGCCAAAATCAACAGGAAACAGCCGATTTAATTATAAAAGGAGGAACCATTTATACGGTGAATGAGAACCAACCTACTGTGGAGGCAGTAGCTGTTAAAGATAATAAAATCCTTTTCGCAGGAAGTGTAGCAGAAGTGGAAGAATATTTATCCGAAGAGACTCAACAAATTGATTTAGAAGGCAAAACCATGACGCCCGGTTTTATAGAAGGGCATGGGCACTTTATGGGCCTTGGTTATAATGAATTGAATGTTGATTTATTACAGACCAAGAGTTATGATGAAGTTATTCAAAAAGTAAAAGAAGCTGTGGATGCTGCAAAGCCAGGTGAATGGATAACAGGAAGAGGATGGCACCAAAGCAAATGGAATAAAATGCCTGAAAATACTATCAATGGATTCCCCTTGCATCATGCAATTAGTGAAGTCTCTCCCAACAACCCTGTTTATTTAAGACATGCCAGTGGTCATGCCGGAATGGCAAACGAAAAAGCCATGCAAGTTGCTGGAGTTTTGCCTTTATCTAAAGAAAGTATGGCCAATCTGGATGTAGAAGGAGGAGAAATTTTCAGAGACGATAAAGGAAATCCAACAGGTGTTTTCAATGAAAGAGCAATGACTTTAATCACCCAGCATATTCCTGAGAGTACACCAGAAAAAGATCGAAAAGCTTTTGAACTAGCTGTGAAAGCTAGTCATAGAAACGGAATTACAAGTTTCCATGATGCAGGAATCGGAAGAGATGATATTCAGCTTTATCGTGATATGAAAGCCGAAGGAAAATTGGATGTTAGAATGTACGCCATGCTAACAGGCTGGGATAAAGGATTATTAAATGAATGGTACGAAAAAGGCCCAGAAGTTGATAGCGCTCACCTTTTAACTATTCGATCTATAAAATTAAATTGTGATGGTGCATTAGGCTCAAGAGGCGCCTGGCTTTTGAAAGAATATACCGACCAACCCGGTCATTTCGGACACGAGACTCTACCCATGAGTTTTGTATATACAACCTCTAACAAAGCTTTGAAAACTGGTTTTCAGGTTTGTTCACATGCAATAGGAGATAGAGCTAATCAGGAAATTCTGGACAGATATGAAAAAGCCATGAAAGAAAATCCTGAGCTTACTGAAAACCACAGATTTAGAATTGAACATGCACAGCATTTACATCCTGATGATATTCCAAGATTTGCTGAATTGGGCATAATTCCAGCTATGCAAGCCATTCATATGTCATCAGACAGGCCTTGGGCAATTGACAGATTGGGTGAAAAGCGAATTAAAGAAGGCGCTTATATGTGGCAAGCTTTATTGCAATCGGGAGTGCCAATTGTAAATGGAACAGATGTTCCGGTTGAGCCAATTGATCCTTTGGCTTCTTTCTATGCTAGTGTTAGCCGTAAAACACTGGAAGGAACTCCTGAAGGAGGTTATGAGCCGGAACAAAAAATGACTCGTGAGCAAGCGCTAAGATCTTATACTTTAGATGCAGCTTATGGTGCTTTCGAAGAGAATATTAAAGGCTCAATTGAAGTAGGTAAATTAGCTGATTTCACCATTTTTGATAAAGACATTATGAGTATACCGGAGAATGACATTCTAAATACTGAAATTGCAATGACTATTTTTGATGGTAGAGTTGTTTATCAGAAATAAGTTCAAAAGCCTTTGTTCTGTGCGTCATTCCCACGCAACTTGTCCCGTACAGTATGTCGGGAGGTGGGAATCTATTGATTTTAATCTCTGATTAAAATACCTAAGCTAATAAAAGCTAGAATTGCTGATTTAGCATAATTGATACAAAGTTTCAATATTATGAGATTCCCTTCTTCAAGGGAATAGCCTGTCCCGAATTTTAATCGGGAACGCACGGATTAGAATAAGTAGTAAATTAACTCTATTATGCTATTAATTTAGGTCTAAAATTTCTATCCCCATGGTTGGTGGCATACGAACCATCTACTAAGAAAGCATTAAAAAAGGTCTGAAATTTTCAGACCTTTTTTAATAGCTACTATATTTTTGTCAACTGAATAAGTATCAGACTTATTTCATCTATTGTCTACTAACCTGAGTTCGACTCTAATTTGTAAATTCAGATTTTCATATAATTCAATAGACAAGGCGTCTTTGAGAAGATATAGCGGGCTATATCGAGGGAAGATAACGCAGTATATTGGATTATATGGAAAAGCTTTTCCTA
>NZ_JAGXGF010000186.1 GCF_024636815.1 Marivirga sp.
AGGGGGGATTAGATTGGAAGTGATCTGAACTGGATTGGAAGTGTTTTGCGTAAAAGCAGGGAAAGCTAAAATCAAGCAAATGAGACAGCACGCGTTTTGCTTCGCAACGCGCGCTAGTTTTTGGGAATATGCCGTTGCTGGTATTAATAAGTTAATGGCAATTGATACTAGGATAACTGCCAAACTTAATGAGCACA
Source organism: Marivirga sp. (assembly GCF_024636815.1). GTDB lineage: Bacteria > Bacteroidota > Bacteroidia > Cytophagales > Cyclobacteriaceae > Marivirga. Next base: position 198 of record NZ_JAGXGF010000186.1, read on the forward strand.
CGCGACACGCATGCACTAACATTTTGGTTGAGCCGGGTTGAATGTAGTATGAGCTGGAAGCTCGCGCTAGCTTGTATATACTGGGAGCCAGCACTGATATTATTTGACTGGCGCGGGGAGGGTATGGTTTTGGTTGGGGAAAGATAATTCTACTCTTTGGTTTACATTAAAAACAATTTAAATCCAAAAGTATGGATTTTAGCGTAATTACAAAAATATAGATTAAAAATATTTCAATATGGAGATTGAAGCTCAAGCTAAGAACCAAAGCTCGCTTAATAATTAACTAGGGACATTCATTTATTGCTATCATGTTGCAATATTTTTATTAAATTGATATAAATTTCTCAAATTTGAATAAGCTCTATCAATATAATCCATTTTTTTTGTGGTTCAAAAACCCCAAAACAGAGAAGAAATTCAATCTTAGCAGCTATAAGGATGATTTATATGCGCTCCGTTTTGTCATTATATTGGGTACAGCATTAAGTATTATCTTCATTTTCGTAGATGTAATTCGATATAAACCTGATATTGTATCTATTGCCTTTCGTGGTGGAATGGCTCTAATTCTAATGGCGCTAGGTGGCTTAACTTTTCTTTTTAAGAAAGAAAAATACAAATTCACTCAATATATGGGGGTTTTGATAGCCTTGTTCGTATCCTTTTTTTTCTTTTTGCATTATCATTTCAATAATGACCCTGCATTTGATATTTTCCTTTCGAATATATTAATGGTCATAATTTTCATCATCTCTACTATTATGGGCATGCGTTTTCGCTATGCTTTATTTGTTAATAGCATCAATTTTATAGGGTACATTTTATATATTGAAAACATTAAATACTCAGTTATTGCTGAAAGACAGATTTCACAGCTTTTTGTAATCTATATGGTAGGGATTTTAGCTTCCTATCTTTTGGATCGTCAGAAAATGACTTCATTTATCAATAAAAATGAACTGGACTTAGAAGTTCAAAAGGTAGACGAGCTTAATAAAGTTAAAAACAAGTTATTTTCCATCATATCTCATGATTTAAGAGGTCCGATCATATCCCTAAAGGGAATATTAGGTTTATATAAAAAAAAGGCAGTAAGTGAAGAAGAATTTAAGCAATTGACTCATAATTTGGAAAATGAATTTGATAGCTCTTACTATCTACTAGACAATCTTTTAGCATGGTCAAAAAGCCAAATGCAAGGCTTAGAAATTAAAAAAACGACTATTAATCTACATGAAGAATTATTGATCATAAAAAAATTATTTGAGTCACAACTAAAAGCAAAAAAAATAACCCTTGAAATATCGATGGCAGAAAATGAAAATATTCTTGTAGATAAAGAAAGCATACAAATTGTATTCAGAAATATTATCTCAAATGCCATTAAATTCACACCTCTTGGAGGTAAAATATCAATTTCATCAAAGAAACACAATGATGAGATGATTAAGCTTGAAGTAACAGATTCAGGAGTGGGGATACCGCCAAAAAAATTGCAGCAGTTGTTCGAAATTAGTAAAGATACTTTAATTGGGAACTCTTCTTCCAACGGAGCAGGCATAGGCCTAATGTTGGTAAAAGAGTTCATAGAACTCAATAATGGTCAGGTTACAGTGGATAGTATTTTAGGAAAAGGTACTTCATTTCGGGTCTTATTGCCTACTAAATAAGCTGCGGAACTTTTCTCTCTCAATACAGCTTTTTTAAAAATCATTTCAATTCTATTGAGACAATTCCATCAATTAAAATTAATTTTGCAATATGATATTAGTAGGCAATGCAGTCATCACAGATGACATTAAAGATAAAAATTTTGTGTGTAACATTGAAAAATGTAAAGGTGCATGTTGTGTAGAAGGTGATCTGGGGGCCCCTCTAACAGATGAAGAATTACCGATCATGAAAGAAATCTACCCAAAAGTGAAGCCTTATTTATCAGCAGAGGGCATCAAAGCCATAGAAGAGCAAGGTGAATATATTGAAGATTGGGAAGGTGATTATAGTACTACTACCATCAACGAAAAAGAATGTGCCTATGCTGTATATGATGAAAAAAATATCTTAAAATGTGGCATCGAACAAGCTCATAATGATGGAAAAATCGATTTTCTAAAACCTATTTCCTGTCATTTATACCCAGTAAGGATTACAAAATATGATGAATATGATGCCTTAAATTACGACAGGTGGGAAATCTGCGATCCCGCCTGTGATTTTGGTGAAAAACTTGGCGTTCCACTATATAAGTTTCTGAAAGATGCTTTGATAAGGAATTACAGTAAAGAGTGGTATGAAGATTTAGTAAATGAAATTGAATCTGAAAATCAAAATGGTTGAGATTTAAGATTTGGAAGCGTAACCGTAAAGGTGGTTCCTTTTTCCACTTCGGAATTAACCTGAATTTCACCCTTAATCTTTTGAATAGTTTCTTTTACAATATAAAGACCTATGCCAGTTCCTTTACTATTACTAGAGGCTCGGAAAAACATTTCAAATATTTTCTTCAAATATTGAGACTGAATCCCTAAGCCATTATCTAAAATTGTTATTATAGCTTTTTCATTATCTGCCTTAACCTTAATTTCTACATATGGATTATCAATAAATGGATTAAAGTATCTAATAGCATTAGATATAAGATTATTGAATATCACTTTTAATCTTCTTTTATCTGAATAAAATTCAATATTAGCATCAATTTTAATCCGCTTTTCTATTTTATCATAATCTTCTAAATATTGATAATTATCAAGGGTATCCTGCACTATTTCCTCAAAATCAATTGAATCCGCTTGCACCTCCTGTCTAGCGTTTCGTGATAAATCCACTATATCTTTAATGAAATCATCTAGTTTATTGATGCTTTTATCTACTAAATCTAAATAATTGGCTAATTTATCTTTATCATTTTCCTTTTTAGCCAAATTGATTAAGCCTTTAACTGAACTAAGTGGGGCTTTTAAATCGTGGGAAGCGCTATAAACAAAGCTATCCAGTTCAATATTTAATTTTTTTAATTCCCTATTCTGCTTTTTGAGTTTCTCCTGTGCGCTTTTTATAGCAGAAACATCTCTTATAGCTCCATCAAAATATTTGGTTCCTTCTTCATCTTCACTTACCATACTGCTGATAAGACCTGTAAAAATCTCTCCATTCTTCTTGCGAAATTGAACCTCTACATTGGTTGCCTCTTTTTCCTTAATTAATAACTTTCCTAATCGTTGTCTGTCATCCGGATTGGCATAAATACTATTAAGTTTAGCATGATGATAAAGTTCCTCTTTTGATTCGTAACCAAACATTTTCACAAAAGCCTCATTAATAAAAATCAATCCTTTATCGTGTGAACTTCTGTAAATAGCTTCGGAAATATTTTTATTTACTGAAGCAACAATCCGCTCATTACTTTTAATTCTTTCCTGAGCCTCAAAGGTTTCGGTGATATCATCTGTGAGACACACTATCCCACTAATATACTTATTGACCATAACAGGAAAAATCTTAGAGTCCACTACTTTTACAATCTTGTCATTTTCTTTGTGAAAATCCCGATAATTTTTCTCTGTTCCGTTCAATGCTAAATTGATCCGCTTAATTGTTTTTTCGTAATGGGCTACCAATTCCGCCTGTTCTAATATATTCATCCCAACTTCAGGTGTGATGCCATATTGAGACTTTAGGTGATTGAAAAACTTATTATTAAAAGCTAAGAGATTAAATTCAGTATCAATCATCCATACCATAGATTCAAGGCTGTCGAAAATAGCTCTTAAACTAGCCTCCTGATGTAAAACTTCACCTACCTGAAATTGAAGCTTTTTATAAAAATCATCTTTTAACCCTTCTAATTCCTGGTTAACATCCTTGAAATCAGTGATTATGGTATTCATTAAACCATAAATGGAACTTAGCTCTTCATCCTCATTTTCCAACAATTTAGTATCTTTTCCATTCCAGCTTAAATCAGTCAGAATGTCAATTACCTTATTTGTTTTATTATTACCTTCACTCTGTTCAGATACTTTCTCCTTTAAATTTTTAATTTCATGGATTAATTCTTCTCTACTGAGCGAATTGAGATAAACATCATCAGATACTTCAGGCTTAATTATATTTATTGCATAATCAATAGCTAAAATAGGCTTGCTGACCTTTTTAACACCTACTAAATGTTCTGGTTTGTATTGCTCATACATGTCAAAAATTACTTTCCCAATTCCATCATAGATAAATAAAAATTCAGACCAATATTTCCTGAATGACAGATCAAAAAAATGGATTTCTTCTCTAGCTGAAGCCGGAATATTAACCATCTGGGAAGTATCCATAATAAAGGTCAGTTTTTGTCCTTGAATAGAACGAGATACTTCTTGTAAATTTTTAAAAAAAAGTTGAGATTTTTTACTGTCTACTTCTCCTATTGAGATAGCATAAAGGATACTCCTCTCAATAAGAAGATAGTAACATTTATAGTCATGAAAATTAGAGATATTCAAACTTTCCAAAAGCTCATAATTAAGGCTTTGGTTATCCAAAATGTCAGTTATTTGCTCTAAATATCCCGTATTCAATTCAATAGCACTTTATAGTTTATTTTTATAATACCTAAAAATATGCAAAATATTCTACTGGAAAATTGTTTGAACGCTTCAATTATAGTTAATGTAGGGTATAGCAAAAATTAAATTAAAATTTTAGTCCTAAAACTAGTTGTGACTATTACAATTATATCTGAAGTGCAAAACAAAAGCCCAAATTAAATCTATAATTCGGGCTTCAATGATTAGTGTAAAATTCAAAAGTTATTTTTGAAATCCTCTAAGTTTTATCTCTGTTAGTTTCCTTTTAGTGTCCATTGGGAAGTCTCCTTTCATCATCCAGTCATAATAACCTGACTCTCTTTTCATCACAACTTCCACGGGTGTTCCTTTATGTTTTCCAAAATTGAAAACCTCAATACCATCATCATTGAAGACAAATCTACCTGCCAAATCGACCATATTATCATTAGTGATTTGATGTAAGGTTTCGACATTATTTTCAATTGTACCTAACACCTTACCCTTTAAATCCTTTAAACTTTCACCTTCGTATTTTTTAATCTGGGCATCCAATACTTCAAGCGTAGCAAGAGTATCCGCTTCAGCGGAGTGAGCATCAATCAGATCTTTCCCGCAATAAAATTTATAAGCAGCAGTTAAAGTTCGCTTTTCCATCATATGGAAAATCTTCTGTGCATCTAATAATTTTCGCTTTGAAATGTCAAAATCAACATCTGCTCTCAAAAATTCTTCTACCAAAACCGGGACGTCAAACTTTAAGATATTAAATCCTGCCAAGTCACACCCATACAAAAATGCAGATAACTCCTTGGCTAATGTTTTAAAAGTAGGCTTATCTTTTACATCCTTATCATAAATCCCATGAATCAAACTACTTTCAATGGGAATAGGTCTCTCAGGATTTACCCTTTCCGTATTTTTGATGACATCACCATCCGGCATTACTTTCACGAAAGAATATTCAACTATTCTGTCGTTTACTATATTGGTTCCGGTGGTTTCCAGGTCGAATATAACTAATGGATTTTTGAGCTTTAAAAACATATGTTATTTAACTAAATTTTGAGAAGTTTCTTTTAAATCTAATTTTCCAAAATGACCTGAGCTTAAAAATGCAAAAGTCGAAACCTTTCCTTTTTGATTTCCCATTGCTCTTTCCAACTCATTTTCATCATCAAAAAACTGTAAATCAGAATTATTAAAAGCCTCTTTAAGATCAGATTCATTCAATTTATTATCTCCTTCAATCTTAAGGTTGTCTGGATTTATATACACAAAGGCTACATCAGCATGCTTTAAAGTATCCTTATATTCCTTTATAAATTCCTTATCCAAACTACTAAAGGTGTGCAATTCATAAGCCACACAAATTTTACCTTGAGTAAATTGATGATGCAAAGCATTAACTGTAGCCTTCAATTTTGATGGGGCATGTGCATAATCTTTAAATACTCTCATCCCATTATTTTCCGCCAATAATTCCAATCTATTTTTTGCTCCTTTGAAGGTTGCAATAGCATCATAAAATTTATCATCTGCTACACCCAAAATATTGCACACTTCATAGGCTGCTTTTATATTTTGAAGATTATGCTTACCGAAAACATTTATTTTCACCTTTCCATGGTCTTTGGTTTTTAGGTAAGTTTCACCATTTTTAATTTCTGAATCATGAGCTGCATAAGGAAGATTACGAACGTCTTCACGTTCCTTAGCTCCCACTATATTGGCTAGGTTATCTTCCTCGCAGTAAATTAAGGAACCTGCTTTAGGTGTCTTATCAGCAAAAAGATCAAATTGCTTAGTGTAATCCTCAATGGTTGGGAATACATTTTTATGATCCCATTTAATGCCCGAAATCACCCCAATATGATGATCATATTTCAAAAACTTAGGATGTGGATCCAATTTTGAAGCTAAATATTCATCTCCTTCAATGATAATAATGGCTGCATCCGATATTTGGACAGTCAAATCAAATCCTTCGATTTCAGCACCCACTAAATAATCAAATGTTTTGCCAGCCGATTTCAAGACATGCATAATCATAGCCGTAATAGAGCTTTTTCCATGACTCCCTCCGATTACAATTCTTTGTTTATTAGCCGATACCTCTCTGATAAATTCAGGAAAGGAGAAAATTTTCAAACCTAGTTCCTGTGCCTTTTTCAATTCTGGATTATCTGCTTTGGCGTGCATCCCTAAAATAACTGCATCCAATTCTTTGTGGAGTTGATCAGGATTCCATCCTATGGAAGCATTTAATCCAGCTGCTTTTAATTTTCCTGCCGCAGGTTCATAAATTTCGTCATCAGAACCTGTAACTTTAATATTTCTTTTGTGAAGGGCTAATGCAAGATTATGCATCACGCTACCACCTATTGCTATAAAATGTACTTGCTTAATATGATTTAAATCCATTGAGTTTGTATTAGATTATCCAAAAATAGAATAAAGTTTATGCTGTGGCAAATTATCTTAAGATTTTAGATGTTGATAAGCTGTGGATAAGTTGTCCAAAACTTGATCGGTTTTTGCTAAAGATAAAAGAAATAATAATTTAGATTTGTTAGCCTTTGGAATTTCAAGAAAAGTAGGGGAACATATGGAATCAAAAAAATCATCCGCATTGAGAATTGGTCAAAAAAACAAAAAGCTTGATATAAGCGATAATATGGGGAAAATGCCCCCTCAGGCGGTTGAACTAGAAGAGGTAGTATTGGGTGCTTTAATGCTAGAAAAAGATGCTTTAACAAACGTTATTGATATCTTAAAACCTGAAAGTTTCTATCGAGAAGCCCATGAAGAAATTTATAAAGCTATCGTACAACTTTTCAACAATTCGGAACCTGTTGATTTAATGACGGTTACGAATCAGTTAAGAAAAAATGGGAAACTAGATTTAATTGGAGGAGCTTACTATATTACTTCCCTTACTTCAAGAGTAAACTCCGCAGCTAATATTGAATACCATGCTAGAATAATTGCTGAACAGGCAATTAAAAGGCAACTCATTAAAATTTCCCGGGAAATTCAGGAAGATGCTTACGAGGATACTACAGATGTTTTTGATTTATTAGACAGAACTGAGCAGGAATTATTTGATGTAACCAACTCTAACATCAAAAAGAATTATGCTGATATGTCTTCTCTAATGAAGCAAGCATTTGTGGAATTAGAAGAAAGAAGAAATCATACAGATGGTTTAACAGGTGTACCTACTGGCTTCTCCGCCCTGGATCGCGTAACATCCGGATGGCAAAAATCAGATATGGTGATTATAGCCGCAAGGCCGGGTATGGGGAAATGTTTGGGAAAAGGAACTAAGGTTTTGATGTTTGATGGGGCATTGAAAAATGTTGAGGATGTAAAAGTAGGAGAAAAATTAATGGGAGATGATTCAACTCCTAGAACCGTACAATCACTGGCTAGAGGAAGAGAGAGAATGTATTGGGTTCATCAAAATTCTGCTATAAGCTATCGAGTAAACGAATCTCATATTCTTTCTTTAAAAAGAAGTAGAAATGAAGGAAAGCATAAAAAAGGAGATAAATTAGATATTTGCTTAAGAGAATATCTTGATAAATCAGATAAATTCAAGTCAAATTATAAAGGTTATAAAGTCCCAGTTGAATTTGAGGAAAAACAAGTAGGTATCAATCCTTACTTTTTAGGCTTATGGCTTGGAGATGGACATCAATACAGTTCCAGAATCACAAATGTTGATGAAGAAGTGACTGCCTTCATGCAAGAATATGCAGATGAGCTAGGACTGGAAATGATGACTTACCAACAGGAAGGAAAAGCACCAAATCTTGCCATTACTAAAGGAAGCAGAGGCAAACAAAAGATTTATTCCATACAAGCTGAATTAAGACAGCTAAATCTAATTCAGAATAAACATATCCCTGAAAAATATTTAATTAATAGCCAACAAAACCGATTAAGTTTATTGGCTGGGATTATTGATGCTGATGGTTATTATTCTAGCGATTACAATGTTTTTGAAATTGTACAAAAAAGTGAGCATTTATCTAATCAAGTGAAGTTTTTATGTGATACTTTGGGCTTTAGAACATCCATTAGAAAAAAAGATGCCTCTATTGATGGTAGAAAAATCAGCGATGTTTTCAGAATTAGAATTTCAGGTAATATAGATGTTATTCCTACCAAGATTTCAAGAAAAATCGCCCGTCCTAGAAAATCTATTAAGGATTGGAGATGTACTGGAATCACCATTGAATATGATAAAGTAGATGATTATTACGGTTTTGAAATCGATGGAAACAAAAGATTTCTATTGGAAGACATGACTGTTACGCACAATACCGCATTTATCGTTTCAGCCCTCAGAAATGCCGCTGTGGACTTTAAACAACCTGTTGCTATCTTCTCATTGGAAATGTCTTCCGTACAGTTGGTCAATAGATTGATTTCTTCTGAAGCGGAATTGGATTCAGAAAAAATTAAAAAAGGAGATTTAAAGGATTACGAATGGCAACAGTTGGTTCATAAAACGGCCGCTTTAACGGAAGCCCCAATTTTTATTGATGACACTCCTGCCCTATCCATTTTGGAATTAAGAGCGAAATGTAGGAGGTTGAAACAGCAACACGACATTCAACTGGTAGTAATAGATTACTTGCAGTTGATGTCGGGTGATACTTCAAAGTCGGGAGGCGCAGGAGGAAATCGTGAACAGGAAATTGCTTCTATTTCTCGATCATTAAAAAATATCGCAAAAGAACTGAATGTTCCTGTAATTGCCCTTTCTCAGTTAAGCCGTGCTGTGGAAACCCGTGGTGGAGATAAACGACCGCAACTTTCCGATTTGAGGGAATCAGGTTCTATTGAGCAGGATGCCGATATGGTTATGTTCTTATATAGACCAGAATACTATGGCATAACAGAGGACGAAAACGGTATGCCAACAACCAACGTAGGTGAAGTAATTATAGCAAAACATAGAAACGGATCTCTGGATACCGTTCCACTGAAATTTATTGGTCGATTCACCAAATTTTCAGATCTTGATGCACCTGGAAGCGATAGCGGAGTTCCGGGATACGGAACTACATTTCCTTCTCAGGCAGGAGTTCCTTCTGATTTTGAAGCTCCTAGTGCAGTTACTTTACCTAGCAAGGCTACAGGAAAGGATAATCAGAAGGATTCAGATGAAGCTCCTTTTTAAATTATAATGAAACCTGTCAGGTTAGACATTTAATAATAAGGATGAAGATATTATCATTTTACAATTCTATATTCTAGAAACCTGACAGGTTTTTAATTAAAAAAAGTAAAAATGAAAGCACTGATTATAGGAGATAATAATCAACTCAATTTTATTGATAAAGAAATTCCAAAACCCAAGGAAAACGAAGTATTAGTAAAAATTACGGCAGTGGCTCTTAATCATAGAGACCAATTTATAAGAGAAGGGAAATACCCGGGAATAAATCCTGGAACTATTTTAGGCTCCGATGCTTGCGGAACGGTTATGGAAATCGGAGAACAAGTAGATGCTGTTTGGAAAGACAAAGAAGTTTTAATTAATCCTAATATTGACTGGGGCGAAAACCCAAAAGTTCAATCCTCACAATATCATATTTTAGGAACTCCTTCCGATGGGTTGTTTTGTGAATACGTAACTATAGATACTAAAAAAATAGCTGAAAAACCTGCTCATTTAAGTGCCGAAGGAGGAGCTGCTCTTCCATTGGGTGGAATGACAGCCTTCAGGGCATTATTTCATCATGGGAACTGCAAAAAAAATGAAAATGTATTGATCTCTGGAGTTGGTGGAGGTGTAGCGCAATTTGCCTTTCAATTTGCCTTGGCTAAAGGTGCCAATGTTTATGTGACCTCCAGTGATGAAACAAAGAGAACTAAGTCCATTGAATTAGGAGCTAAAGAAGCTTTTAACTATAAGGATGAAGATTGGGTGAAAAAAGCAAAACAAGCTTCAGGGGGATTTAATTTAGTGATTGACAGTGCAGCAGGTGACGGAATTAATGATCTTATAAAATTAATGAAGCCGGCAGGTAGAATTGTTTTTTATGGCGCCACTCAAGGCAAACCTCAAAATCTGGATGTGCACCGCATGTTCTGGAATCAAATCACCTTGCAAGGAAGTACAATGGCCAATGATGATGAATTTAAAGCGATGATTACCTATGTGAAGAAAAATAGAATTGAACCTATAATTGATTCTGTTAGACCTTTTGAAGAAATTGTAGAGGCCTTTGATAAAATGAAGGAAGGCAAGCAATTTGGAAAATTGGTGGCTAAGTTTTAATAGCCATTTGAATTAGCAACTAAAATTAGAGCAAGAATCCAGAAAGATTATAAAGCTTTAGTCCATTTCAAAAACAGACTCTATCTACTTTATAGCACATAAATGATTACTTTCATGGGAATACTTATTTCTTATATACTATTTTTTCTGTCATTCACATTTGATGAATGCCCACCCGGCACCAAAAAAAATTAAAAATTATTATGTAGATAAAACTGAAATTTTAAACATTCACTACCTTGAATTTATCAGACATAAAGAAATAGAATTAGATTCTATTGAGATGAAAAGGTTTATTCCGGATGGTTTAAAATCATTACCATTAAGTAAAGAGAACTGGTACAAACCTCTGGTTATGGTATCCTATGAACAGGCTATAGCATATTGTGAATGGAGATCAAAAGTTGTAAGCAAAAAGCTGAATAAGAAAGTTACTTACCGTCTACCAACACCAACTGAATGGGGAGAAATAGCTGCATACCTTTATGACCACAAACAAGTAAAGAAAGATATAAGAAAAGCTAAAAGAAAATTAGCCTGGCATAAGGTTATTCCAATTGTTTTAGAAAGTAAAGACAGAGAAGCAAAAAATACCAATAGAATATTTAATATGTTTGATAATGCATCCGAAATGACATCAGAAAAAGGTATAGCAATTGGACTTAATAATAACCTGAGTTCGATTCTAATTTAGGATTCAGAACGCCTGTAAATAGTGAGTTTCAACTAAAAATTCTGAAGCAATAGCGGGCTATTGTAAGGAATTTTTAGGAAGAAAATCGCTGTTTAGAGGTGGGATAGGAAA
>NZ_JAGXGF010000187.1 GCF_024636815.1 Marivirga sp.
AACATTTGAATTATCAAATGAATTATGACAAGTTATAATCTGACCAAACTGCTTTATAAATTTCCTATCATAATTTTTAATGGCAGGAGGTTCACTTGTCACTAACAAAATATTTTCTCTAGGGCATATAGTTGATTCCATAGTCTTTAAACCATCAAATACTACCCAAAAATCACACTCTTCTACTTCTTGGTTAATCAGAAATTTGAAATCTCCCCAATTTCCACTTCTTGAAGGTGTCTGTTTTATTATAGGCCAATTATAAGGCCAAGTTAATTTTACTTTAATCATTCAGTTTTAACGCAATAAGTCGCTCATCAATTTCTAAAAATTGACTTGTAATTAAATCTGAAAAATTTCTACGAAAATCTTGTCTTTCCTTCTGGTAATCCTTACTTAGATTTATCACTTGTTGGTCATGGCGGGTTTTTTTCTTTATTTTTTCCTTAGTAATTTTCGAAAGAACTTTTTCGAATTTTTCCTCATCTAATTCTTGATTATAATGGTTGGTTATTTTATGGAATTCCTGCACAGGATTATTAATCAAATTTTCATATAAAATAAGCGTCTTTTTTTTCGTGAAATCTTCTTCAAGAATCCACTTACTTAGATGTTTAGCATACTTTCTTGTCCAAAATATAACTCTTTCGGTGTCTGTAATATCTTCTCTTTCAAATTTTACTTGAGAAAATATAGTATCCACTGCTCCTCTATATAAATAGATGACGTTTCTTTTCTTTGAAGTGGTTAAATCTGAGTCATGCCAATGGTAACATGTAAAACTTTTAGCATTTTTGTATTTATAAATTAAAACCAAACCTGGCTTTTCAAAATATAGCTCCATCATCATTCTGAGCCAATGACTACCAGTTCTAGGAAAACTTATTAACCAGGTAAGTTCAGGATCTTTTATTACATCTTGAACAAAGGGATCGTCATGCTGAAAAACAGTTGATTTATTGGCTTTATTAAACAATATGTTATTAATTATTTTTAACATTTCTACGGGCCATTTATTAATATGCTTTTACTTTAAATTTTCTTTGGTCCGGAGCTTCTAAATTATCTCCCAAAATAATAAGTCCCCATCCTCTCAATGGATGATAATCAGATGTTTTTTCAGTATAGTCAGGGTAGTATAATTTATAATTGGTTGTACTAAAATAATCTTTGATATATTCAAAAGAACATTCTTGTTCCTCATAAACATCATAACCAAAAGCATCGAGATGAGGTACTTTAAAATCATCAATTAAAATATAAGCATTTATAAAGTTCTCAGTAATATAACTAATCTCCTCTCTTAAGGGCCATTTAAAACCATAGCCATGTGCGTCTAACCAAAATAAATTTTTTGACTCACTTAGTTTTGGAAAATCGTGTGTTAAATCATTTAAAAAAACGATTGCATCTTTATTAAATAATTTGATATTGTTTAACCCTTCTAGATTGGAGATGGCTTTATTATAAACTATTTCATCAGTTTCACATGAGTAACAGTTTACTTTATTAAATTTATCAGCTGTATATTTTAATGTACTTCCAACATTAGTACCTGTTTCAATAAAATTAACTACATTTTGTGCCATTATAAAATCGACAAGCTTCAATAAATATGTGTCGCCATGAAAACCTTTAGACATAAATTTCATTCTGGCATCTTCTTTTTTCTTCTTTAGAAATGAATCAAGTAATTTTTTCATCTATATATGTTTATATCAATATTTTCTTTCTGTAAATCCCATTTAATAAAAGGTGTAAATTTCCCTCGTCTATCCATTGGATAACAAGTTCGTTGATAAACACCACTTTCTTCTATTGTGAAATTAATCCTAAGACCTTCTGAAGGGTTTATTTTTCTAATTCCATATTCTGCTGAATGAATTACAATCGAATAATTTCCAACAACAAGAAAATTAGCAGGAATTGTTGCAGTTGTTTTATATTCTCCGGGAAAAATATCTTCAGGCTTATTAAACCCTTTAGTACTATCCTCATAATGCATGCTCCTGAAAAGTACGCTGCCATCACCATCGCAGAAATCGAAAAATATCTGAAAACCCTTTATCCTTTTTAATACTTGAAAACTAATCTTGATTTCTAAAGGTAAATGATTATTTACTGATATTACCGGGGTTCCATCTTGCAACAACTCTATATTTTCATAAAGCAATTTATCATCTTTATTTAATTGCCCTTCAAACTTCCTCAAATCTTCAACTAAAAATGCATCCTCTGAATATAAATATTTATCCGTTGTTTCATTTATATCACCAAAATACTGTATTTCACCATTGCTCAGAAGTATCCCTTTATTGCAAAAAGCTCTTACCGCACCTAAATTATGACTAACGAATAAAACAGTTTTCCCTTCATTTTTGCTCGCTTCATCCATTTTACCCAAGCACTTCTTTTGAAATTCCGCATCTCCTACAGCCAGCACTTCATCTACTATTAAGATTTCAGGTTCAAGGTGGGCAGCTACTGAAAAAGCCAAGCGCACTTTCATGCCGGAGCTGTAGTGCTTTACAGGAGTGTCTAAGAATTTCTCTACTCCGCTGAAGTCCACTATTTCATCAAATTTTTGTTTGATTTCGGCTCGCTTCATGCCGAGAATTGTGCCATTCAGGTAGATATTTTCCCTGCCTGTTAATTCAGAATGGAAACCTGTACCAACTTCCAATAAAGAAGATACTCTTCCATTGATTTCGAATCGTCCTGTACTTGGGTCTGTAATTCGGCTAAGGATTTTCAAAAGGGTACTTTTACCTGCTCCGTTTCTGCCGATTATGCCAACAGCTTCCCCATGCTTGATTTCAAAATCAATATCTTTTAATGCCCAAAAGACTTCTTTCTCGCTGGCTTCAGGTTTGAAGATGTTTCTCAGTTTATTACCGATTGCATGTCTGAAGTCTCCTTCTTTTTTATGGCCGATGATGTAGTTCTTGCCTAAGCCTTGTACGCTGATGGCGGTGTCTGTCATATTTTGTTTAGTTTCTCGCTAGGTTTAATTTTTTGAAAGCCTAAGGCTTTTTATTTTCTCGCAGAGCCGCGGAGGCGCAGAGTTTTACGCAGAGTTAAAAATAAAATATTCTCTGCGAGGCCTTAGCGTCTCTGCGGCTTGGCGAGAGTTGCCTCTAGCCTTTGGCTTGTTTTTTTGTTTTTTCGGCTTAGCCGAAAAAGGATGAAAGCCTAAGGCTTTAAATTTTCTCGCGGAGCCGCGGAGACGCAGAGTTTTACGCAACGTTAAAAAAATAAATTTAATAACTCTCTGCGAGGCCTCTGCGTCTTTGCGCCTCTGCGAGAGCTGCCCATCGGCTTTAGCCGAAAGAATCTCATTGTGAGGAATTAAAAGCCGTTTACTATTCTTTTGATGCCGTCTTTTAACATATTTTCATTAAAATTCATCAGCAAACCTAACTTAATACCACTTAACTTTAAATAAGTTAATAATTGTTTTTTATGAACTGCTTGTAATGATTCTACTGATTTTAGTTCAATAATCACTCTGTCTTCTACAATCAAGTCCGCCTTAAAGCCTAAATCCATTTGATGATTATCCCAATAAACTGCAATTATAGGTTGTCTTTTTACTTCAAGGCCTTCTTTTTCCAGTTCGTAGCTTAAAACTTCTTCATAAACGGATTCGAATAATCCTGGACCTAGTTGGCTATGGATGTTGAAACTGCAATCGAGTATTTTCTGGCTGATGTCGTTTTCCGTCATTTTATCTTTGGGTTTTGGTTTTTCTCGTTAAGTTAAATTCCTTGGAAGCCTAAGGCTTTAAATTTTCTCGCGGAGCCGCGGAGACGCAGAGTTTTACGCAACGTTAATTTTTTTTAAATAAACTTCAATACTCATTAAATATTTTTAATGATAATCAACCAATATTAAACTTTTCTCTGCAAGGCCTTCGCGTCTCTGCGTCTCCCGATTAAAATGCGGGACAGGTTCTGCGAGAGTTGCCTCAAGCCTTTGGCTTGTAATAATTGTTAAGCGAGTAGTAGTTATCAATAGAAACTGGTTCTTTTTAGGTCTTAGGAAGCCCAACTCGATCAAGAATTTGGTTTGCCTTCTTGAGTTTTTTTGGGAAAAGAACTTTACCTCGCAATTTTTCGAGATCTTTATCGATTCTTACAATCGGTGTTTTTTTCTTATTTAGGTCTTTTGGATCCATATAATAAAGTTAATTATTTTCGTTTGACTAAAAAAGCTTCGTAATCTTCTCCAATAATAAAATCTTCCCATTGATCATCCTTCAATCCATATACATTAAAGTCTTTAGAAATCTCCGCCAGATTATTAGTTAATCCCATTCTATATAATCTTGTTCGAACAGCAGTACTACCAGTTGCAAAAACCCAAGCTTGTGGTCTCTCCGTTGTAAATGCATAAACCGATGAAGCTACTGTAGCAAGAACTTTTAGACTATCCCCATTATTAGTTACTACTCTATCGCTAATTCGTTGAGTTTTTTCATCAAAATCTCCAAAGGCAAGATTATAAATATCTTTAACGTTAGTTTCCGAAAATTCAATAATCTTTTTAACCTCTCCTTTTGGACCAATACTATGGAACTCGAAATGCATTAAGCTCTTCTCGGCAGAATACTTATACCTTTCATGCTTCATCTAATGATTTTTTAGCTTTGGTTGTTTATTTGTTTTGGTCTCTTGTGCTCTAAAATTCAGACTGTTCAGACCAAAGTATCTTTATTCTACCAACTTTCGGTAATTTTCAATAGCTCTTCGGTTGTAAAGACTTTACCTTCTTTATAATCTTTTTCTGCTTTTTCAGAGCGTTGAATAATGTCCGCCTCAGTTAAGTCTTCTAGTTTCTCTTCTTCAAATATCAAGGCAATTTTATCTAAGATACTTTCATCCTTATGTTGGATAATTCTATTTATAAGGGCTAATTTTTTTGTTTGAATGTCCATAATAATTAAAATTCGATCATTACAATTTACTCAATTCAATTGAAAACTAAATAATGTGGTTTCTTTTTTTAGCTAACAATGCTAATCCTGTGATGGTTCTTAAATATTAACGAATAGACTGTGTCAAATCGTCAAATCCTTGTTTTGCAAAAGATTTGAAATTAGCTCATCCCTGAATTCCTAATTATAAAATTATTAATTCTTAATTACGTTCCCACGGCTCCGCCCTTTCAGTCCCATTTCTGGAACCTAGCGCCAGCGAGGACATCTATTTAATGCCTTTATTTATTTTAAGCACGCGTTTGGAAACGCGCGCCAGCGATCTTAGCTATCGGTTTAGCGATTAGACGGTTGCAACCGTCTAACCGCACTGGCAGTATTCTTTTGTCTTGAATCTAGATTCTAGTATCTAGGCTCTTCACTAAAAATGATACTTCCCTCCTCTATCATCCTCTTCCTTTCCCACTTTCTTGACCTTAGCCTTGCTTACTTCTGCTTTTAAGCTTAGGCCTAAACTTTCAATATAAACAATTACTCTGTCTTTTTGTATTAAAATAACTTTACCTTCCTGACCTTTCATACCTCCGTGCTGTATTTGCACTTTATCTCCTTCTTTTATAGGCTCCAGGCTTACATCTTCATACTCTCCTAACAATTTTTGTATGGCATCAATTTCAATGGGTCGTATTTTTGCATCTTCACCCAAATAACGAACGAAATTAACCACTCCTTGAGTTTGCAATATTTTCAATCGCTCATGGTCATCATCGAATTTTACAAAAACATAGGAGGGAAATACGGCTACTTTCACTTTCTTCTTCCGGTCGGACCATTGACGGAGCACCGTTTGGGTTGGGCAATAGACTTCTATATGCTGATCGGCAAGCCTATCTGCAACTTTCTTCTCCATCCTGGATTTCGTGTAAATGGCAAACCAATATTCCATAAATTTTAATATAATATCCAAAATTAATGCTTCCTATAGTTTATAAAAAGGAATTTATTTGATTTCGATAGATTAGGTTGCAAAGTTGACGAGTTGGCAGGGTCAGCCCCTTAATCCCCAAAGGGAAATTAGGACAGTAACGAATGGAAATGGGGCGCAAAAAGCCTCTTTTCTGGATATGGATACTATGTTCAGGCAGATTTTAGCAATGCTTCCTCTTTTCATTGCAATCCTTACTTCCCTAACTTTAATAAACCATAGCCATAAGGGAGTCCAAAAACCAAAGAATCCTTGCTTTGCTTTATTAACTCCAGTTCAAAGTTTTCGCTGGTCAGTGCTTGTTGAAGTGATTCATATTGATAAATATTTATGTTCGTAAGGAATGAATCCTTTGATTGGGTAGGAAGTTGAAGTTCTCCAAAATGAAGGATTTTCAATCCTCTCAAATTTTGAGAAATATCGGCAGTTACTGAAATCTGGAGCTCGATAATTTTACTCGATATTTTTGCTTCGGCTGTCAATTTCAGGCTATCTATATTAAAGAAATGCATGGCAATCGGCAGAATATCAAAAGTATCTTTAATGACTATAGATTTAACTAAAGATGAATCCGAAATACCCCCTGATAACTGATATTCTAATTTCTCTGTTAAATCTTCATAATAAAGTGTGTCGAAAGTTGGGTTTAACTTTTGAAAGGTTCCAGTCCATTTACCTTCTAATTGTTTAAAGTTCGAGGAGACCTTCTCCAAATCATCTGCAAAATCATTGAATTTCTTATTGTTGGAATTACATGCTATCAGTATAAAAATGCAAGAGAAACCAATTAGTAATATTCGAATCATAAAGAATTCATTTTGCTCAATAACATAGGGTTAGAGGTTTTGGACTTTTCACAGAAGTTTCAATAAGCCTTTTTTTGATATTCTCTAGGGGAGCAGCCCAAATGCTTTTCAAATTGTAGCGCAAAATAAGAAGGACTATTATAACCTAATTGAAAACTGATATTTCCTATGCTAGTATGCCTGTTCTTAAGGAGTGTTTTGGCTTTTGCGATTCGTTCTCCATGAATATAATCAATTGGAGTGGTGCCTAAACTTCGCTTAAAATGCCTGTAAAATGTAGCTTGGCTCATGCAGGCTTTTTCTGCCAATTTGTTTACATCAATTTTAGTGTGATAATTGGCTTTTATATATCGAATAACTTCAGATAAGGGATTATCCAGCATTTTGTGGTTACCATAACTGTGGATTAAGGTTTCATACATATTGGTTTGTAGGCAACATAACATCAGTTCTTCTATTTTAAGATCCACCCATCTGTCTTTAAACCGAACATCACTTTCAATTAGTTTTTGCATGCTAAGCAAATTATCCATTACCATATTTGCTCCAGCGCCTACATAAACATTGAATGGATTAAGCCCTTCTGAGGGTTCACTAATATGCTCAAAATCCTCTGATTCATATATTTTATCTAATATTCCGAATACTTTTTCTTTGGATACTTCCAGACAAAAACAATGAGCAGGGTTGTTTTTGGAGTCCATGAGTATATCAACCTCCGCTTCAATTGGAGAGGCTCCCATAATCACCATTTCAGGCATTAAAGTGAAATGCTTTAGCCCTGGTATATTGATATTTTTTTGGCCCTTTTCAACATACGCAAAAATAATATTATCAAATACATAGTCTCTTTTAACCTGTGCTACATCATAGGTCACTAATAATTGGGTATTATCAGTAGTGTAAATGTCTTGTTGGGAAATAGGGTGACTTAAATCAATCATGTATCTAAATTTTATCAGAGCTGATAATATCCTTATAAAAGTTGAGATTATTGTAGGATTAATTATGCTTTACCCGTTGTAAATTGAAGAATAATATTTGCTAAAATCTATTTTAGCTATGTATTCATTCTTTATAATATTACAATATACAAATTATGATTAATCTTTCCGTTATTTTAGAAGATAGTGCTCGAAAGTTTCCAGATAAGGACGCTTTTATTTTTATGGACGAGCATTTGAGCTATGCCCAGATAAATGGAGCCGCTAACCAAATTGCCAATGGTCTGCAAGAAGCCGGCATTCAAAAAGGGGATCGAATAGCGCTTAGTTGCCTTAATCTACCCTATTTTCCCATGGTATATTTTGGAATACTCAAAGCAGGGGCAATAGTAGTTCCACTTTCTGTACTATTAAAGCGTGATGAGATTGAATATCATTTACAGGATTCAGGAGCAAAGGCATATTTTTGCTTCGAAGGTACACCCGAATTACCCATGGGTCAGGAAGGAAAAGCTGGTTTTGATGCAACTCCGAGTTGTGAACAGTTTTTCATCATCACAGGAAATCCTACAGATGCTTCTCCTATTGAAGGAGCAAAGACCATGGGCATGCTAATGAAGGATCAGGCTCCAGCTTATGAGAATGTGCTCACCTCAGCGGACGATACGGCATTAATAATTTACACATCCGGCACAACTGGTAAGCCAAAAGGAGCGGAATTATCGCATTCTAATTTGATTCATAATGCCTTACTTTCCACTGATATCACGGACCTTATCCACGAGGATAAACAGCTCATTGTTTTACCTCTTTTTCACATTTTTGCCATGACGGTACTAATGAATGCTGGGCTATACAAAGGAGCTACGAGCGTTCTTTTGCCTCGTTTTGATGCAGAAGCAGTTTTTGGCTTAATGCAGAAACATACCGTTACGGTATTTGCCGGTGTTCCCACTATGTACTGGGGACTACTCAACTATGAAAACACTAAATTTGATTTAAAGGCTATTGCCAAAAATCTGAAAACCTGTGTTTCTGGAGGGGCGGCCCTTCCGGTAAATGTATTGGAAGAATTTGAAAAGAAATTTAATGTGCCAATTTTAGAAGGCTATGGAATGTCGGAAGGCTCACCTGTAGTCACCTTTAACCAAAAGCAATTTGGCAAAAAGCCGGGTTCGGTAGGTACTCCTGTATGGGGAGTTGAAGTTAAAGTAGTCGATGAAAATGGTGAGGAGGTGCCAGTAGGTGAAAAAGGAGAACTGATATATCGTGGCCATAATGTTATGAAGGGCTATTTCAATAAGCCAGAAGAAAATAAAGTGAGTTTACGAAATGGCTGGCTGCATTCGGGAGATGTGGCTGTAAAAGATGAAGATGGCTTTTTCTTTATTGTAGATCGAACAAAGGAAATGATTATCCGGAAAGGGTTAAACGTCTATCCTAGAGAAATCGAGGAAGTAATGGTGAAGCATGAGGCCGTATCCATGGTGGCTGTTATTGGGGTTCCAAATGAAGAATCAGGAGAGGAAATCAAGGCCTGCGTGGTGCTTCAAAAAGGCAAAGAAATTTCTGATAAGGAATTAATTGCCTGGACGAAAGAAAATATAGCCGCTTATAAATATCCTCGCATTATTGAGTTTATGGAAGCTTTACCGATGAGTGCAACCGGCAAAATCCTGAAAAAAGAATTGAGTTAATCATTAATAAAAATTTTAAAATACACTATTATGGAAAAAGTATTAGAACAACCGGCAGAGACTTCAGTTTCTGAAATTCAAAAAATATTTGATGCCCAAAAGGATAATTATCTACAGGTCGGCAGTACCACTGCTTCTCAACGCAGGGCAAAGCTCAAAAAGCTGCATCAAACCATAGAAGATTATCGACCTCAAATTAAGGAGGCCATGTATCAGGATTATCGCAAACACCCTAGTGAAGTAGACTTAACGGAAGTATATCCAATCACGAGTGAAATCAAACATGCCCGCAGAAAACTGGGGAATTGGATGGGCAAGCATTCAGTGAGTACCCCTATAGCCTTATTAGGTTCTAGCTCTCATGTTCGCTATGAGCCAAAAGGAATGGTTTTAATCATATCGCCATGGAACTTTCCTTTTAATTTAACATTTGGTCCATTAGTTTCTGCCATAGCAGCTGGCAATTCGGTCATTATTAAACCATCCGAAATGACTCCTCATTCCTCTGCTTTAATGGTAAAATTGCTTGCAGAAGTATTTGATCAGAATGAGGTGGCTGTAATTGAAGGAGGAAAGGATACTTCCACAGAATTATTGGCCTTGAAATTCAATCATATTTTCTTTACAGGATCACCCAATGTGGGGAAAATTGTAATGGCTGCTGCAGCTAAACATCTGACTTCAGTAACCTTAGAGCTAGGAGGTAAATCACCCACCATAGTGGATAAAACAGCAGACCTAAAAATGGCAGCTCGCAGAGTAGCATGGGGGAAATACCTTAATAATGGTCAGGTATGCATTGCGCCCGATTATGTTTACGTACACGAAAGCAAAAAGGCAGAATTCGTAGAGGAAGTAAACAAAGCAATCGCAAATTTCTACACTGAAACTGCATCAGATGAAAGTTCCTATTCAAGAATTGTAAACCAAAAGCATTTTGACAGGATAAAAAGTTATGTAGATGATGCCGTGGATAAAGGAGCTAAAGTAGAGTCAGGAGGGAAATTTGATTCATCTCAAAATTATATTTCACCCACAGTGATGACGGATGTTTCTAATGAGTCTAAGCTGATGACGAATGAAATATTTGGTCCCATCATGCCAATATTTACTTTTAAAGATTTAGATGAAGCTATTGATCAAATCAACAGTAGAGAAAAACCTTTAGCACTTTATATTTTCAGTAAGAGTAATAAAAAAATCAACTATATTTTGAAAAATACACGTGCTGGTGGTGGTTGTATTAATCACACTTCCGTGCAGTTTTTCAATACGAACTTGCCATTTGGTGGGTCCAACAATAGTGGAATCGGTAAAGGACATGGTTACGCTGGTTTCAAGTCATTCTCAAATGCAAGAGGTATTTTAAGACAGCACATTCCAAATGCAGTGGAGCTTTTACTTCCTCCTTATACCAAATTCACTCAAAAGTTGATTGATTTAACAATTAAGTGGTTTTAATGAGTAAGGTGAAATATGGAAACGAAACAATTTGATTATATCATTATAGGCGCTGGAGCAGCAGGATGTGTGCTGGCCAATAGATTATCAGCTGATGGGAAGAATACGGTTCTGATTTTGGAGGCAGGGGGAAGTGACAAAAGCAATGACACCAAAATTCCTGCTGCTTTCCCTAAAACCTTTTTAACCAAATTAGACTACGGCTATTATTCGGTTAAAATGAAAAGTATGCAAAACCGTTCTGTTTATTTGCCACGAGGTAAAATGCTGGGTGGATGCAGTAGCAATAATGCTATGATTTATATTCGTGGTCATAAAAATGATTACGATGGCTGGGCAAAGATGGGTAATGAAGGCTGGTCTTATGATGAAGTTCTACCTTATTTCAAAAAAGCCGAAAATCAAGAAGTGTTTGATAATGATTATCATGGAAAAGGTGGTCCATTGAATATCACCAATAGAAACTACACCAATCATTTATCAGATGTATTTGTAGAGGCAGGACAAGAATTGGGCTATGCTAAAAATGAAGATTTCAACGGAGCGGAACAAGATGGTTTTGGCTATTATCAGGTAAATCACATAAATGGTGAGCGATGTAGTGCTGCCAGGGCCTATTTGCATCCTGCTTCCAGCAGGGAAAACTTAAGTATTGAAATAAATGCTGAGGTTGAAAAAATTGTGCTGGATCAGAAAGTAGCGAAGGGTGTTGTGTATCATCAAAATGGACAAAGCATAACTGCTCATGCCAATAAGGAAGTGATTTTAAGTGGTGGAGCTTATAATAGCCCTAAAGTATTAATGCTATCGGGAATCGGGGATCAGGAAGAATTAAAAAAGCATGGCATTCAGCTGGTACATCATTCTCCCGCGGTAGGTAAAAATCTTCAAGACCATATGGTGTTTTTCGCCATGTTTCATTCGAATTATAAAAAGACCTTGGATGCTGCTGAAAAATTTCCAGATATATTCAAAAATCTTTTCAACTATTTAGCATTTAAAAAAGGCCCATTCTCAAGTAATGTTGGCGAGGCCGGAGCATTTGTAAAAACTTCTGAGCAATTGCCAAACCCGGATGTTCAATATCATTTTGCCCCCGCTTATTTTGTAGCTCACGGTTTGGAAAGCCCTAAAAAGGGAAATGGTTATTCTATTGGTGGAAAACTTTTGAATCCGAGCAGTAAGGGTACGGTTTCATTGGCTTCTGCTAATTTTAAGGATGCGCCTTTGATTGACCACAATTATATGAGTACGGATGATGATGTGGAGCGGTCAATTTGGGGCTTTAAACTGGCTATGAAGTTAGGTAAATCAAAAGCATTTGACCCCTATTTAAAAGATCATTTTTTACCTGAAGGCCCACTCGAAGATGATGCATCTATTGAAGCTTTTATTCGTGAAACGGGGGAAACTTTATACCATCCCACCTCCACCTGTAAAATGGGGAATGATGAAAGTTCTGTAGTAGATTCGGCATGTAAAGTGCATGGAATTGAAAACTTAAGAGTAATCGATGCCTCGGTAATGCCTAAAATTGTAAGTGGCAATACACAAGCGCCTACGATTATGATAGCGGAGAAAATGGCGGACCATATTTTGGCGGATTAAATAATTCATTACCTTTTAGCCTTTCTTATCCAGAAAGGCTAATCACTATTTGAAAAATTAATTGTAGCCCAACCTCCAAAGTCAGCTAGGCCACTTATTTCCTGCTTAGTAATCCCCTGCCTAGATATCCCGCATTTAAGGTAGCAAAAAATGTCAAGGAATATACAGGATGCCAACATGACTATTGTATAATTGAGCTAACAATTCGTACCTAAAAGCGTTAAAGTTCCTTTGATTAATTAATTAGCCTCCTTTCATATTGAAATCTAAAAAAACAACCCTAAAACATATTGATGACTCTTCACTAGAGATCGAACGAAAGCCTTCTGGAAGAGGCTATGCTTATTTCGATTCTTCAGGAGATAAAATCACCTCCTCATCACTTTTAAAACGAATAAAAAACATTGTGATCCCACCCATGTGGTCAGAAGTTAAAATATGCAAGTTTGATGATGGCCATATTCAGGCCACAGGCAGAGATGCCAAAGGCAGAAAACAATACATTTATCATTCGGAATGGGAAAGGCAACAACAGGAAAAGAAATTTGCCAGGTTATTGTCTTTTGGTGAAAAGCTTCCAAAAATTAGAAAGCAATGTGAAAAGGATCTGGAACAAGATGAATGGAATAAAGATAAGGTAACCGCTTTAGTGGTAAGCTTATTAGACGAATATGGCGTAAGAATAGGCAACAACTTCTATAAAGAAAATAACGAAACTTATGGTCTTACCACTTTAAGACGAAAGCACTTATCAGAAAAAGGTAAAAATTTAACATTGAATTATAAGGGGAAGAGTGGAAAAGACAGAACTGTAACGATTGAAGATAACGCACTTTCTCATTTTATTCATCAAGCGGCAGAAATGCCGGGCTATGAAATTTTCAGATATAAAGATGATGATAACAAAAATCAAACGGTAGATAGCAGTGAAGTAAATGATTATATCGCACAGTATTTAGGAGAGGATTATTCAAGTAAAGATTTCAGAACCTGGGCGGGCACCAGACTAGCGATAGAATTGTATTCTGAAGCTATTCAATTGAAGGAAGATAGTCAAAAGAAAATGGACAATATTCTCATTAGACTGGTGGCGGATGAACTGGGCAATACCCCTTCCATTTGTAAGACATACTATATTCATCCAAAAGTTTTACATCATATAAACAGTGAATCCATGCCTGAATTGAGTGATTTTAAAGATAGTGGCAAATCTTATGGTTTAAGTGCAGAAGAAAAATTAATGCTCAGTTTATTGGAAGAATCTTAACCCCCTGTTTTCCTCTGTAAAACTAAAGAACTGTATTTTATTGATTAAAAGGCACTTTTTTCTACTATATAACAAGACTCGTGCAGGCGTCCTTGACGCTTAAAAGATCTCGCGAAGACTCTAAGGCGCAAAGTTTTCGCAAAAAAATAGTCATTTTTCTTTTTTTCGTTGCGAGGTCGTTGCGCCATTGCGTCTCGCGAGAGTCACCTCAAGCCTTTGGCTGGCTTCTACACTCAAGGCCTAGGCTGGCCCGCTTCCCGAAAGCTCTGGAGATTCCTACCTCCCGCTTTAACGAGTTCCTCGGAAGTGGTCGGGTTAATTCTGAGAACTCTTGATAAATACTTCGAAATTTCTAGACCAGATAGTATTTGATCGAAGCGAGCGGGAGGACAAAAAGGCGGGGAGGGCGCTGCATTGAAGCGTAGTAGCATCTTTTTGTCTTGATTTTTTCCCAGCCAAAGGCTGGTCATCCTCTGGTTGATTTCTTTTTGATCAAGTCCTCACAGTCTTTCCAACCAGAGGTTGGTCAGCCTTTGGCTGAAAACTGAACTTCAAAAGAGATAACAGGATTTTTGCTACAGTAGAAAGTAGTGGTAATCTTATTATTTTCTGCTAATAAAAATCTGTGAGACTGTCCCCTTGAGGACGACAGGGGTGTCTGCTAGAAAAATGAAATCTTGTTATATAGTAGCAAAAAGGAAAGGTAGAAACTACAAAATACAATTTGGAATATAAATCTACCAATACTATCCAAATCCTCAGATTTCATACTAAAAAATACTTTATGAACCTGAGTTCGATTCTTATTTAGGATTCAGAACGTCTATAAATAGTGAGTTTCAACTAAAAATTCTGAAACAATAGCAGGCTATTGCAAGGGGTTTTTAG
>NZ_JAGXGF010000188.1 GCF_024636815.1 Marivirga sp.
GTGTATAGGAAGTTCCTGATTATAACAGAACTCCAAAACGGAAATTACCCGGAAATGAGTCGTAGTTTTAACTTTTATAAAAGGTAGTTGTGCAACAGCCACGGACGCTTGCGCAAGAAATTACGATAGGATTTAAAAATAAAAAAGGCTGTCTCGCACTTGACGAAACAACCTTTCAATACAGCATTTAAAATAATTTATTGAACTGCAGTCAATGCATTTAAGTTTCCATATCCAAATTCAGAATTTCTGCTTGGATAAAAATCTGAAGACTCTTTTAATTTTTGTAATACTTGATCTCTGTTCCATGATGGATTTTTAGACCAGACCAAAGCTGCAATTCCTGCAGTAGTAGCAGTAGCTACAGAAGACCCACCAACAGTTGATGGCTGATTTCCGCTCATGGCTACTGACAGCGGATGAGCATCAGAACCCGCTTTTTCCATAATTACAGTGAAATCAACTTTATCTCCAGAGTGACAAGTATTACATCTTTTATACCTTCCTTCTTTTACTCCGGTTACTGCTACAGTTTCATTCATATTAGCAGGAAAAATAACGCCATACCAATTCGTCCAGCTTGTGGAAGTACCAGCAGCAGCAAAAATCAGCTTTCCTTTTCCATAAGCATACCGAATACCATCAGCTACTTTTGAGTTATGATAAACATCTCCTATGGACATACTGATGATTTTAACATCAGAGCGACCTCCTAAAAACACTAAGGCCTCGGTCACTCCATCTTTTTCATTTCCACCATTCACCACTACATCACTTGTTCCTCTAACGCCTACTAAATTTGCATTATAAGCTACACCAACAGCGGAACCATCGCTGCTTCTTGGAGCAGTAGCGACCCCAGCCATGGAAGTACCATGACCACATTTATCATCCGGACCATCATATTCTTTCCACCACCAAGAACCAGTTTGGTAAGTCCCTTTTCTTTCAACTGTTCTGTTTTGAGAATAACCTGAATTGAATTGACTGCCCAATTTAGCTTGATCAGGAGATAAGCCCGTATCAATCATACCAATAGTAATTCCTGCTCCTGTGCTGTAATTCCATGCCTGATCAATTCCCATTTGAGGATAATTCCATGACATTTTTGCTCCCGGAGCAATATCAGTATAAAGACCTGCTATATTATAGTTAGGCTCATTGGAACAACCAGAATCACTATAACGCTCGTTCTCTCCATATTTCTGAAAATCCACTACATAGCTAACTGGTTCTACGTAACGGACATTATCCAAAGATCGCAATCTGTTAATCACCTCTAAATCGTAGACTTTCATTTCCATAAAAGGCAGAACTTCATGTGAGAAGTTAGGTAATTCCTCATCCGTGATGTTTTCTTGTCTTTTTCTCTCAATTACAGATCTTGTTTCATCCAAAATATCCATTCTTGAATTCACCCAATCAGGATCCTGGACATTAATTGAGGTCATTCTTTCATTGATATTGGTCTCACCTGCGGCTAAGTAGCCAACTGTCAAAATACTGTCAGAGTGTACTAAAGCACTCCATAACTGAACATCATTAAGTTCTGACCAATTAAATTCATTTCTTTCTTCTAATGCATTTTTAATAATAGCATCAATTTCTTCTTTGGGGACAATCTCAATCTCTTGTTCTGGCTGAATATTATCATCAATTAGACTTAAGTTTTCATCATCTTGCGAACAAGACCATAATAAAGCCGAAGCCAAAAAAACTGTTAAAATTTTTCTCATTTCCATAGTAATTAGTTTTGGTTTTAATTTATGCTGTATGACGAGTAATTTGCGAAACTTAAATTTAACTTACAAGCGTTTGTTAGAATTAAATTTGCATTTATCCAAGAAAAAGAGAATTAATAGATGAAGTAAACTACTCTCAAATGCTCGTGAGCTATATTCATTGAAATTTATTTGGAAGAGGAGTCTTAAGGAATTTGAAATTATGACTCGAGGGTTATTTGGAAAACAGAAGTGATAAGGAATTGATAGGTCTTAGTTTTTGATAAAAAACACAAGCTAGAAGCCCTCACTAGCTTTGAAGGAAGTACTGCCATTTTACTAGATTGTCAGCTCATAGAAGTTATAATTACGCAAGCAACTT
Source organism: Marivirga sp. (assembly GCF_024636815.1). GTDB lineage: Bacteria > Bacteroidota > Bacteroidia > Cytophagales > Cyclobacteriaceae > Marivirga. The sequence goes on from NZ_JAGXGF010000188.1 coordinate 2,104, forward strand.
TATTATTTCTTATCAAAATAGACTTCTTTGCCATCATATTTGATCATATATCGGCCTTTGGGAAGCTTTCGGATATCACAAGAAACATCTTTTCCTCTTTTTATAATCCTACTATTATTGTTATAAAGTAAATAGCTTACTTCCTCGGTAAACTCAATAATCCACTTATCTTCATCTATTGCGTGGCTAATTTCCGCTTTATCGGAATAAAAATTAAAGCTTTCGGAATATTTAACCTCTATTTTAGAATCATGATATTGCACTCTATACAGGTTATCACCTTGTATGTGATCTAATTCTACACTATGCTGATTTATGAATATCCCACCCTTAGTTTTAACTGTATCCAAAGGCATCCAACCATCGTTCGTATCTTTCTCCACTATATAAAAACCATCCTTTGACTCCTTTGTGGTTATCCAAATAATTTGATTTTCATCTACATAAATTTTCAGCCAGCTAAATTTCAAATCATTTTCAATAACTTCAGGATTTGTGAGTTCGGGTTGGCAATCATCTTGGTGAACAATGCGTATTACTACTCTGGTATCCTGCTCAAGATTTTTCATATCAATTTCATAAGCAGAAACTGTTGGATTTTTAACTATTAACTCACCATTTAAATAAATCTCTTCAATGCAAAACCCTGAATCCTGACCTAGATATGGATTTCTTACAAATACATTTTCCCCATGATAGAATCCTCTAAAATAACTATCTTTTCCTATTAGCGAATAGGACATGCTTATAAGCAGTATTATGAGGAGTAAATATTTCTTCATGTTTCTTTACTTACCGATCATTCATATCTTAACGATTCGATAGGGTCTAGTTTTGAAGCTTTATAAGCCGGGTAATAACCAGAAATTAAGCCTACTATAACGCAAATTACAACACCCACAAACATCCACAGCCATGGGACTACAAATCCGCCCTCACCTACTATTGAAGCTATTCCATTTCCAATACCTATACCTAAAATTATGCCAGCAATTCCTCCAATTTGACAGATAACAATTGCTTCCCATAAAAACTGTAGTCGAATTTTAGTTGGAGATGCGCCTATTGCTTTTCTAATGCCAATTTCTCGAGTTCTCTCCGTTACAGAGACCATCATAATATTCATTAAGCCAATGGAAGCGCCCAAAAGTGTAATAGCTCCAATGGCAAAACCTCCAATTCTTAAATAGCCTGCAATTTCCTCCATTCTTTCGGCTAAGGACTCACTTTTCTGAATATTAAAGGAGTTTTCCTGACCGATACCATCTCTTCTAATTCCTCGCATCACACCAGTTGCTTCAGCTATGCCTTTTTCCATAAAAATGGGATCTGGAACAGAAACTGTAATATCATATTGTAAAGTTCTGTTGGCAAATAAAGTAGATAACCCCACTGGAATTAATACAGATTGATCAGCTCCACCACCACCCATTCCACCTTGTTCTTTTAGAACTCCAATTACCTTGAACCTAGAACCAAAAAATGAGATGTCTTTATTTATAGGATCAACATTTTCTTTAAATAATTTATCTACAACATTAGCACCCAAAATTACTACACCACTGTTATTTTGTACTTCCAAAGGGGCGAAATTTCGTCCTTTAGCTATTTCATAAGCATTTTGAATTAAATAATTCTCATCAGAGGCATAAACTCTTATTGTTGGAGTCGTCTTTTCGGACTTATACTTTAACTCAGCACTTCCCGTAATTCTGGTAGAAATAGAAACATTCCCTGCAAAATTATATTTACTTTTAAATTGAACCGCCTCTTTGTAGCCAATAGGCTCATAGCGTTTTTCCTTCTTACCTTGAGTTGTACTGCTTCTTCCGTCCAATCCTCTGGCTTCAATATCAAAATTATTGGCTCCTAATCCTGCCAAGTTTCCACTTACAGAACTTTGTATCCCATCAATAGCAGTCAAGATTCCCACCAAGGCAGTGATACCAATGGCAATAATCGCAGCAGTTAAAATCGTCCTTAATCGATTACCCTTAATCGATCTAACGCCCTCTTTAATGTTTTCTAGATAATCCAAAAGCAATTAATAATTTTGTAAATTATGGCAATTTAATGTGATTATTCACGATATATTACATAAAAGTAAGAAACTTTGATTTGAAACTCGATTTATTATATTTAGTTATACATTTAAGAATTGTTTTATATTGATATGACTCAAAAAATTTTCCTTTACATATTCATCATATTCCTTTCTGCTCAGAGTTTGCAAGCCAATCAAATTTTAGTGCCTATGGATAAGGAGCAGTCCAATCATTTGAAAGCTTATGGAGTAGCTTTTTGGATATTGGAAAAGGAAATTCCTGTAGATTGGTTGCTAAATCATAGAGGAGGAAGTTTTATGATAGAAAGTAGGCAAACTATCATCAATGAATTAATTATAAGAGGAGTATCATATGAAATAATTTCAGATGCAGCGGCCAATAACTTATTGGACGAAATTGCCAGCCCATCTTCGAATAAAGATGCTATGCGATTGGATAAAGTGCCTAAAATCGCAGTATATTCCCCTAAATCAAAGCAACCTTGGGATGATGCAGTTACCTTAGTGTTGACTTATGCTGAAATTCCTTATGATGTAATTTTCGATGATGAAATTATGACTGAAGGATTATCAGATTATGATTGGTTGCATTTGCACCACGAGGATTTCACAGGTCAATACGGGAAATTTTACCGGAGCTATGCCAACCAGCCTTGGTACATAGAACAACAAAAGGAATATGAAGCAATGGCTAAGAAACATGGTTTTAGAAAAGTATCACAACTTAAACTTGCCATAACGCAGAAAATAAGAGGTTTCGTAAACAAAGGAGGTTTTCTATTTGCTATGTGTTCTGCTACAGATACATATGATATTGCTTTGGCTGCCGCAGGGATTGACATAGCTGCCAGAATGTATGATGGTGACCCTGCAGATCCAAATGCTCAAGAAAAATTAGACTATGAGCAAACACTTGCTTTCGAAGATTTCAAACTGGAAATGAATCCACTTGAATACGAATATTCAAACATAGACCAAAATCAAATTGACAGGCCCGGCATAAAAGAGGGAAATGATTTCTTTACATTATTTGAATTCTCTGCCAAATGGGATCCTATTCCTACTATGTTAACCCAAAATCATGAGAAACTTGTGAAAGGTTTTATGGGGCAAACTACCGCTTATAAAAAGAAATTGATAAAGCCTGATGTGGTGATTTTAGGTGAAAATTCATCAATTGATGAGGCTCGTTATATCCATGGAATTTTTGGAAAAGGCTTTTGGACTTTTTATGGCGGACATGATCCGGAAGATTATCAGCACTTTGTGGGAGAGCCACCAACCGATTTAAATTTACATCCCAATTCTCCTGGCTATCGATTGATTCTGAATAACATATTATTTCCTGCGGCTAAAAAGAAAAAGAAGAAGACCTAATTAATTTAATACAATTTCAACATTTAACTAAAATGTTTGTTTTCAAATTAGACTTCTAAAAATTAGGATAAAATAGTTATTGTTATTTATTATAATTCTTACCTCATTTTTATACTTTTTTTTTTATAACCGTCCAAATAAATATATTCACATATTTATAATAAAATTAAATATCCCATGATTTATTAAATCGGTTAAAATACAGTATTTCAAATAGTTACATATTTTCTTGTTTACTAATTTTTAGGAAATACCTTTGCAATCCTAAAATTTAATTTAAACCCAAAAAGTACAAGAAATGAACACTACTACTCAAAAGAACAATTCAAAAGTAAACACGGAAAAAGAACAATTATTGAAGAGAATCTTAGAAAATAAGAAAGTAAATGCTCATCAGTTATGTGAAGCAAATTGTGTAAGCAATTAATATCAATATAAAACACTAATGTTTCAATCAATATCTGCCAAATCTAATGAAAACTTATTAAAAGCATTAGATAGCAATGAAGATCATATCATTTTAGAAGGTTTTATGGAAAGATATTCTGTAAATCGTGAGGATGCGGAAGAAATCCTAAAAGAAACCAAAAAATGGTTATGGCTAGCTTCGGAGAATATTAAGGAAAAGAAAGGATTTCGTCTTTTTATTGACGGTTCCTTATTGATCATTGATGAGATGTGGCATAATTTCATATTACACACACGTGCCTATCAGAAATTTTGTAATGAAAAACTAAATTTATTTGTGCACCACGAACCTACTCCTGCTTCAGAGAAGATAATAGGCTTTGATAGCGAGGAAGAAAAACAGAAATTTCAGAAGCACCAAGAAGAAAAATTGAGTCAGCAATTATCCTATATTTATGATAAATTAGGAGCTGAAACGGTAAGTAAATGGTATGAAGAATTTCCTGAAAAATTTAGTGAAAAGAAAATCCAAGCTTTAAAGCGATAATTCATCTTACACAGATTTAAAAAAAACGGTAGTTGTAACATTATTTACATCTACCGTTTTTTCTTATAATATAGCAAGATTTCATATTTTCCAACCGGCACCTACCCCCTCAATCACAGCCCTATGATCCCCTCCAATGCTATTAAGTTAAGCATATTCTAATTTGGTTTTTTTTCGCTTTAGCGGAAATCCTATTGTTTTTTTAAGTTTCTCGTATGTTTGATAAAAAAATAATGTTTGCATGTTCTATTATCGGCAACTTATTTCCACCACAATAGAAAATAACCTTGGTTATTTTTCAGGATTGTATTGAAAGTTGAGACTTCCAAGCCTAACTTAATAGCATTGATGAACCTCAAGGGATAGCCTTACAGATTTACATCAGTAGAAAACTATAAGTTTTACCACTATTTTCTACTTTTCACCCGTATTGATTATCTGGTTGTGAAGACACAAGCAATGCAAGACCAAATTTAATATACATATACCGTCTTTCTTAAGACTTATGGATTGAGAAAAAATTATAACAATAATCTCCATATATCATAAAGGCCTAAAAATTTTCAATATTATTCTATATATTTCTATTTCAGAGATATTTTATCCATAGAATTTGAAAAGAAGAATTTTACATATTAACAATCCCTTCATAAATAAAAAGATTATAACTTTCATCTTTTTTGTAGTCCTATCATTTTTGAATTTATATATAGGTCATAGCCAATCCTATTTTTCCCCCATAATGCAACATTATTCCGCTAAAGATTATAAAGCTGGAATATCAAATTGGGATATGCTACAAACTGAAGATGGCCTACTGTATTTCTCTAATTTAAATGGAATCCTAAAGTTTGATGGTAATGAATGGCAATTTATCACAATAAAAGGAGGGAAAATTAGTCGTACCATTCATATTGATCATAAAGGAAGAATTTATGTTGGCAGCAATAATGAATTTGGATATTTGACTATTGATAGCTTAGAAAATATCTATTATCATTCTTTACGTACTAAACTAGAAGTTGAAAGAATCGGTCAAGTACTGCAGATTTTAA
>NZ_JAGXGF010000189.1 GCF_024636815.1 Marivirga sp.
TAGGAAAAGCTTTTCCATATAATCCAATATACTGCGTTATCTTCCCTCGATATAGCCCGCTATATCTTCTCAAAGACGCCTTGTCTATTGAATTATATGAAAATCTGAATTTACAAATTAGAGTCGAACTCAGGTTAATAAGTACTACCTGAGAAGCTTTTTCATTTTAGTTAATTTCAGCGCTAGCTTACCCGTTAGTGATTAATACCTGGCGCGCGTTGCGTAGCAAAACGTGTGCAAAACAAGTTTTAACTCACCAAACCAGGATACCAACAAGTATCCAAAACATGAATTTTAGAAGGATTGAATCTCAGAAATATATTATCTTCTTTATCAAAAAGTATTTTTTCGTGGGCGTGAATGACCACATGGGTTTCTGCACCTATATCGGCATGAACTTGCTGATGGTCCCCAAAATATTGCGCAAGTACTACCTTAGCAGGAAAAGCTCCTTCTTGTTCTTCAGTAAGAATTTCAATGTTTTCAGGTCTGATAGCGATTAAAATTTGCCCCGTTTTATCGGTTTTTGCTCCCTTAATTTCTCCGGCTTTCAATTTATAAGTACCATTTTCTGCCGTGGCATTCATGGCATTTATTTTCCCAAAGAAGCTAGCCACATATAGGTTTTTAGGAGTTTCGTATAATTCTCTTGGAGTTCCGACTTGCTGGATTTTTCCATCTTTTAAAATGGCTATTCTGTCTGCTGATGAAAGTGCATCGCGCATATCGTGCGTAACAAATAAGGCAGTGGCTCCAGCTTTTTTAATGATACTTCTGACTTCTTCTCTAACCTGATCTTTCAATACAGCATCCAAATTACTAAAAGGCTCATCTAATAAGATTAAGCCCGGATTAGGTGCTAATGCTCTGGCCAAGGCCACTCTTTGCTGTTGGCCACCTGACAAATGATGTGGATATCTGTTTTCATAACTGCTCAAGCCCACCATGTCGGTTATTTCTCTTACTCGATCATTCAAATTAGGAAATTGACTTTTGGATAAACCAAATTTTATGTTTTCTGCTACGGTTAAATGTGGAAATAATGCATAATCCTGAAAAACCATTCCGATTTTTCTTTTTTCAGGCTTCATACTGAAATTGTCGTCTACTACTTTATCTCCATTTATTAAAATTTGTCCTGCATCGGCTTCTTCAAAACCGGCAATTAAGCGTAGTAAAGTAGTTTTACCACTACCGCTTTCTCCAACTAAAGCTAATAATTCGCCTTTATTTACGGTCAGACTAGCATTATTAACCGCGTATTGAAGCTTTTTACCAAATCTTTTATGTAAATTTTTAATTGATAATACTTCCATCAGCTTTTGTTGATTTCATTAAGCGGTTTAAAATAATAATAGGTATCGTTCCAATAACGATAATGATAAGCGAAGGTGTTGCCGATTCGGCTATCATTTCATCACTTGCCAATTCGTAAGCTTTGGTTGCTAAAGTATGAAAATTAAAGGGTCGTAAAATTAAGGTAAGCGGTAATTCTTTCAAAATATCCACGAAAACCAAAATTCCGCCTGATATCAATGCACTTTTTATTAAGGGTAAATTTACTTTTAAAAGAGTTTTGAAGGAGCCTGCACCCAAAGAATAGGAAGCTTCGTCTATGCTGTCACCAGTTTTCTTGAAAGCAGCCTCAATTGGGTTTAAAGAAACCGTTAAAAAGCGGACAACATAAGCGAAGGTAAGTGCGAAGATTGTACTGCTAAAGATCAAACCTATTTTCATATTGAAACTTCCTTCCCATGTGTCGATTAAAAATTTATCTAATCCCAATAATGGGATCATGATGCCAATGGCAATCACTGCACCGGGAATTGAATAGCCTAAAGCTGCAAATTTTGCGAGTAGATTAAAAAATCTATTCTTATTTACTTTCACTGCGAATAAAATTATCACTGAAAAGCCCACACATAAAACAGCTGCCAATAGCGCAAGTCCAAAGCTATTGGCCATCAAAATCAGAAAATCGAAGTCAATAATTTTCTTTATGGTTTGGAATGACCATAAAATTAATTGAAAAACGGGGGCAATAAAACCTAAGAATAGTGGAATAAAGCAAACCATCCAGGCGAAAAACTTTTTCCATCCTTTTAGTTGATATCTTTTCAGTTGCCTGCCAATTCTGGCGCCTTCATCAAATTTCACTTTTCCTCTTTGCAATCTTTCCGTCATTATCATGATGAAAATGAAGCCCATCAAAATCCCGGATAGGTTAATAGCTGAATTTGGGTCACCAAAAGAGAACCAGGCTCTGAAAATACCAGTTGTAAAAGTGCTGATGCCATAATATTTTACTGCGCCATAGTCATTCAGTACTTCCATCATCACTAAGGAAAGTCCTCCAATTATAGCCGGTCGGCTGATGGGCAATGCAATTCTAAAAAATGTTCTCCATGAAGAACTGCCTAGAATTCTTGAGGCTTCCAGTAAAGTAGCCGATTGGCTCATAAAGGTGGACCGAGCTACTACATAAACATAAGGGAATAAAACCAGCGACATCACCACAGCTACTCCCCAAAAATTCATAATATCAATATATACTAAATCCGAAAATCCAATATCTCTGAGGAATACCTGAATAGGACCAGTATAATCGAAAATGCCTGCATAGGTGTAAGCAGCTATATAGGTGGGGATGGCTAGAGGTAGGATTAGCATCCATTCGAATTGTCTTCGGAATGGAATTCTACAGGTACTGACAATCCATGCAGAGGCAACCCCCATGAGCAGGGTGAGTATGCTGACGACTATCACCAAACCGATTGAATTGAGAATGTAATCAGTCAGTACGGTATCAACTAGATGACCCCAAACACTGTCTGTAGTTTCGTCAAAAAGCTTAAAGAAAAGGGTATAAATAGGTAAGCCAATAATCAGCACCAATGCAATTAATGCAAAGGACCAACCATTGGCATACTTTTTAAATTTTAAAATTGACTTTAGCTTACTCACAAATTATTTCCAACCCGCTCTGTCAAATATTTTTACTGCTAAATCATTATTTTCACCTAATACAGAAAGATTTAAAGTATCTCTTTTGAAATCTCCCCACTCTTTTAAAGTTGGAGCCCATTCCACTTTTTCATTAACTGGATACTCATAATTTACACCTGCAAATACTTTTTGAGCTTCTTCAGAAACTAAAAACTCGATAAATTTAACTGCATTTTCTTTGTTTGGTGCATGCTTTGCAACACCCGCCCCACTAACGTTGATGTGAGTACCTCTTCCGTCCTGATTAGGGAATAGAATTTTAACCGCCTCTGCAACTTTCACTTCTTCTTCACTTGAAGAATTTAACATTTTCCCCAAGTAGTATGTGTTAGAAACTGCAACATCACCTTCTCCTGCGTAAACTGCTTTAATTTGATCTCTATCGCCACCTTTTGGATCTCTAGCCATATTTTCCACTATAGAATTTGCCCAGGCAGAAGCAGCTTCTTCTCCATTGTTGGCAATGATCGAAGCCAATAATGATTGATTGTAGATGTTGGAAGAAGAGCGTATTAATAATCTTCCTTCTATTTCAGGATTAGCCAAAGACTCATAAGTTGAGATGTTCTCAGGGCTGATTTTTTCAGGATTATAAACGATTACCCGACCTCTGATTGTCAAACCAAACCATTGATTATCTACATCTCTTAAATTTGAAGAGATTGTGTTGTTTAAGATTTCAGATTCAACTGATTGTAATAGATCACCTTCTTTTGCTCGGTGTAATCTACCCGCATCTACTGTTATTAAAACATCAGCTGGAGAATTTTCTCCTTCTAATGTCATTTTTTGAATTAACTCATCGGCATTGGCGCTCACTACATTTACTTTAATGCCAGTTTTCTCCTCAAAATCTTTGAAAAGTTTCTGATCAGATTCATAGTGTCTATGAGTATAAACATTTACTTCTTTGCTTTCTTCACTGGCTGATTCGCCTTCTTTATTGGAAGAGCTTTGAGAGCAAGACCACAGCATGCTTATCGCTAAAAGCGTTAAAATTATATTTCTCATTTTATTTGTGTTTTTAATATTTCGAGGGCAAATTTAATCATAATTGGATTAATTCTAAATAATAAAGCTAATATTTTGCTGCAAATCTTTAAATTGCAATCATAATTGTTTTAAGCTTTAAAAATTCCCTGAATCAATGAAGGCCACCATTTCTCAACTCGAATATATCATTGCACTGGATACCTATCGCCACTTTGGGAAAGCCGCTGAGAACTGCTTTATTACTCAGCCTACCCTTAGTATGCAAATCAATCAATTGGAGGACAATCTGGGGGTCAAGATTTTTGATAGAAGCAGACAGCCTGTTGTTCCAACCGAATTAGGTGCCATGATTTTAGAACAGGCTCGAAAGGTAGTGAACGAGGCTAAAAAAATGGAGGAGATCATAGAAGACCAGAAACTGGAAGTTTCGGGTACTTTGAAAATAGGCGTTATTCCTACAATTGCGCCCTATCTGTTGCCACTATTTGCCAAAAGTTTCATGAATAAATACCCTTCTATTCATATTCAAGTGCAGGAATTATTAACCGAAGACACTTTAGCGAAAATTAAATCTGAAGCTATCGATGTGGGCATAGTGGTGGGCCCTCTAAATGATAGTGCCTTCAGGGAAATCCCCATTTATTATGAGAAATTTTTAGGTTATGCTCATAAAACTGACTTGGAACCGGCTGATAAACCCATTTCTGGTAAGGATTTAGAAAATAGCGAGCTTTGGTTGCTCAATGAAGGCCATTGTTTTAGAGAGCAAGTGCTGAATATTTGCCAAAACAGGAATTTCGATAACGTATTGAACTATCAAAGCGGTTCTTTAGAGGCTTTAAAGAGAATGGTGGATAAGCAAGGAGGAGTAACACTTTTGCCAGAATTAGCTACTTTTGATTTGTCTGCGGCAGACGCCAAAAAGCTTAGAATTTTCAAAAAGCCTACACCTTTCCGAGAAGTCAGCTTAGTAATGAAAAGAGATTTCTTGAAAAGAAGGATTATTGAAGCCTTGCAAAAAGAAATAGTCGATCATCTTCCTGAACACATGAAGCAAAGGGAAGAAAACGAAATTCAGGTTATTAATTGGAGGTAGTTGAAAAAAGTGAAATAATTTGTTACGGTTTTACACTCTTTAATCACTGGTTTTCAAAAGGTAAATAAATTTCTGTGAAGTATTTATGCCACTCATTAATAGTCAATAACTCTCACTTGATGCATAGCGAAAAATTTATAAAACAATAACAACAAGAAAAAAGGCAATGCTTTTCAAAACATTGCCTTTTTTAAACTACTGATTTTAACACCGTAAGACTGAACTTACTGTATATTTATTGCCAAGTCATTGTTCTTAATATCAAATCCAAAATCTTGGTATATCTTTTTAACATGTAGGTTATAGTCAAGTAAAGCATTGGAACTTTCCTCTCCTGCTATTATTATCAAGCTCTCGGTATCCGGTTGTTGAATGGCTAAATTCATATCAATCAATTCAAATACTTCACTTACTTTTTGCTTCTCCCATTTAGTTCCCATAAAGAAATAGTATCCAGTCGCACCATCTGCTACATAAACCATTTGATTAAAAGCGGCATCCTCTAAAGTCTGTAAATCTTCAGTGCTCACTTTAGGGATAATGATATCAAAATCAGAATTAGCAAGCTGCACTACCATTGAATTATTGATCTTATCTACATCATTTTTTAACAATGTGCTTTGAGCATTTGCTTTTAAAGTTAAACCAAATAAGGTGATCAATACGATTATACCTATAAGAACATATTGTTTAACTGGCTTAAGGATGTTAGGATACGTTTTCATGGCTTTCTGTTTTAAATTATACTCAAATGTCACTATAATATTGTCTGTATACATTAGCGCAATGCTGAAATTGTGATTAGGTGATTTACGTAAAGCCCTTTTTTAATTTCCATAAAAGGGGGTAGGGAATACGCATAGAAACCTTATAAATTATGTAGCGCTTTAAAGGCGTTAATCCGCTTAACTGCTACTGGAATGCTGCTCATAATAATCGATCGGATGCTTTTGGTTCAAAAGGAAATCTATAGCATTTGATCTATTTGTGATTTCAATGCTTGGTTTTAATAAAAATCCTATCAAAAAAATACTTTGTATAGGTCAGACATTTCTGTTGTGTGGTTTAACGGTTGGAACCGTCTAATCGCTATTTTGTATAACTCCCTACTACTGTGAATAGCCATTCCTATTTTATCGGTCTGCTGGTTTTCCATCTTAAGCTAATCAAAACTACTATGTCAATCAATTTTTTATAAAATGAAGTTTAATGAAAAGCCTAATAACTCAGTAACTTTTCTAAATTTTTCGTAAATTAAATTCAGAATAAATAGTAATTCTTATGAAGAAGGAAATAGGAAGAAATGATCCGTGTCATTGTGGTAGCGGAAAGAAATATAAAAATTGCCATATGGGTGCAGCATCATCCGGCATTAACAACAATAAAAACCTCTTATATATTGCCATTATGGTGGTTATTGTTGCGATAGCAGGATTTTCTGTTTACTATAATGCGCAACAAAGCCCATCACAAAACAGAAATTCACAAAGCGGTCCGGTAGCACAACCACCGGGCGAAGCACCTCCCGGTAAAGTTTGGTCATCCGAACATGGACATTGGCATGATAAATAAGCTGGCGGATTGTTTTGAACCGATTCAAAAATAGTAGTTTTGCGTTCCTAATGAATTAAGCGCAGAGATATGTTCAAGGCAATTTGTACAGATATTGACGGAACCCTTTTAAATCCGGAAAGGAATTTATCGAAAAGAACCATTGACATCATTAAAAGTATTAAAGATGATGTGTCAGTGATTTTGGCTTCTAGCCGAATGCCTGCTGCTATGCGACATTTGCAAGAGACTTTGGATATAGCAGATCAACCTCTGATTTGCTATAATGGAGGCTATATTATTTCGCAAAGAGGAGGGGTTAGAGTTTTGGATTCAGTGAAAATTCCTTTTTCTCTTTGTGAGTTCATTGCCAAATGGAGCCATAACAAAAATTTGCATGCTGGCTTTTATTTGGATGATGATTGGTTTGCCCCCTATGATGATCAATGGACCAAAAGAGAAATCAATAATACTAAAGTTCAAGCTTCCATTTTCTCAGGGTTAGATTTAATGGAAAGCTGGAAATCTCAGGAAAATGGCGCTCATAAAATTATGTGTATGGGCGAACCTAAATTGATTGATAATTTGGTTGCAGAATTGTATTCCATGGATGCTCCTTTGCATCTTTACAGATCAAAAGATACTTATTTAGAGATTGCACCTTTACAAATTTCCAAGGCAAGTGCTCTAAATAAATTACTGCAAAATGAGCTTAAGATTGATATGAAAGATGTCATTGCTTTTGGAGATAATTATAATGATATCGAAATGTTGAAGGCGGTTGGCTGTGGAGTAGCAGTTGGAAATGCAAAAGACGAAGTGAAAAAGATAGCGGATGAGATTACGCTGCCCGGTAAAGAAGATGGGGTTGCCGCAACCCTTGAGAAATATTTTGGTTAAAAGAAGAAGTATTACTTCTACATATTAATTTTTCACTTAAAATATTTTCATGGAAATCATCAGTAATATTATAAAGGCAGCAATTGAAGTTGGTAGCAGAATAAAAACTCATGATTCGCCCATAGAGGCTCAACAAGAAACCTTAAAAGAGCTGCTTAACAAAGCAGAAGATACTGCTTTTGGAAAATATTACGGATTTGAACTCCTATTAAAGGAAAAAGATTTTGCTAAAAAATTTACTGAAGAAGTTCCCTATCATGACTATGATGATATGGAGTTTTGGTGGAAAAAATCATTAGAAGGAAAAGAGGATATCTGTTGGCCTGGCAAAGTGAGGCATTTCGCAGTTAGCTCAGGCACAACCGGACATAGCAAGCATATTCCTGTTACAGATGATATGTTAGAAAGCATTAGAAATGCAGGTATTCGGCAAGTATTAAGTCTTTCTAATTTTAAAGACTTACCTGAAAGCTTTTTCAAAAAGCAAATTTTAATGTTAGGCTCCAGTACTAATTTAGATAAAATTGATGGTCATTTAGAAGGAGAAATCAGTGGAATTAGTGCTTCGAATATTCCTAATTGGTTTCGCAATTTTTACAAGCCAGGAGAGGAAATCAGCAGTATTGACGACTGGGATGATAGAGTAGAAGCTATTGCTAAGGAAGCAAAAAATTGGGATATCGGGACAATTTCAGGTATTCCTTCCTGGATAGAGCTGATGTTGCAAAGAGTAATAGAATATCATAATGTAGATTCAATTCATGATATTTGGCCGAACCTGACTGTTTACACCTCAGGTGGAGTGGCGTTGGATCCTTATAAAAAGAGTTTTGAGAAATTATTTAGTAAACCTGTTCAGTATATTGATACCTATCTGGCATCAGAAGGTTATTTAGCTACCCAAACCCGACCTGATACAGATGCTATGCAATTGTTATGCGATAATGGGGTTTATTTTGAATTTGTGCCTTTTGAAGAAGATAGTGTTTTAGAATCAGGGAAAATTAATCCTGAAAAGAAGGCAGTAGGTATTTCCAAAGTAGAAGAAGGTAAAGAATATATTTTATTGATTTCCACAGTCAGTGGAGCATGGCGTTATATGATAGGCGATACTATTAAATTCACAGATGTTTCAAAAACAGAAATCAAAATTACCGGAAGAACAAAATTCTTTTTGAATGTGGTAGGTTCACAACTTTCAGTTAATAAAATGGATGATGCCATTGAAAGCCTTAATGAGAATTTTTCTTTAAATATTAAAGAATTCACAGTTGCGGCAGTGAAAGAAAATGAAGAATATATTCATCATTGGTATTTAGGATTGGATGAAGTTAAAGATAGTCTTGATGAGGAAGCTATCCGTGAGCATCTGGATGAGCATTTGAAAAACAGTAATAAGAATTACAAGGTAGCAAGAGACAAAGCATTGAAAGACGTGAAAGTAAGCTTAATTTCAGCTGATAAATTTTTAGAATGGAATGATACCAATAAACATAAAGGAGGTCAAGTGAAAATGGCCAAAGTGATGAAAGAAGATGCTTTCAGAGAGTGGCAAGAGTTCGTGGAGGAGTAAGCTCCAAGTTATTTTTTCAATAGTTAAAGTTTAACACTCATTTCTAAGCCTAAATGAACATAGTTCTTATCTTTGCACTCACATAATCTTATTACAGCATGTCGCAAAAGAAAATCATAATTACAGGAGGAGCAGGATTCATTGGTTCAAATTTAGTTGAAAAATACTTGAATGATGATAGAGTTGAAAAGGTAAGGGTAATTGATAATCTCTCTAACGGATACTATAGCAATATCGAAGAATTTGAAAATCATCCGAAGTTTGAGTTTTTCCAAGAAGATATTTGCGATTATGATAAAATGCTGGAACTCACCAAAGGCTTTGATCTAATCAGTCATCAAGCAGCCTTAGGTTCTGTTCCAAGATCTATTGAAAACCCCATGCAAAGCACTAAAGTCAATATAGACGGGACAGTGAATATTTTGTATGCAGCAGTTCAGAATAACATTGATAGAGTGGTGTTGGCTTGTTCTTCCAGTACCTATGGAGACAGCCCAAATTTACCAAAACAGGAAGATATTATTGGAAAACCATTAAGTCCTTATGCAGTAACCAAATATGCTGTTGAGCTTTATGCTGAAGTATTCCAAAAGACCTACGGATTGAATTTTGTTGGGCTTCGCTATTTTAATATTTTCGGCCCGAGACAAAATCCTGATAATCCTTATGCAGCTGTAATTCCTATTTTCTGTAAAGCTTATATTCATGGTAATGAGCCAACCATCAATGGAGATGGAGAAACCAGCAGAGATTTCACATTTGTGGAAAATGCTGTTCATGCGAATGATTTAGCGCTTTTTACTGAAAATAAAGAAGCCTTAAATCAGATCTATAATGTAGCTTGTGGCGATCAGATGAGTTTGAATGATATGATAGGCTTGTTGAAAGATATCAGTGGCAATAATCTAGATCCCAGCTATGGGCCTGAAAGACCAGGTGATGTAAAGCACTCCAAAGCAGACATTTCTAAAATAGAAAATCTTTTAGGCTATAAACCACAAGTTAGGTTCAAAGAAGGCTTGAAGAAGGTCTATGCATGGTATGAGAAAATGGGTTTTTGATACCTGCCTGCGGGTTGACGGTTTTTTACCGTCCAATCGTTATTCAGTATATAGTTTTGTTTTTTTAATACCTGATAATTAATATTTCACTAACCTATATAAATAGAACCTTACAAAATCCTCCTCTTTTTCAAAGTTCTCCTTTCTTTGAAACCATAAGCCTTCATCATTCACAATAAAGCCTTCAGTAGAAGCATTTTCAGGAAATTTAAGATTTGCCAATTGCTGATGGGTTATTTTGTCAAGAATTAAAATCTGAGAATGGTATTTTTCCCTCAGTTTTCTATAGCCTAATTGAAAATCATCAGGATACTGCTCTTTAACCTCTTCAACTTCTTCTTGTGGGATTCCTGGACTATAATTTATTATAATATTTTTACCTAAAATTTCAATTTGTCTAATGGCTGAGATGTCACCTCGAAATGTAACACTCCCTTTATTGAATTCATTCAATGGAAAGCCTTCTATGGGCAAATGCATTTTAACATCTAAATTTATTGCCGTATCAGGCGAGAGGCTAAAATCAGCATTTAGTGAATATTGGTATAAGATTGGCTCACCAGCAAAAGCTAAATAAAATTTCTGGTTTTCAAGATGGGCAACAGGATCATAATCAGAAGAAAAGTAAGCTTTTCCAGCTCGAAAAATACTGCTATCAGGAATTTGACCTAAATTATAGGAAATGTCTTTACCTATTTGCACTAATTCAATGCCTTTGAATTTTTCATAATATTCTTCCTCTCCAGGATAGCTGTCAAAATTTCTTAGAGTGTTGAATAGCATAAACTCCTCTCCATTGGCTTGGGTGAATTTGATGTTCCTTCCAATTAAGCCTGCCATTATTCCAGCATTACTAGGCGCTGGACTTTTTTGCTTTCGAATTAATTTCCCTTTTATATCAAAATAAAAAATTCCGTTCATTCCGTATAATACAACTTCTTTGGAATTTCTTAATCCAGGCAAACGGAATAGAAAACCAGGATTATCAGGCACATCTTCATTTTTAGAAAATCTCCCTAAAATTTCACCCTCTCTATTGATTGTGATATATTCCTCTGATGCCCAATTAAGAAACAAAATTCTATATCCTCTTTTGCTTACTCCCGCAAGCAAAGGGTCAGCGAAAATATCAACACTAACTGAATCTTTTATTTTGAGTGATATATTTTGCTCATTTTTACTTTCTGTATGTTGAGAGCCATAACAAGCATACAATAAAAGTAGGGATACAAAAATCCCTACATATAAAAGTGGTTTCATATTTTATAATTTTATTAAAATTTCAGAACACCAACCAAATCATCGCCCATCTCCAAACATGTCTTTCAACTTATTTTTGGCTTTGTCTTTCAGCTTTTCTTTTTCTTCCTCAGCTTTCTTTCTGGCCTCTTCTTCAGCTTTCTTTTTCAATCTTTCCGCTTCTGATTTTGCACTGTCTTTTGCTATTTGAATTGTAGCCTCTGCTGAGTCTTTCAGTAGTTTTTTGCCTTCATCTATTTTATCACTTAGTTGATCTTTCACAGATGACGTAATAGAACTTCCTCCTTCGGTTGTTGTTTTTCCTAATCCAATTTTTGGGTCATCATAGGTACCTCTGATATTGAAGTTAAGATTTACAGAATTACCAACGGCATTTACATTACTACCTAATAAATCAGATATAGCAGAATTGGCTGCTTGACCGATGCTTCCGGTTGGAACATTTAATTGTAAATTATAAGCAAGATCTCCTTCCAAACCGGTGCTGCCGTCAATAGTGGCTTTATATTTCCCCATCTTTACATCAAATGGTTCTACGCTCAATCTTCCATCATTAATTTCAGCCTGTACCCTTACATCATCAAGCACTACTTCATTGGTATTATCTAATTTTGAAAGAGAAGTAACCCCTTTGATTACTTTAGAGTCTTTTACTGCGGCATTCACAATATTGATAACCCCACTACCGGATAAGGTAGAAAAGTCTGGCATCATCTCTTGTGTTAATAATCCGTTTATTGAAAAATCTGTGCTGAATTTACCCTCCATTTTTTGAGCGATCGGTACAAACTTTTGCACAGTTATCACATTTTTATATGTTTCCGGGATACTCAAATTTGAAACGTCCAATCGGAAATCAAATTTAGGATCATATTCATCTTGGCTATTATATAGACCTGTCATTTTAATATAACCATCCAGCATATCCACTTTCAGAGGATCAAGCGTCAAGATTCCGTCTTTCACTTTTATTTGACCTACCGCATTTTTCATTATGAAATTATCGTAAGTGATTGTTTGTGCTGTAGCATCAAAGATGAAATCAATGTCTTTTGGAATTACAACTACTTCCATGGCGGTAGTATCTTCAGAAGTTTCATCTTCTTCTGATACTCCCATCATTTCATTAATATCCAATAGAGTGGAAGTCAATTTCATATTTCCTTTGATTACCGCACTGTCGTCAATGGCATAAGCGATGTAGTTGCTCAGGCTTCCATTTAAGCTGAAGTCACTTTTACCATAGTTTCCTTTTAGTGTGGTTAGATTTATTGATTCAGGATTGAAATCCATAACAGCATTTGATATGATAAAATCTGGAGCACCTTTCTCGGCATAAGAAAAGTTTTGCATTTTAAGATCGCCTGTGGTTTGCAGTTTGGAGTAATCCTCATTTTCCACATCTGCATAAGAACCCTTAGAATTTATATTAGCATTGATAATTCCACCCATTTTGAAATCTTGAGAAGGTTCAATTGAAGAGATAATATCTAAATTAAGGGCGCCTTGCATGCTTAAATCCCAGCTTGGAGAATCAAAATTATTAACCTTTGCCTTGGCAGTAAATCGGTCTTTGTCAATAGTCAATCCGAAATCTTTTACTTCCAGAAACCCATCTGACATATCGCCCGATTTGGATTCGGCATGCATTTCCATTGCGATTTTTTCAACTGGAAGCGGAACATCCGGAGATTTCACAAAAGCATCTCTCACCACCAAATCTACTGCAAAACCAGGCATGCTTGTTTCGTTATAAATTCCTTTTACAAATCCTGAAAAATCAAATTCACCCTTGGTTTCTAGATCTTCAAAACCATCAGCATACATACCGGGCACTAATGATAGAATATTTTTGAATTCAGTATCAGTGGTAGCAAAGTTGATGTCCATTTCATAATCATCGGTAGGCATGGCAAAAAAGCCATCAAAATTTAAATGAAACTCATTCAATGTTGCTTTAGCATCTTTAAAAGTAAATTTCATGCTGTCTAAATCCATTCCCAAAAACAAATCAGCTTTTAGAGTTTTATGGGCCACATATACATCACCATCATAGGCAAAAGAAAAATCTTCTGCTGTAGTTTGTGTCTGCATATCAAATACAGTCTGGGTAAAATCGCCATTTCCCTCATGATTTACACCTATAAGAGAAATCGCCACATCACTCATTTGATCATAATAATTGATTCTGCCATTTATGATTTCCCAATGGTCAATTCCAAGTTTTATCTCTTCATCTGATGTGGTTTCTTCTTCGGCATCTTCAGAAGGGTAGGTGATGTCATAATTTGCGGAGCCGTCTTCTAATACCAAAATATTAATTAGAGGTTGATCCAACATAATACCTTTAATATTTAATGGATCTCCTTTAATAATGGCAACTATGTCCATTTCAACTGAAAAATCCTTTGCAGCAAATAAGGTATCACCTTCAAAAGTGTCATTTCCTGTGATAGAAAAATCCCGAACACCTAAGGTCAGATTAGGAAAATCTGATAACAAAGAGATGTCAATTTTAGAAGGGTCGAAATTTACCTGTGCATTAATGGATTTATCGATTTCTGTCTGAACCGCAGAAACTATTCTATCTTTAAATAGAATAGGGACTAAAACGATGGTCAAAACAAAAAGTGCGATTATGCTTCCTAGGATGATTAATAGCTTTTTCATAATTTAATCTTGCTTTTATACTAAGTAAATTTATAAATAATAACGATAGGAAAAGAATAAGGTGTGGTATTCAATTAATATTTTAGGATTAATTCCATTAATCTTTCTTTATTACAATTATTGCATCTCTTTTATTAACAATTACTAAATCATGAAGTTGATATTTAAATAGAAATTATTGAAAAGACCTTACGGCTAATTTTAGGTGATCAACTAAATGAAAGACATTTCTGGTTTTCAGAGGTGAATAAAGATGTGGTTTATGTGATGATGGAAATGCGTCAGGAAACCGACTATGTTACCCATCACATTCAAAAAGTAACTGCTTTTTTTTCTGCGATGAGAGCATTTTCAGATGAGATGAAAAGTAAAGGTCATGATTTCATCTATTTAAGAATAAATGATGCTAATAATGAGCAGTCTTTACCAAAAAATATTAAGAATCTTATCAGTGAGCATAGTTTTAAGCATTTTGAATATTTGTTGCCCGATGAATATAGGTTAGATAGACGAGCAGTTGAAAGAACTATGCGAAGAGATTTCTATTTCTACTAATGCAATCGATACAGAACATTTTCTCACCCAAAGAAATGATATAGCAGAGTTTTTTAAAGGTAAAAAACAATTCCTGATGGAGAACTTCTACAGGAAAATGAGAAAAGATTATGATATTCTCATGAATGGAAAAGATCCTGTGGGGGAAAAATGGAATTTTGATCATGATAACCGGAATAAGTATAAAGGAGAAGTTCCCATTCCACCGGCTTAAAGCTATAAAACCGATGTTTCTGAAGTAGTAGAAGATATCGAAAGTGCTAAAATAAAGACTATTGGAAGTATTGATAAAGATAATTTTCACTGGCCGATTAATAGAAAGCAGGCTTTGCAATTTGCTCGCTATTTTTGCAGAGAATTACTACCTTATTTTGGTACTTACCAAGATGCTATGCATACGGAGGAGAAATTTTTGTTCCATTCCAGAATTTCATTTGCATTAAATTCTAAATTGATTAGCCTAAAAGAGTTGGTAGAAAAGATTATTGAAGCCTGGGAAGAGGACAAAGATAAAATCAATATAGCCTAGGTGGAAGGTTACATTAGGCAAGTAATTGGCTGGCGTGAATATATGCGTGGGATTTACTGGGCGAAAATGCCTGAATATGCAACAAAAAATTACTTCGAACACGAAAGAAAACTTCCTGATTTTTACTGGACAGGTGAAACCAAAATGAAGTGCTTGGAGAAATCCATCAAACAATCCTAATCGGAAGCTTATGCTCATCACATTCAGCGCTTGATGGTAACAGGGGATTTTGCTTTAATTAATATGACCGATCCAGATGAAGTCAATAAATGGTATCTGGGAATTTATATAGATGCCATTGAGTGGGTAGAGATAACCAACACACGAGGTATGAGTCAATTTGCAGATGGTGATTGTAGGTTCAAAGCCTTATCTCTCCAGTGCTAATTATATGCATAAAATGAGCAATTACTGTTCTAATTGCCATTATGACCATAAAAAGAAAACGGGTGATAAGGCCTGTCCATTTAATAGTCTGTACTGGAATTTCTATAACACACATCGTGATAAGCTAGAAAAAAATCAGCGTGTTGCCATGATGTACAGAACGTGGGATAAGAAATCTAATGATGAAAAAGAAGAGTTGTTAACACAAGCAGATTATTACCTTAAGCATGTGAATGATTTATAGAAATTGGTTAAGGGCCAGTATAAAAAACTAACAGCCAGTAGCTTAAAAAGATTTAATTTCATCTTTTATATTACCTTTTTATTATTTTTATTAATTAATTGTTAACTTTATGTAATGCTTAATCGTTATATGTTAACAATTCGTTAATATTGAAACTAGTCTTAACACCATATCGAAACTATTTAAAAGTCATCCTTTTCGGTTTGATAATAATGATTTTGAGCCTTCCTTCTACAGTGAATGCTCAGAATTTTAATCCGAAGAATGAAGAATTATTGAATGATATTGCTTTCATATCTTCCGTTGAAAAATTTGAGAATCATATTCAGTGGAATAGTTTGGTAAGAAAATTGGAAAGAAAGGCTGGTACTGATGCCGAATATTTTTTGGAATATCTTTTTTATAAAACACACCAAAAGCTTTTAAAGGAATACAATAAGGGGACAACATTTATTAATTTGTTGGAGTCGGGAAGTTATGATTGTGTTTCCGCAAGTATCACCTATTCTGTTTTGTTGAAATATTTTGATATTGAGCATAGTATAATTGAAACTGATTATCATGTTTTCATTATTGCTAAAGTGAATAATCAAGAATTTATATTGGAAACTACTGATCCTCGAAATGGATTTGTATATAATGCAGAAGAAGTAAAAGAATTTAAAGCAGATTTTTTACCTGATGTTAATTCTTCTCAACTGAATCAAAATGAAGCTATTGGTAATTTAGTATATGGTCAAGCAAATTCTAAGACCATTTATAAAGAAATAAGCTTAAGACAATTAAGTGCTTTGCAATTCTTTAACCAAGGCTTGATAGCTATTGAGAATAACGATTACAGATTGGCATCCAGAAGATTACAGCAAGCCTTAAATCTTTATGATTCAGAAAGAATCAATATGTTATTTAAAATAGTAGCTCCTTAATTATAGTCTATCTTATATGCACTTAAAACCTGTCAGGTTTTGATTTACAAGATTTTTAACCTTCAATTTTATAAAAGTATAAAGCTATTCTTAACCCCCTTTCTTCAAATTATCAAAAACTTAATCTTATTAGAAAGGTTTTATTTTATTAATCTTATAAATTAGCAATCTGACAAAAAATAAACGCACTATAATTATGCGAAAGCTAATACTTCTACCAATACTCATTACATTAACTTTTTCTTCCCTTTTTGCTCAAGATCAGATCTTTGAATTTGAGGATAAAGAGACTTTGACCTTAGCATTTGGTTCTTGCAATCGCCAAAATTTAGAACAGCCTTTATGGCAACCCATCATGAACCATAATCCAGATTTATTTATGTTTCTGGGAGATAATATTTATGGTGATACAGATGATATGCAAGTCTTAGAAGAGAAATATGAAGTACAAAAAAATCAAGAAGACTACAAAAAATTAAGATCTGAGATGCCTGTAATAGGTGTATGGGATGATCATGATTATGGTAAAAATGATGCTGGAAAAGAATACCCATACAAAGAAGAGAGTCAAGGGTTATTCTTGGATTTCTTTGATGTTTCTGAGGATGATAAAAGAAGAGATAGAAAAGGTGTTTATTCTTCATATGACTTGAACTGGAAATCTCATACGATCAAAGTGATATTGTTGGATGCGAGATATCATAGAGATGATTTAGAGCGTATTAATAGAGTATATCAAAAAAATGAAGAGGGAGCAATATTAGGAGAGGAGCAGTGGGCTTGGTTGGAAGATCAGCTGTCCGATGAGAAGGTTTCTTTATTTATAATTGCTAGCGGAATTCAATTTATACCTGAAGATCATGATTATGAGAAATGGGCAAACTTCCCACAGGAAAGGCAAAGACTATTTGATTTGGTACAAGAAAAGCAGCCTGAAGGAACCTTGTTTTTAAGTGGGGATAGGCATATAGCAGAAATTTCAAGCATGCAAGTAGAAGGTTTAAACTATCCATTAATTGATGTAACTTCAAGTGGATTAACTCATGTATGGGAAAATGCCCCACAAGAGCCCAATCAACATAGAATTGGAAAGTTAGTAAATGAGCTAAATTACGGTTTAGTGAAGATAGAAGAAACCGAAAACGGTTTAAGAGTGGTTTCGGAAATTAGGGGTAAAGACCAAGAATTGTATCAGATCTTCGGCATGGTTTACTGATTTATAAACCTCTTTTTTTTAACCACAATGTTCACAGAGTTTTACACTGAGTTACACAAAGAGAACTGTTTTTTTATTTATGATTAAGAATTGTTTCAATTTAAATAGGGCTTCTGCTCAGTGTACTTTGCGATATTCTCTGTGTATCTCTGTGGTTAAAAGAAAAAAAGCCTTAGGCTTTCCGTCTTAAAATAGCAGATAATTGTAATGAAACATTAAGTAAAGTCATTTTGGCACTGGCATTTCTTTCTAAATAATAGATTGCTTTATTGAGGATTTCATTCATTTGAGCTATTTTTTCCAGGCTTAAGGTCTTGCTGAATTTCATTACAAATTGCTCATGTTCATCAGGAACTCTCATCAATTCGGTGCTTTGCATTAAGGCTACCAA